>DYDH01000146.1:0-8946 GCA_020717985.1 Herpetosiphon sp. | reverse complement strand
GATCATCACCGTATGCAAGCCTTGGCCCACATCCGCGCCTGCCTGGTGGATGACCACATGTTCCATTTTGCCGTTTCCATAAATTTCAACCTTTGACCAGCAGTTTTCTTGATAGCCAAAAGAGAAGCCGACATTTTTGAATCCGGCAGCAAAACCACGACCTCTGACCGTGGACGGAAGACCGTGGACGGATTTGCCTCGGTCTTTGGTCTTCGGTCTATGGTCTTTTTTCTTCCATCCGAATTTATCGCGCGCGGCTTCGATACATTCTGTGATGCTCACAACTGGCGGAACAGGTGTGCCAACTCCAAGTGTGTCGCCTTCTTGCAGGGCGTTCTTCAAGCGGAATTCAACAGGGTCCATGCCAAGTTTTTCGGCAAGTTTATCCATTTGCAATTCAGCCATGAATAAGGCTTGCGGCGCGCCAAATCCGCGGAATGCTGCGCCGGGGACATTATTGGTGTACACACCGTACACATCCACTTTTGCATTGGGGATGAAGTACGGTCCCGTGGATGTGATGGCGGCGTTGCCAAGCACTTTGTTGGAGGTGTACATGTATGCGCCACCGTCAGCGATGAGTTCGTTCTCTGCGGCGACGAGCTTGCCATCTTTGGTTGCGCCCCATTTGGCGTTGATAGTCACCGCATGACGTTTGCCATGTCCGATGATGGACTCGCGCCGCGACCAGACGATCTTCACCGGTCGTTGTAGTTTCCACGCAGCCAGCGCCAGTACGATCTGCACCGACATATCTTCACGTCCGCCGAATGCGCCGCCGATGGCGGGATAGATGACGCGGATCATTTCGTCGGGCAGGCCCAAGGCATGGGCAATGGTTTCGCGGTCTGCATGAGTCCACTGACCACCGACTTCAATGGTGACGTGGCCGTCTTTATCCATGTAAGCCAGTCCCGCTTCGGGTTGCAAATAGGCATGTTCCTGTACCGGTGTTTGATATTCGCCTTCCACGATCACGTCTGCTTTCGCGAAGGCTTCGTCCACATCGCCTTTGCGGATCTTGTAGTGGACGCATACATTCGTGTCGCCTCTGTCAGGATGTAGAATGGGCGCATCGGAGCGGAGAGCAGCAGTCGGGTTGGTGAGAATCGGCAGGTCTTCATAGTCCACCTCGATCAGTTTAACTGCCGCCGCCGCCTCCTCTTCGGTCCTTGCTACTACAACCGCAACCTGGTCGCCCACAAAGCGGACGATGTCGGTGTATGGTTTTTTTGAATCGGGTCCGCAAAGAACAGGTTGGTCAGGAATTTGCAATCCGTATTCGTTGACTGGCACATCTTTGGAAGTGTGCACAGCCACAACGCCATCGGCGGCCTCTGCTTTGCCTGTTCGAATATTTTTTATGCGCGCATGTGGACGCTCGGCGAAAAGCAGTTTCATGTGTAACATGCCTTTCATGGTAAGGTCGCCGGAATACAGTGTTTTGCCTGTTACTTTATCGAGCGCATCAATGCGCGGAAGTGATTTACCAACAGAATTTGAAGACATAATTTCCTACCGTGATTTTTTTGTCGCTTTGTATTTTGGGGGAGGCGCATCTGTCGGGCCATAACGGTCTGGCCCGACTACATTGTAAGTTGCCGCATATATTACTGAGACCACGCCGCTGATCAACACCATGTAGAGGAGACTGACGATTGCATTGGCATATAAATTGGGAATGTGGGTCAGAGGCTCAAGAATGGACTGTAAACCGGTTGACCTGTAAACAATGTCAGGCAGGCGCGGGGTTCCCAGCAGTTGATATGGAATAATTCCCAATTTATTAACCAGCACGTACTTAACGGTTTCGTATCCGGCGGCTATGGAAATTGCTGGAACGATCAGCGCCATTAAACAACCAATGCCGCGCCAAACTTCATGCGGCTGCTTGGGCTTTGATACGGAGGATTCCCTTTGTGAAGACGGACCGGAATATTTACCCATTGATTACCTCTTAATATCTAATATTATTCACCATCCCGAATGTTCCTGTCTGGAGGTTTGATCTGCTAATAAGGTTTTTGAAACCCTTTCGACAGGTTCAGGGAGGTTCCGCATGAGCGGCATGGTGAGTTATTTGCTCGCATCCTCAATTGCTTTTACGATCTTATAGTAACCTGTGCAGCGGCATAGATTACCTGTAATGGCTTGCTCGATCTCGTTGCGGCTTGGGTTGGGTTTTTCCTCCAACAATTTGGCTCCAGACATAAGGAAGCCCGGCGTGCAGTATCCACATTGGACTGCGCCGTTTTCCACAAAGGCTTCCTGTATGGGGTGCAGTTTAGTGTCATCGGCAAGTCCTTCCACAGTGGTGATCTGTGCGCCATGTGCGCGCGGTGCAGGGACGAGGCAGGCCATCACGGCTTTGCCGTCCAAAAATACGGTACATGCGCCGCACTCGCCTTCGGCACAACCTTCTTTTGTGCCTGTCATCATGCCGTCTTCGCGGAGCAGGCGCAGCAGGGTTTTGTTGTGTCCGCTTTTGAAGGAATAGGATTTTCCGTTGATGGTTGTTTCAATGGGAGTTGCCGGGAATTCGCTCGTGGATTGCGCTTCGCGCGCGGTCTCCTGCCCCCAGAGCAGAATCGGCTTCTTGGGCATTCCCGCCTGTTCGGTTTCTTCGAGGATGGAGGTCAATCCGCGCGCGGTGATGACCCTGACCATTTCGCGGCGATAGGCGGCTGACCCACGCACATCGTCAATGGGATGCGCCGCCTGCATGGCTAATTCTGCGGCTTGGGCGATATTCTTTTTGTTGAGCTTTTTCTTCGCGAGGAAATTTTCCGCTTCCTCTGCGTGGACAATGATGGGGGTAACCGCTCCCAGCGTGATGGATGCCGATTTGACGGTACGCGTTGCGTCTTTCAGGTCGAGAATGATCGTGGTATTCACTAAAGAGATCGCCTGGGCGCGGCGCAATGCCAGTTTGATGAATGTCCCGCGCTGTGATTTTTTCAGCGCAGGGAATGAGATATCCACCAGCATTTCGTCAGCCTGCATCACGGTCTTGCGGACGCCCGTATAAAATTCCTTCAAGGGAACGGTCCGTTCGCCGCGTGTGGAAGCCAGAGTCACGCTTGCGCCAAGCGCCATGAGCGGCGAGATGGTATCGTTTGCGGGCGAGGCGGTGATGAGGTTGCCCGCGACAGTGCCGCGGTTGCGGATCTGCGGCGCGCCGACTTCCCAGGCTGCGCGTGCCAGCGGATAGGCTCTCTTGCGAATTAATTTCGATTCCACACAACTATTGTGTGTGACGAGCGCACCAAGATGGATCACGTCGTCTTTGTCAATTGTGATTTGATCAAGGTTGGGGATGCGCGAAACATCAATAAGAGTATCCAGTCCCTTACGGACGCCGCGCTCAAGTTCGAGAATAAGGTCGGTACCGCCGGCAATGACGCGGGCGCGTTCTTTCTTTTCCCCTAAAATTTTGACGACCTCGTCAGTGGAAGATGCATTAATATAATTGTGCCACATAATTGTGTCCGTAGGGGCGCGTCGCGTCGCGCCCCTACAATTTTATTTTATTGTCCGCTTCCAGTAACAACTTCAGAGCGGCGCTCAAAGGTTTCCACGGCAAGACGGGCAAGGGATGTCAGGTTGCGGATGGCGGCGGGTAGGGCGGTTTCATCGCCCAGGCTGGCTTCCACGTTATCCAGTGCGCTGCCTACTTGATCGCTGAGGGTAAAGAATGCCACATCGAATTGATAAATGGCTTCGAGTTCCTTCTCGTTGATCTTCACAGCGTCGAACATGCCGGAGTATCCGCGTGCGGCTGTGGTGATCTTGTCAATGAAGGTGCGCAGCGCGAGCGCGCCTTTCTCCATATCGTCCACATACTTGATCATGCCGCTGCTGACAAGCTCAACTTGCATATTTGAAGCGCGTCCCCAATGTTCTTCAAAGCGGCGCGCAACGGTTTCGCGCAGGATCTTATCTGCGTCGCGGCGGCTTTGTCTTTCAACATAGCCTTTGAAACCAGGGATGTACGAAATCAGTTTTTTTAACGGGTCGATCTGTCCACTTACTTTTTCAAAGAAATCACTCATTTTGAGCCTCCTACTGAAATATACGGGAATTCACGCTTTAAGTCTCGCTCATTATAGCCTGAGTTTGTGGTTATAATCAAGAAATGTCCTCTAGACAGGAAGTATAATCAATCAATAGCTTTTAGGCTCAGTAATTTGAGCCACATTCTTACCCACACATAAGGAAGGTTTAACATGATCGTCACAACAAAAAAACTGTTTGAAGCGGCGTACGGAAAGTATGCCATCGGTGCTTATAACATCAACAACCTTGAGCAGGCGATGGGCTTGTTCCGCGGATGCATGGATAGCAAAGCGCCATTCATTATCCAAATCAGCAAGGGTGCGCGTTCCTACACCCACAAGAAAATGCTGGAAGGGTTGATTACCTCAGCCAATGATGTTTTTCCTGATTCGATCTTTGCCGTTCATCTCGACCACGGCGACGAAGAAACCTGCTACGACTGCATCAACAGCGGTTTTTATTCATCCGTGATGATCGATGCCAGCCACGAATCCTTTGAAAAGAACGCGGAAATCACCAAGCGTGTGGTGGATGCTGCTCACGCGAAGGGATTGGTTGTCGAAGCGGAACTGGGTCAACTGGGCGGTGTGGAAGAACATGTCCAGGTGGATGAGGCTAACGCCAAATTGACTGATCCCATTCAGGCAAAAGAATTTGTGCGCCTGACCGGCGTCGACTCGCTGGCTTGCGCCATAGGTACCAGCCATGGGGCGTTCAAATTTAGCGGCACTCAAGGACTCCATTTCGATGTGCTGGCAGACATCCAGAAGCAACTGCCCGGCTTCCCGCTGGTGATGCATGGTTCCAGCTCCGTGCCGCAGGAAGAAGTGGCGCGTATCAATGCGGCTGGCGGTGATTTGAAGGGTGCAAAAGGCGTGGACGCCACTCAATTCAAGCGCGCCGCCGAACTCGGCGTGACCAAGATTAACATTGACACAGACGGTCGCTTGGTGTGGACTCGCGTTCACCGCGAATTCTTCCGCGATAAACCCTCTGAATTTGACCTGCGTCCGATTGGCAAGGTCTTTATGACCGAATACGCCAAATTCATCGCCGACAAGAATGAGAAACTCGGCTCAGCCGGTCATTTGGACGAAGTACGCAAGTTGATTGGTTAGTCGTAATTTACAATAAGTTATTACGGATTGCGAATCATGTGATTTGCAATCCGTAATTTGTAATTGGTAATTTTTTATGCCTAAATCCGATCAAGGCGTTACGAAAGATAGATACATGCTTATTCCCCGCACGGCGATCTTTGTCCGCAGCGGGGATGAGTATTTGTTAATTAAAGGCGCGCCGACGAAACGATTATGGGCGGGAAAATACAACGGCATCGGCGGTCACGTGGAACGCGGCGAAAATATCCTTTTTTCCGCGCAGCGCGAATTGCTTGAAGAGACTGGTCTGCTGGCAGATTTGTGGTTGTGCGGCACAGTCATTGTGGATGCCGGTGAAATGGGAATCTGTCTGTTTGTCTTTTGCGGGGAAAATGTTCGGGGCGAGATCAAAGCCAGTGAGGAAGGATCAGTTGAATGGGTAGGCAGGGATGCGGTTCTTCATCTCCCAGTGGTCGAAGATTTGCCCGTCCTGCTTGAGCGGATCCATTCCATGCAGCGCGGTGATCCGCCTTTTACGGCGCGGTCATATTACGATGAAAACGACAAGTTGAATGTTGTGTTTGGTTCGTGAATAAAACATCCCGAAGGCTTCGAGCCTTCGGGATGTTTTATTTTGTAGAAGTTTACGGGATGCTGTAACTTTGCAGTTCGGTCGTGGCAGAATAGGCTGTTCCGCCGAAATCGCCGTTCTCCACTGATTTTACATAACCGACCCCGGGGGCGTACCAGGTGATCGTAGTCCCATTAAATTTGACAGGGACTTCGATGCCTTCGAAAACTGCCATGATGTCAACATTTGAATTTGATTGTATCTTGACGGCTTCAAAAGTTCCGGCTGGCACAGTGACAGTTTCCCTGCCCAATTCTTTCATATCAACAGAGTATCCGCCGTTGGATTGCGTCTGCTGGTCGCCGGGCATTGCGACTGTGCCTTGCAGTTTCAAAGCGTATTGCCATTGCATTCCTGGTGTGATGGTTTGGGGTATGCTGATGCCTGTCACTTCTGAAGTTGCAAGTTCAGCGGTCATGCCTTGGATTGATATGCCCGCCGCACTCCCGCCGCCGAGTTGGAGCGCCTTCAAGCCGTCAGGCTGGCAGGCCCAGTCCTGGGTGCGGGTGAGATCGGTGAATTGAGATGTGAGTGTAAAACCGTCTGCGCGCGTTTCGGTGATTGAGTTTGTATAATTGAAAGACCCGCTTGGTCCGCCTGTGCTGGTGTATATCCATGTTGCGCCTTGTGCGGTGGGATATAGAACGTTGCTGCATAGTTCGCTTGATGTGGGGGATATATTCGGGTCGGAGGTTTGAAGGATGGGCAGTACAACCTCTTGATTGTTTGTGCTATCTGTGCCGCAGGCTGTCAGGGTGGTCAGTAGTAGTCCGATCAAAAATATAATAATTGCAGGTTGAAATTTAAGTTGCATCACGTTCTCCGTATTATTTTTCATTATGGCAAACATTACCGCCACTTCAACAAAGACATGGTGAACTTGCTCCCCTTGCCTGCTTCGCTTTCAACATCAAGCATGCCTTGATGCTGCAGAATCACCTGGCGCGTGATGGAAAGACCGATGCCGATTCCGCTGTAAAGCTGATCTCCACTTCTATCGAGATGGAAGAAACTGTCAAAGATGCGCGGGCGGATCTCAGGGGCAATGCCGATGCCATGGTCTTCGACAGAGATGCGCACGCGGTCTCCCTGCTCTGCGAAGCGAATTTCCACTTCCCCGTTCGGTGTGCTGAACTTTATGGCATTATCCACGAGCGCGGTCACTGCGCGGCTGAGCGATTGCGCGTCCCCGCGTATTTTGGAAACATTGCGGTCACCTTTAATTTTTATGGTTACCTGCCGCTCTTTTGCCTTTTCTTCATATTTATTGACCACTTCATTTACCACTTCAATCACGTCCACTGGCTGAAATTCAGGCAAGACCAATTCGATCTCTTGCAGGAAAAGCAGATCGTTCGCAAGTGTGGTGATTTGATCCACGTTGCGTGAGATCGTATCTATGGTCGCATTAAGTTGTACGTCTGAGACCATTCCTTTTTGGATCGCATGTAGATAACCGCTTGCAACCATTAAGGGAGTGCGTAATTCATGCGCAACATTCGAAAGGAATTCACGCCGTACCAGGTCCTGCTCGGCAAGTCTTTGATAGGCGTCTGCCAGTTCCGAGGCGCGCATCCGCAGGTCTTCAATTGCCATTTGATCATTTTGACGAAGGCGGTTGCTGATCTCGTCAACCATTGCCATGGCAACGCTGGGGCTGCGTTTCAAGACACGGTTGAATCCATCCTTGTCGAGTTCCAGCATGATCACATTCGTTTTGGATTTTACAGTTGCGGCACGCGGCGCATTATGGATCAGCGCCATCTCCCCGAAAAAATCCCCGGCTGTCAGGGATTTTAATAAACGCACTTCCGAATTATTGATTACCTTTGTAACTTCAAAATCCCCTTCGAGGATCATGTAAAAAACATATTCGAGCTCATTTTCCCTGCATATCACTGTTTCAGGCGGATAGGTCGTAATGCGGCTGTTGACAATGATTTCCTGCACTTCTTCGGGCTTGATGCCGGGAAATGCGCGTGGGATGATTCTTGCGGGGGTGCGTATGGTTGTCATAGTGTTTTTTCAATTCTATCATGTTGAAAATTTACAGGTTTCACCCATTTGGGCTACTCGGAGATTGTAGCAAAAACCCTGTATACAGGCAACGTTTATTTATTGCATTTACAATACACTTGGATTTTACTCTTATAATCCATACAAAAGGATACCGACATGAAATTTATCGCACGTTTCTTGTGGATGATTACCCTCGCTTCTTTTTTCGCCTCAGCCTGCCAGCCCGCTTTGACACAAGCACCACCTTCGCCTTTTCCCGTTGCATTACAGCCGCTCCCCACTTCCAGCCCCGTTGTCATTTCGCAGGAAGTTATGCCGACCCCGACGCTTGAGCAAACTCCCATCCCTCTGCCGCTTGTGCCGAATTTTTCCCACATCGTCATTATCATTTTTGAGAACAAGGAATTTGGCACAGTGATTGGCAGCGGTAAAATGGGATACTTTAATTTACTTGCCAGCACTTATACATTGCTTACCGCGCATTATGCCACCACGCATCCCAGCCTGCCCAATTATATTTCGCTCATTGGCGGCGACACCTTTGGAATTACCAGTAACTGCGAAGATTGTTTCGTCAACGCCCCAAGCCTGCCCGATCTTATTGAACAAAGCGGACGCACATGGAAAACCTACCAGGACGATATGCCCGATCCCTGCTTTGTGGGCAGTACATTGCGCTATGTGCAAAAACATAACCCATTCATATACTTTGACCCGATCCGTTTGGATGCGGCGCGGTGTGCGCGCAGTATTGTCCCATTGACACAACTGGACGGAGACATAGCCCTGAACGACTTGCCGAATTTTATCTTCATCACCCCCGATATTTGCTACTCTGGGCATGACTGTGACCTTGACCTCGCTGACGGCTGGCTCAAGGAACAGATGGACAAAC
Organism: Herpetosiphon sp.; assembly: GCA_020717985.1. Lineage (GTDB taxonomy): Bacteria > Chloroflexota > Anaerolineae > Anaerolineales > Villigracilaceae > Villigracilis. Next base: position 245 of record DYDH01000146.1, on the reverse strand, counting down.
TCTATCCCGCGTTGGAGTCTTCCGGTGAACCTTTTCTCATCATCCTCACCTGGGACGAGGGGCAGGGCGATCACTCCTGTTGTGGACTTCCCGAACTCGCTGGCGGACGGGTTGCCACAGTATTCATCTCTCCGCAGGTGAAGGAAAACTTTCAGGATAACACCCCATATTCGCATTACTCCATCTTGAAAACAATCGCCGAGGCATGGAGCCTGCCCCAACTTGGTCACGCCGCAGATGCGGAG
>DYDH01000434.1 GCA_020717985.1 Herpetosiphon sp. | reverse complement strand
TGCCTGAGCACCTGTGCCTGCTTCCACTTCTGTATATTCCAATCCGCTTGCTGTTTTCATTTTTTCTCCATTCTTTGAATTTGATGGAAGGTATTTTACCCGTAAAAAAGCAGGGACACAGCGCTGCTGTGTCCCTGCAGATGTCGTTAATTCGGTGTATGCCTTATGGCGCTGCTGTTGCAGTCGGCTCGGGAGTAGGAGCCACGAAAAGCGCTGCGGCTTCGTCTGCTGTTTGCGGCATTCCGTTCATGATCCAGCGGACGAATACATCCACTATATTGGGCTTGAGGGCTTTGCTGGGCGGCATGACGCCAATCAATTCTTCATCAGGCTTTTCTGGATCCATGATGGCATGTTCCTGAATGACTTGCAGCAGGTAACTGGTCTCATCGCCCGCGATAATGTTGTGTTCCGCATTGTCGCCAGTGGTGAGGATTTCTTCATAAGAAGTCATCAAGTAGTTGTTGTTTTCCTTGTCAGCGCGGTGACAGGAAATACAATAACGTTTGGCAATCGGCGCAATGTGGACATCATACGAAGGCACTTCGCCGTCCGCCAAAGCGGGGAAGAGCGGCTTGATCGTGGGCGCTTCGAAGCGGTCATCCCACATGTAGCGCATGTAAGTGATCATGTAATCAATCTCGCCTCTCGAAAGTTCGCCGCCGTAGGCTTTTCCAAAGGGCGTCATGCCCGCGTTGGGACGTCCGTACGCGATGACTTCGTACATGGCTGAGTCGGTGACGGTGTAGAGTACATCCTTGCTGTTGATGGGTGTGATCTCTTCGCCTTCCAATCCTTCCACGCCTTCGATGACCGCAACCGAGCCATCATCACCGTGACATTCTGTGCAGTGGATCGAGTACAAATCCTGTCCTGCTACAATTTGGTCAACAAGCGTGGTGGCGACTTCGACCTCTTCCACGACTGGTTTGGGGTGCAGGGCTAAAACCGTCCCTGAGACAAGGATCATTGAAACAGAAGCCAGCATAGTCGTCCAGATCATAACGCGGGTGGATGACTTGAAGATGTAGGACATCAAAACCAGCGCGATGTAAGCCAGCGTGGGGATGATCAATCCCGAAATGGATTGCAAAACCCCAAGCAGTTTCGACCCGTCAGCGGCAACGGTTGGTACTTCCGATGTCAAAGTCAACAGCACAATGCCGACCACCATGATGATCATGATGGAAATCGGCAAAATGCGTTTGACGTAATGGCGGTCGGGACGTTTTTCGATGAAGGGCAAAAGGGTGAGAAGCCCAACGGCAACGCCAGGGATGACGACGGTAGCGATCCATTCGATTTTGCCGAGCACGGGGATTTGCCCGTAGATGGCAAGGAATTTGAAAAGGAAGAGGAAATACCACTCAGGGCGTGGGATATAGGAAGTGTCGCTTGGGTCAGCCTTGGGTTCAGCGGCGACACCGACAAAGGTCGCGAGCAGAATCAGCAGGACGAAAATTCCAAGCGAAACGATCAGGTCTTTGTAGATGCTATCCGGCCAGAAGCGTTCGCCTTTGTTAAGTTCGCGTTCGTAGCGGGCGTTGATTTTCTTTTTGGTCTCGTCGTTCATGGTGCGCTCCTTAATCCTCTTTGGTTGGGAAGTGGGATTCGCCGTGCTTGATGATCAGGAAGAGGTGAACTCCGATCAAGCCAGCCAGCATGGCGGGGAGCATCCAAATGTGCGCGGAGAAGAAACGCTGCAGGGTGAGCGCGCTCAGGTCAGGTCCGCCGCGCAGGGCTTTGAGAATGAATTCGCCGACGAAGGGCACACTGCCTGCGATCTGCGTGCCGACAGTAGTCGCCCAAAATGCCTTCTGATTCCAAGGGAGCAGGTAGCCAGTGAAACCCATGCCCAGGGTCATGATGAGCAAGCCGATGCCGATCAGCCAGGTCAACTCGCGCGGATATTTGAAGGATGCGGTAAAGAATACCCGCAGCAGGTGAACAAAAACAACGATCACCATCAAGGTTGCGCCCCAGTGATGGATGCCGCGGATCAGCCAGCCGAATGCCACGCCTTCCATAATGTATTGGATCGAGTCGTAGGC
>DYDH01000145.1 GCA_020717985.1 Herpetosiphon sp. | reverse complement strand
ACGCCAGGGATTGGAGGAATACGTCTCTGACTGTGTCATCATGCTCGACCATCGCGTGAGCGAGCAGGTCTCCTCGCGGCGTCTGCGTGTCGTCAAGTATCGCGGCTCAACTCACGGGACGAACGAATACCCATTCCTGATCAACGAAGACGGCATTTCGGTGCTGCCGATCACCTCGCTCGGCTTGCAGCAAACCGCGTCAACTGCGCGGATCCCCAGCGGCGTTCCGCGCCTCGACTCCATGCTGGGAGGTTCGGGCTATTTCCGCGGTAGCAGCGTGTTGGTCTCTGGCACGGCGGGCACCGGTAAGACCAGTCTTGCCGTCATTTTTGCGGTGGCCGCTTGCAGCCGCGGCGAGCGCGCCCTGTATTTTTCCTTCGAGGAATCTCCCAGTCAGATCATACGCAATATGCGTTCGATTGGGATCGACCTTGATCCCTGGGTGCAGAAAGGTCTTCTCCAGTTTCAGGCAAACCGCCCTTCCTTTGCGGGTCTCGAAATGCATGTGACGACAATAGCCAAGGCGATTAACGCTTTCAAACCGCAGGTCGTCATTTTCGATCCTTTAACCAGTTTCCTGATCGGAAATAATGAGAACGAGATCAAAGGGATGGTGATGCAGTTGATGGATTTATTGAAAATGAATAACTGCACCACGTTATTCACCAGTTTGATCTTGAGCGGCGCCATGGCTGAGCATAGCCAGGTTCATATCGCATCCCTGATCGATACGTGGATTTTGCTGCGCGACATCGAAATTGGCGGTGAGCGCAACCGTGGCATGTACATCCTCAAATCGCGCGGCATGGCGCACTCGAATCAGATCCGTGAGTTCCTGCTGACCGATCACGGCGTTGAACTGCGGGATGTGTACGTCGGCCCGAGCGGCGTATTGACTGGCTCGGCGCGGTTGGCACAGGAGGCGCAGGAACAAGCCTCGCAGTCATCGCGCCAGCAGGAAGTGGAGCGCCGACAGATCGAACTGGAACTCATGCGCAAGACATTGGAAGTGCAGATCGCCGCCATGCGCGCCGAGTTCGCAGTGCAGGAAGTTGGGTTGTTGAAAATCATCGGTCAGGAACAAGCACAGGAGGCGCAGTTGGTGCAGGAACGTGTGGACATGGGACTTAGTCGCAAAGCGGATAAGACACCCAACAAACGTAAAGGAGCCTCAAAATGACAACGAAATCAACCAAGCATGTGCCGCCAGAGAAGGAAAAATTGGAAACCTTTATCCTGCGCCTGTACGTTGCCGGACAGACGCCCAGATCCATAACGGCTTTGGCTAATCTCAAGAAAATCTGCGAGGAACATCTGGCTGGACGCTACCAAATTCAGGTTGTTGACCTGCTGGAAAATCCACAACTGGCGAGCGGCGACCAAATCCTTGCCATCCCGACTCTTGTACGGAAACTGCCGGTGCCCGTGCGCAAGATCATCGGCGATCTCTCCAACACCGAGCACGTATTGATCGGGTTGGATCTATTGCCACGCAAATAGTTGAGTAGGTATTTGATCTCTTGCCTTTATAAAATGCAGGTCACGTTTGTAACGTGACTGTTGTAAAAGGTCAATGAAGTTAGTTACTGGTCTCGCAGGGTTTCGGAAATCCTTCGAGTCCGGCAGGAATTGGTCCGCCGATGAAATCCATAAGGAGAACGCAAAAACAACTTATCGCTGAAAACGAAGACCTGCGCGCGAGACTGGATGAAGCCGAAGAGACTTTGCACGCCATTCGCAGCGGTGAGGTGGACGCGCTTATCGTCCAGGGTGTGGACGGCGAACAGATTTATACGCTCCAACAGGCGGCAGATGCTTTGGAGGAATCTGAGGCAAGATTCCGCAGGCTGGTCGAGCATCTTCCCACAGTTGTTTATATAAGCATGGCGGAAAATGTTAACTCGATGCTCTACGTCAGCCCGCAAATCAAGAGTCTATTGGGATATACCCCCGGGGAGTGGCTGACCAATCCGAAATTGTGGTCTATAAATTTGCATCCTGAATACCGCCAGCATATGTTGGCGCAATCCACTGGTCAGGGCTGCGGATCGTTCGACATGGAATATCAAATGAATGCCCACGATGGACGCCTGGTTTGGGTGCATGATCAAGTCATCCTTGTGAACGGTCCGGATGGCAAGCCTCAATCCTGGCAGGGCGTTATGCTTGACATCACCGAGCGCAAAAAGGCTGAGGAAAGGATACGGAGACAGCTTGAGCACCTGACCGCCTTGAGCGCCATAGACCGTTTCACTGCGGCTAATTTTGATCTGGAACTTAGCCTTTCAGAAATTCTCGCCCATGTAACGATGGAGCTTGGGGTTGATGCGGCTGATATTTTGATCCTAAATTCCAATTCACAAATGCTGGAATACGGCGGTGAGCGCGGATTTCGCACCAAGTCCGCCAGAAAGAGGCAGGTCCGTTTAGGCGAGAGCTATGCCGGGCGTGTTGCCCTGGAACATAAACTTATCCAGGTTCAAAATCTAAAAGATGAACCCGATAACGTATTTTCAACTTATATGCTGGGCGAGGAATTTATTTGCTATTTTGGGGTGCCGTTAATTATCAAGGGACAGATCAAGGGAGTATTGGAAGTCTTCCACCGCGCCGCACTTGACCCCGATGAAGAATGGTTCGACTTTCTCAAAGCCCTGGCTGGGCAAACGGCGATAGCAATTGATAATTCCAAACTGTTTGAGAGTTTGCAGCACTCCAATCTTGAACTCACGCTGGCGTATGACGCCACAATAGAAGGCTGGTCACGCGCCCTTGACCTGCGTGACAAGGAAACTGAAGGACATACCCAACGTGTAACCAGAATGGCTGTGAAACTTGCGCGCGCCTGCGGTTTTAGTGAGGCAGACCTGGTGCAGGTGCGCTGGGGATCGCTGTTGCATGATATCGGCAAGATGGGCGTGCCGGATGGGATACTGCTCAAGCCCGGCCCTCTGACAGGGGAGGAATGGGTGGCGATGAAGAAGCATCCATCCTTTGCCTACGAAATGCTCGCTCCAATTCGCTATCTGCGGCTGGCGCTGGACATTCCCTCCTATCATCACGAAAAATGGGATGGCAGTGGATACCCACATGGACTTAAGGGCGTTCAGATCCCAATGGCGGCGCGTATTTTTACAATGGTGGATGTGTGGGATGCATTAAGCTCAGACCGTCCTTACCGCACGGCATGGGCGGAGGAAAAAGTACGCGAACATATCTACGACGGGGCGGGAACGCATTTCGATCCGCAGGTGGTGGAGATATTCATGCAGATGCATGACTGAGTCTCTCCCCCAAGTGGCGGAGGCAGACACTCCCCGGACGATGGATGCGGCTGGGGAGTGTTCGTTGTATGATGAAATCAGGTTCGGGTGTTGCATGTCCGAATCCACCAATGAATTTAACAGAAGCATCATCATCAAAAAGGAGCTACAGAATGGATAAACAGTACCCCGCCTATTACGAACAACTTACCGGACTTATGGGAGCATTGGGGAAGGAAATTCCAGGACCGATGGCTGGGTTTGGTCAACTTCACAAGCAGTCCATGACCGACGGCGCATTGAGCGCAAAAGCCAAGGAACTGATTGCGCTGGCGATTGCGATCACAGTCCGCTGTGACGGTTGTATCGCCTACCACGTTCATGACGCCCTCCAGGCTGGCGCGACAAGACCCGAGATCGTTGAAGCAATCGGCGTTGCCATATTGATGGGCGGCGGACCTTCGACCATATATGGTTCCGAAGCGTTAATGGCTCTGGAACAATTTGAAGCGGCAGGTAAGCGCTAATCTGACAGGAGAATAAAATGATCAACTTTATCATCTGGATCATCGCAGGCGGAGTCATCGGTTGGCTGGCAAGCCTCATTATGAAGACCAATAGTCGGCAGGGTACGATTGCCGATATTGTTGTTGGCATCGTGGGCGCGTTTTTGGGAGGATACTTCCTCAGCCCGCTGTTCAACGTCAGCACGATCAACGAGAGCAACTATAGCATCCCTGCCCTGCTGGTGTCGCTGGGTGGCGCCATCATTCTGCTGGCAATCTCCAAGTTGTTCCGCAATGTCGGCGGATTCGTGGTGATCGTGGTGATTGTGATACTGATCTACTCCAACTGTTGGACGATGGAATCAACCTCGGCATTTTGCACCAGCGTCAGGGCGCTTCCATTTCTGCAATGACCCGTCTCCCCCAAGTGGCGGAGACGAATACTCCCCAGACGCATGATGCGTCTGGGGAGTATTCGTCATAAGATGAATGTATGACCCGCGTATATGTAGCCGATGCCAAACCCGAAGAACGTTCTGCCCTTCGCCTGCTGCTTCTTGACCTGAAGATGGAAGTAGTTGGTGAAGCCGCCGACTGGTTCACCACGTTAGCGCAAGCGCCAACCCGCCGAACAGATATGTTGTTGATCGATTGGGATTTACTTCCCATTAATTCCCCTAGTGCAGCGCTGGATGAACTTCGAAAGGCTTGCCCGGCCGCGCTGGTCATTATTCTCATCAGCCATCTGGACGCCCGTCAGCAAGCCGCACTCTCAGCCGGCGCCGATGCGTTTATCAGTAAAGGTGAGACGCCCGATCGTGTAGCTGAACGCCTGCGTCTCGCGGCGGCGAGCGTTCGTATTGTCTGATGCCACCTGGCTGATGATAATCCCGGTTTCTGCACGGGAATGAGAGATTTGAAATCCGGCGCAACAACGCTGTCCCGAGCGCCGGCGCAAAATGGGACAGCTTTTTCAAATGATCTGGAGGATCAAACCATGAACAAGGATATTTTTGAAGGCAAGTGGAAGCAAGTACGGGGCGAGGCAAAAGCCTGGTGGGGAAAACTCACCGACGATGATCTGGATCGCGCCGCAGGCAAGTTCGATGTGCTGGCAGGCATGCTTCAGGAAAAGTATGGCTATACCCGTGAAGCCGCCGCCAATGAAATCGACAAGCGTGTGACAGAGTATGAAGCCGGACTGAAAGCGAAAACCGTGCCCTCCGCCAAATAACCGGAGTGGCACAACAACCCCTTCTCTCACAGGAAGGGAGACGACTTAACCATCAACCGTAAAAAGGAGTAAAAAATGAATCTCATAATCTATCTGATTGCAGGCGCAATTGTTGGCTATGTTGCCAGCAGGATCATGCACACGAATTCACAGCAGGGAACCCTGATCGACATCGTCGTGGGTGTCATCGGCGCGTTCATTGCCGGGTACTTCATCAGCCCTCTGTTGGGTGTCGGGACGATCAATGATGCCGTTACTATTCCGACTATGCTGGTGACACTGGTTGGCGCGGTCATTCTGTTGTGGCTCGTCAAACTGGTCCGCCGCTAAATGACAGGGGTCCAATTGGATAAGCAGGGATGTACCGCATCCCTGCTTACAAATCTTATTGGTTGGAAATAAGAAACTTATTTGTGTCAGTGAGGATGAGCCTCCTGTTTTTTGAACCAGGCACATGCTCGGAAAGAAGCATCAAAATGACAAATGAAAATAGAGTATCAGCAGTGAGAACATCACAAAACGAACCGGGACGGGAGCAGCGCATCTTCAGCTTCAAAGCCTCTCAATTGATCTGGTTGTTCCTGGGCATACTCGAAGCCTTCATCGCGCTTCGCATCGGATTAAAACTGATCGGCGCCAACCCGGATAGCCCGATCGTTGCCCTGATCTATGGATTTACCTACCTGTTCCTCTTTCCCTTTGAAGGTATGACCGCAACACCCTCAGCCGGCAGCATGGTATTGGAACTCTCATCCATCTTTGCAATGGGCATCTACGCCTTGATCGCATGGGCGGCGGAAAGAATCGTCTGGTTGATCTTTTACCGTCCGCGCGGCGCTGTGGTGGCAGTTACTGAGACCACGATCAACGAGAGCCATACTCCTCAATAAATCAAGGAAACTGGAATGGACAATTCCCTCAACCGACAAGCGCACGATATTCATCAACTGAGCGGCTTTTTTGCCCGCATCCTACATTGGTTGGTTGATCTCGTTCGATGGACGGAAGAGGATCAAAGGGATGCGGGTATTTATCATGGTGATTCATAGTCCAGGTAATATCTGCCAAGACAATCACAATAAATATACAACAAGGAGAAAACATAATGATCAATGAAAATCAACACCTCGAATATCGCAGGGGTAATATCTTTAACGTTTTGCTTGGTACGCTGATTGGCGGACTGGCTGGCGCTGTGGCAATGCTGTTGCTGGCGCCGCAATCTGGTGAAGATACCCGAATGCAGATCCAGAAAAAAAGCATCGAATTGCGTAACCTGACCACCGAAATGGTCGAAGACACCGTGGCACAGGTGCGTGCAAACGCAAGCAAGGTCACGATCGGCGGACGCGAGAAGATGAAGGAATTAAAAGAGCAGGGGCAGGAACTGGTGGTCGAGCAATTGGACCATGTGTCCGAAGCCGCGCAGGCTGGAAAAAAGGCAATTCAAAGTTCCTAAAGCCGATAACAGCAATCGTCGAAGTGTCGTGAAGGTCGAATAACAAGATTAGGAATAGCTCAAAGGAGAATTAATATGAATATGGGTCAATTGAAATGGATTTTGCTTGGGGTGTTCCTGGTCATCACCGGACTCGGTCTTCTCGGTCTGGGTGTTGGCGGCGCATTGAGCATCATCGCAGGTATTTGCGCGCTGATCGCCGGTGTGTTGTTCATCATCAACCGTTAGCGCCAACAACTTTCTGGAGCATGGCTTCCTGTTGGAGGCTATGCTCCTTGAATGTTCTCGCTGATTGTTTAATGGCAGGTTCCCATGCTTGAGTTGATTATCCTCTTGTTAACCATGCAATGGGTGCTGAGTTTCTTCGGGCAGTCCACCTTTCCGGGTGTGCCGCACACAGGCAGTTTTATCTACATTCTATCTGTCCTTATTGTTATCCTGATTGTTACAAAATTTCTGACGTATGGCGTTTGAACATCCATTTGTTTGACGGTCATTGTTGTTTTTAGGAAGTGCAAAATGTCAATGAAAAATAAATTTTCCATATTCAACTTTAGGTTCTTTAACTATCTTAAGCAACTATTTACCAACGAATACCCGGACAGTAAGTCTGAGGTGGAAAAAAGAAAAGTTGCGGTTGAAAACAACCTGCGGTGGCAAGATGATGGCGGACCTGTAGTTGAGAATACCAGACCCATCAACCAGGCGGCTGAGAATGATCCTGCCAAGCCGACCGATGTGACTGAAAAAGATTCTTTGTAGGACGAGTTTTAGTCTCAAAGGCTGCAATCTTTTGCGGGTGGTGTATGGTTATCATGGCGAAACTAAATTTCCAATTAAGGAAACCTATGAAAACAATAAATGACCAAATTCCTGCTTCAGGAACATTACCTGACAACTATCAAGAAGTCCTTTCCTGGAAATTGACTGGAAAACCTATGCGCCTGATCGCCATGAATATCCTGGGTGTATTCCTTTTTGTCATCTTTGGGTTTATTTTTTCCTGGTTGGCTTTCAGACTGGGAGATCTGCCGTCGGAAGGTGAAATCAAATTAGGACCGAGCGAAATTGGTTTAGTTCTCGCAGGGGTTATCCTGACACTTGTTTTGCATGAGCTAACACACGGTTTGGCCATGCAGATGTTTGGCGCAAAGCCCAAATATGGCATTCTGTGGCAAGGGATGTTGTATGCCACGTCTCCCGGGTATGCCTACCGTCGAAACAACTATGTAGTCATAGCCCTTGCGCCATTCGTTTTCCTAAGTATCCTGTTCGTTCTGGGAATGTGGTTATTGCAGGGAGCCTTATGGGTAGCCTTGTTGGGCATCTGTGGGATATTCAATGCTGCCGGAGCAATAGGAGACATGTGGATAACAACGATCGTGCTTCGTTATCCAGCCACAGCCTATGTAATGGATGAGCGCGATGGGATGCGCGTGTTTTCCCTGGCACCGCCCGCCAGGGCAGGTGTGCCGAAGCCTCGAAAAACCCATCAGCAAGCTGATGGAGTCCAGAATTGTGATCCTATGACAAATCCAACCAATTAATAAGGAGATAAATATTATGATGCCAATTGGCGATGATAATTTCTCCCGCAGGACTGTTCCGCTGGTCGCGTATGCCTTGATCGTCTTGAACGTCCTGTTCTTCCTGGTGGAGATGAATGGCGGCGACGCCTTTATTATGAAGTGGGCTTTCGTCCCCAGCCGCTTCCTTGCCAACCCTGTCGGTGAGTTTGCAACGCTCTTCACATCCATGTTCATGCATGCCGGGTGGCTTCACCTGGGAGGCAACATGCTTTACTTGTGGATATTCGGTGACAATGTGGAGGATCGTTTTGGGCACGCCAGGTTCGTGATCTTCTACCTGCTTTGTGGGCTTGGGGCAACCTTCGCACAGTTGGCGTTTAGCCTCGGATCGAATATCCCCAATTTGGGCGCATCGGGGGCGATTGCAGGCGTGCTCGGTGCTTACATTTTGATGTTCCCGCAGGGAAGGGTGAGAGTCTTGCTGGGTCGGGGAATCGTTCATATGCCCGCGCTGATCGTGATTGGATTGTGGATCGCTTTGCAGTTATTTAGCGGGATCGGCTCCATTTCCAACACAGCAGATACGGGCGGCGTGGCGTACATGGCGCATATCGGCGGATTTGTCGCAGGGTTCGTGCTGACCTATTTGCTTGGAGGAAATACCGCATCCCGACGGCTGAGCGGCTAAATCGTTGTAATGAAGGAAAAGTTGAACACACTCAAATATCTATTTATATCCCTTTCGCTTGTTACCGCTCTTTCAGCGTGCAACCTGCCAAGCAGGGCTGGCTCGCCAACCCAAATTGTCGACAAAAACCTGGTCGGCACTATTGTTGCGATGACCATGCAAACCTACCCCACGCCGACCAAAATAATCGTCGTCCCCTCATTATCCACCATGATGCTGGCGACTGCCTCGCCGACCCCCACGCGCATCCCTGCCAACACACCAGTCTGGTCAACTTATAATTACGCTTGCAAACCAGCTGTTGGCGGCAGCATCATGACAATGAACCTTGGCTGGACTGACCGCTCGACTAGCGAGGAAAGCTATAAAGTCTATCGGAATGGACAAGTCATCGCGACGCTGAAACCCAACTCCGCATTTTATGTGGATGTCTTTTTTGTCGCCACGGGTAGGACTCTGAGTTATTCAGTCGAAGCCTTCAACGAGAACTGGCAGGCAAGCACCAGTACGATCACCAACGGCTGTCAGTAAGAATATATCCCCCAAGTGGACTAGAAAAACGTCCCCCAGCCGATGGATGCGATTGGGGAGTGTTTTGTTTATGATGAATGAACCAGCCATAACTCTCTGGCTGATCTTCTCTTTGCGCTTATCTGGCAAAGTTTATGTCGTGTCCAAACCATGAACGAACAAAAAGGAAATCAACCATGAAAATGAAAAATGTATTTGCTGCCGCAAGCGCCAGCATGATCTTATTGTTATTAGCGGCTTGTAATATGCCAGAACCAACATCCGCCCCCATGCCGACGCCAACTGCCGTGGTCATGCCTGCCACGGGCGTGGAATATTATTTCGTCACCAACAAACTGCAAATACCGATAACGCAGGAGCAGACGCAAGCATTCGCGCTGAATGTGGATGGAGATGCCCAGCAAACTCTCGACAACAAGTTTGGGAGCCTGCTCACCTTGCTCACGTCCGCAGTCAAGAATATCGAATTGCAGTCAACGCTTGACCAGGCTGTTGATAACGGTCAACTGGTTTCACTCCACATGGTCAAGGCGGATGATGCCCAGAACGACCCAAACGTTTCGTGGTCGATCCTCCAGGGACAAAAGACCCTGTCCGCGCCCATCTTCGACGGCTCTGACAAGTTTGCGCTTGATTCTGTTGCGGCTGCAAACCAGCCAATCGTCGGCTCACTCACCAATGGTCACTTCTCGGGTGGACCGGGCGCGGCAAAAGTGCAGATGTATTTGCTGGGACAGCCGCTCGATGTGGATTTGATCGGGCTGCGCCTCGAAGCCGACGTGAGCGCGAAAGGCTGCGCCAACGGGAAGCTGGGCGGCGCCGTGACGGTGGAGGAGTTCCGCGGCAAGGTTCTTCCACCCATCGCCGACGGACTTAATCTGGTGATCCAATCCGATCAGACTGCGGCAACCGCCATCCTTCAAGCCTTCGACTCAGACGGCAATGGCGCAATCACCAGCCAGGAACTTGAGAACAATCCCCTGTTGATGATCGCATTCTCTCCAGACATGGACATGCTTGACGCATCCGGTAACTTCAACCCAAGGCAGGATGGCGTGAACGACTCATATTCGGTTGGACTGGGCTTTACCTGCGTCCCCGCCACTTGGGAACTGGCATTGGTTCCTTAGAATCAGCTAAAACCTTGCCTTTACTATCTCCCCCAAGTGGCGGAGGACAACACTCCCCGTCCGATGGATGCGGCTTGGGAGGGTTCATTGTATGATGAATTGTAGGACACATCAATTTAGAAAAGGAGTTTTCCAATGCTATACACCATTATTGTAATTCTACTCATCCTCTGGCTGCTCGGATTTGTAGGTCCAAATGTTTACTCTGGTATTCCCCGTTCGGGTAATGTCGTCCACACCCTGCTTGTCATTGTAGTCATCCTCGTTATTCTCAGACTATTGGAAATCATGTAGTTCCATGTGCCGTTGAAAAGGAGGGGAGTCTCATACGAGTCTCCCCTCCTTACAAAATATAAAAAGGAAAAAATCCAATGCTATACACAGTTGTTATCGTTTTAATCGTACTGTTTTTGATCGGCTACCTGCGATAAAGCCTGTAACGCAACCGTCTCATTTAGAAGGAGAATTGTTATGAAGAAGTGCAATGAAGTAATGACGAAAAAAACATTTTTCTGCCTGCCGGATGATTTGGCGGTGGATGCGGCTCAATTGATGAAGAATGAACATGTCGGTGCGATCCCTATCGTTGAGGACCAGCAGACCCGAAAATTGGTCGGCATCGTGACCGATCGTGATCTTACAATAAGAATCGTGGCAGAAGGACTTGACGCCAAGTCAACGAAAGTAGAGTCAATCATGACGCGCAATGTAGTAACTTGCAAAGCTGAGGATGATCTGCAAACAGTGGTCGATGCAATGTCCAAGCATCAATTGCGCCGCATTCCCGTTGTGGATGATGACAACAAAATCCTGGGGATCATTGCCCAGGCAGATGTGGCGATACATTTTGACCACCCGAAAAAAACCGCCGCCATGGTGAAGGAAATTTCACAGGTCAACGGCCAGTAGGAGAGACCTTGATGTACCGTAATCTGCATTTTGCTGCCATTTTCCTGCTGATATTGCTAACCCTGACTGCATGTGATGGACTGACAGTAACCCCAGCCATGCAAGGGGAAGGAGTGTTGCTGTCCACGCCAGCGCTGTCAGATACGCTCTGTGTGGAATGTGACCAGGCAACCCTGGCAGCAGCGCTGACCCAGCAGAAAAATAGCTCCGATAATCAGGCGGCAGCCACCGCCGAAATCCTGCGCGCCAATGCGCAAGCGACTGTCAATTCAGCCAATGCAACGTTGAGTGCGGCGCTGACCCAGGAGCAAAGTAACGCTAATTATGTTGCGGCTCAGATCGCAGCTACCGCTGAAGTTGCGCGTGCCAATGCGCAGGCGACTGTCAACTCGGCAGGATCAACCCAGATCGCCGCGCTGACCCAGTCACAATATAACCTGCAAAGTACGCAGGCAGTGGAAACGCAGAGCGCAGTCGCGATATTGACTCAGCAAAATAAGGACGATCTTGCCGCAGGCACTCAGACCGCTGTT
>DYDH01000144.1:5875-11833 GCA_020717985.1 Herpetosiphon sp. | reverse complement strand
TGATTGATACGTTTGCACAAAACTAGTGTCTAAAAAGAACTCCGAGATTTTGAAAATCTCGGAGTTCTTTTATTTACCCGCAAATTCCCTAGTGAATTTGTCGCTTCTGTTGTTGCAGGTAAAGTGGTTCTACACTAAGTACTGTAACGTTTAGTCTTTCAACTTAGTATTTAGTGTATAATTTCACAATTAAGCATGAGAGAAAAATATGTCAAACCCTAAAAAACCTCCATTGCGGGTTTTTCTTTGTCACGCATCGGCAGATACACCTACGGTGCAAGTTTACTATAAACGCCTTCGCAAAGATGGTATTGACGTATGGCTTGATGAGGAAGACCTTATACCGGGTCAACGATGGCGGGATGCAATATTAAAAAAGGTTATAGAGTCAGATATTGTCATTGTTTGTCTTTCCAAAAATTCAATAAATGAGGTAGGGTATGTACAGAAAGTAATCAAGGAGGCTCTTGATACTGCAGATCAAAAACCAGAAAATACAATTTTTATTATTCCGGCACTGTTAGAAAGTATTGAAGAGCGTGATATACCCAGCCAGTTGAAGCCTTATAAGGCGGTGGAGTTATTTACAGAAGACGGCTACGATAAACTTTTACGCGCGTTGAAATTGCAGGCAGATAAAATTAAGGTGAATCCGCCAATTTCTCAACTTTCTTCTGCTCCCCTATCAGAAAAAAAGGCGGATGAGTTATATATAGAAGCCACTCGATCAAATTTATTGGGTGATGCTGAAAGGTCCCTGCAAATTTATCGTCAGGTAAAAGAGATTGATCCTCATTATCAAAATATTGATTTGGAAATCAGCAGAATTGAGAAGGGGCTAGAGAAAAGAAATCTTGATAGTGGTAGTCGGATAAATTTTAGAGGACCATCTCGCCCCACCACGTTTCTTATTTTGATTGGATGTATGTTAGCAATTTCTACTATATTTATAGGGAGATATTTTCTTATTTCCCCTACTGAAACAACATCAATAAATATTTCACCCATGCCCACCCTAACTCGAAGTGCAACCTGGACTCCCGATTCGCTCATATACGCTACACCAACACAGATAGGCAGGCTATATACGGTAACTTTCGTGGGGCATTTTGTCTCTGGTTCCCAGTCGCCACGGAATATCTACTATTATACGGACAATGGGAACAAACAACTTTTGGCCGCAGTCGGCGATGAGATAAACAAAACATTTCAAGCAAAATTTACAAACAGCATACGAGTCCATGTTGAACTTGAGGATGGAACCATCTGGCACGAAGAATTACAGGTAAACGGTGAAATGGTTGCCTCAGGCGATGTAGGAAACAGTGGTCTCATATATAAAGTCCCGCAAGAGCCATAAGAAAAATCATCGGGAGAGAACCATAATGAATCATCAAAGTCACGCAGGAGGACGACTGCTATTCACAGTGGTGTTTGCTTTGATGCTCATGACGGCATGCAACCCGTTCGATACAGATACTGTAACCTCTTCAAATGAGACAGCCATTGCAGCCACCATACAAGCGATCAATGCGACATCCACATCAACACCAATCAGCGCCCCATCGGTTGTCGAAGTGGAGTCTTATTCAAGAATCATAGAATTTTCAGGGCTGAAATGGAAGGTCAAATCAAGTAGCGAGAGGATGGGGCCGGGACCCAATCACTTTTCAAACAGTGTTGATAATGTGTGGGTGGATGAAAACGGTCAGCTCCACTTGAAAATGACCCACACGGAAGGCAAATGGTATTGCGCCGAAGTTGTCACGGTGGAACCACTTGGCTATGGAAGTTATCAATTCAAGCTATCGAGCCGGGTGGAACAACTGGACAAGCAGGCAGTGCTGGGATTATTTACTTGGGATACTGCCGCTCCGCAATACAATTATCGCGAGATTGACATCGAACTCTCAAGATGGGGAGAGGATACGGGTCTAAATGCACAGTTCGTTGTTCAGCCCTGGGATCGTGCTGATAATCGCCATCGCTTTGCAATCGACCCGCAATTGAATTTTTCCACCTACAATTTTGTCTGGACTCCAGAAAGCATCCAATTTCTAAGTTTCGTCGGAGAGGCGCAATCCCCTGACCCGAAAAATATCGTCGAGCAATGGTCGTACACGGGTGCGAATATTCCGCCTGCCGGACCAGGCAACGCCCGAATCAACTTATGGTTGCTTGGAGGCTTACCGCCTTCAGACAAGCAGGATATCGAAATGATTCTGTCTTCGTTCGAGTACATTCCGCAAGTAACGACAAAATAA
Organism: Herpetosiphon sp.; assembly: GCA_020717985.1. Taxonomy (GTDB): domain Bacteria; phylum Chloroflexota; class Anaerolineae; order Anaerolineales; family Villigracilaceae; genus Villigracilis. Next base: position 9,569 of record DYDH01000144.1, on the reverse strand, counting down.
AATCAAAGGAGATATATTCGACATGAAACATATTTGTATAATCCTGTTCGCCTGCCTACTGGTAACAGCATGCCAATCATCATCAGCCACAAATACGCCGGACAACAATGCCACTATCGCTGTAGGCGTCGTACAAACACTAACAGCACAAGCAAATCAGGCGGCAATCGCTCAAACTGTCATAGCAATGGGAGGAGGATTACCATCCCAAGTACCACCTTCTCCTCAATTCACACAGCCCCCTGTCATTCCCGAAACACCTACTCCCTCAATTATTGCGCCGACGCCAACAGTCGCAGTTTCGACCTCAGGTGATCCCAAAATTGTATTTACTTATGTCCCTGCAAAAGGAAGCAACGAATATCTTTCCGGCAGAGTGGAAGGAGTGAATCCGGAAGAGTATGAGATAGCCATCTATATCCATGTAGGCGGAGGCTGGTGGACCAAACCCACTTTTGCATCTCCAGTTATTCCCATATCTTCAGATGGAACCTGGAGCACCCCTTACGCCACTGGCGGTAATGACACATCCGCAACAGCAATCGTCGCCTACTTAGTTCTAACAGGATACAACCCACCAGTAAGGCAAGGTGAGGCAAATTTACCTTCAGAATTGGAAGGAAACATAGTAGCAAAAGCGGAAGCTATGCGAGAGTAGTGCTTGCAATCTCTTTGATTTTGTTGCGCCTTGACATCAATTAAAAATTTTCGTCCTAAAGGCTTTTTATTAAATTGGATCTAACTCTCGGTTAAACGGGACATTTACTGGTACCAACATTTCCCTACCCCAACAACAAAAAATCCACGTCGCCTTGACGTGGATTTTTTGTTGTGATATTCTTGCGCCCGCCGACTAGACTGACCAGTCGGTCTATAAACCTTATGACCACGCAAAACCCCGACCCGACGCAGGAAACTCGTACTCGAATTTTGGAGGCGGCTGTAAAAGTCTTTGCCACGAAGGGCTACCACGATACCAAAGTGGATGACATCGTGAGCGAATCCAGCACATCCAAAGGTTCGTTCTATTTCTATTTCCCCAGCAAGCAGGATATTTTCCTCGCGTTGAGCGACACGTTTTCCGACCTGCTCGAATCCCGCCTAAGACAAGCCATGGAAACAGAGACCCACGGTATCCAACAAATGGACGCGGCTTTGAGCGCCAGCCTTGGTTTGTTCAGCCAATATCGTGGGCTGGCAAAGATCGCGCTGGTGCAAGCCGTAGGACTGGGCGCAGTCTTCGAGGAACGCCGCCGCGCCATCAACAATCGCCTGACGCTGATTATTCAGTCACGGCTGGAGCGCGCGATAGAAGAAGGAAGCATTCCCCCTTTGCAAGCCGAAATTGCGGCACGGGCATGGGTCGGCGCGTTGAATGAGGTGGTTATCCATTGGATTTACACAGGCACGCCGCCGCTGGAAGATTCACTGCCTGCGTTAAAACAGTTTCTGACGCGGTCAATTGGGGTTGAGAAAAGAAGTAACGAGTAAAAAGAAAAAAAAGGAGATCAAATTCATGCGTTCGTTTCGCCAATCGTTAATACTCGTCCTTGCACTGGGATTAATTCTCAGCGCGTGCGGGTCACCCGCAACAGCCGTCCCTGCGACAGAAGCCAATGTCGCCACACCAGCCACGTTGAAGATCGCCGTCCTGCCCATCATTGACACACTTCCAATGTATGTCGCACAGCAGGAAGGGTTGTTCGCAAAACACGGAGTCAACGTGGAGTTTGTACCTGTTGCATCCGCGCCTGAACGCGATCAACTGCTCGCCGCCGCGCAGGCTGATGGCGCCGTGAATGAAACCCTGGCTGACATGCTTTTCAACAAGGACAGCATCCAAATGCAGGCGGTCCGCTACGCCCTGCGCCCCACCGAAGGACACGGTCACTTTTTTATTCTTGCCTCGGCAAAAAGCGGAATCACGACTCCCGACGGATTGAAAGGCGTGGAGATCGGCGTTTCGCAAGGGACGGTCATCGAGTATGTCACTGAGCGTTTGCTGCAATCTGCGGGGCTGACTGGCGACGAAATCAAGACCATCGCAGTGCCGAAGATTCCCGACCGCATGGCGCTGCTTGCCTCAGGCGAACTCAAAGCGGGCGTTCTGCCTGACCCACTGGCTTCGCTCGCAGTTGGACAAGGCGCGGTGATCGTGGCGAATGATTCGACTCACCCTGAATATGGTTTCAGCGTGATCTCGTTCCGCAAGGAAGTAATTGACGCGAACCCCGAAGCGGTGAAAGGTTTCCTTGCTGCCGTCGAAGAAGCTACAACATTGCTCAATGCCGACGCCTCAAAATATTCCAACGTATTGAGCGACCAGAAATTGGTCCCGCCGCCATTGATCAGCAAATTCCAGGTTCCGCCCTTCCCAACGGCTGGCGTGCCCACCGAAGCCGAGTGGAACGATGCGCTGTCTTGGGCGAAGGAGAAGGGCATGTTGAGTGTGGATGTCTCCTACGCGGATTCGGTCAATGCAGGATTGTTGCCGTAAATCCAATATTTGTAGGGGCGGAGCAATGCTCCGCCCCTACAGGCATAATATTCCCGTTATAATCGAGTGACAGTCACCTTAAAGGTGGCTGTCACTTTTCACTTTTGCTCACCATGATTAACATCCACTCCCTCACATTTGGCTACCCGCACACCACATCTATCTTTCAGGATTTCAACTGGACAGTTGAACGCGGAGAGACTTGGGCAATCCTCGGCTCGTCGGGATGTGGAAAAACGACTCTGCTCTACCTGTTGGCTGGGTTGCGCTCCCCGACAAATGGAGACATCGAAATAGACGGTGAACGGCTGACCCGTCCGCGCCCGCGTAGTGGGTTGATTTTGCAGGACTACGGCTTGCTGCCGTGGGCAACTGTCCGCGAGAATGCGGGGCTGGGATTGCAAGTCCGCGAGTTTTATGGGGAGGACGGCAAGCACACGCCGAAAAACTTTCAGCCTGAAAATAATGTCGAGTATTGGCTGACCAAGCTCGGGCTGGTCGAAGTGGCGGGGAAATATCCATCGCAAATCTCAGGCGGGCAACGTCAACGGACAGCGATTGCGCGCACGCTGGCATTGTCTCCCGATCTGCTTTTGATGGATGAACCATTTTCTTCGCTCGACGCCATCACCCGCGAAGACCTGCAAAACCTGACGTTGTCCTTGTGCAGGGAGCAAAATTTGACTTTGGTGATTGTGACACACGCCATCGAGGAAGCGATTGCACTGGGAAGCAAAATCCTTTTGCTCGATTCTTCGCCGCGTATTTTTGATAATCCGCATGTGGGACAGGCGAGTTATCGCAACAGTCAGGAATATCGTGAGTTGAGCGATCTGTTGTGGAAAGAAATGAGAAACGAGAAATGAGCAAGCGTGGGATTGTCTTTTCCGTCGTCGGGTTGGCTGTTGCATGGCAAATCGTCGCCATGCTGGTCAACCGTGATATTTTGCCCGCGCCGTGGGATGTGTTCGTCGTCTTCGTGGATGAACTGGACAACGGACTTGTCACGCACTTTTTCTACAGCCTGTGGCGGGTGACGGCGGGCATGGCGCTGTCGGTGCTGGCGGCGGCTCCAGCGGGCCTGTTGATCGGCGGGTCGAAGCGGCTCGATAGAATCTTCTCCCCCATTATTTATTTGTTGTATCCAATTCCAAAAGTGGTCTTCGTGCCTGTAGTTTTGTTGTTTTTGGGAATCGG
>DYDH01000144.1:0-5856 GCA_020717985.1 Herpetosiphon sp. | reverse complement strand
CTCATTTTCCTAATCTTATTTTTTCAGATCGTGGTGCTGGTACGTGACCAGGCGGCTGGACTTCCGCCGCAGTTGATCCAAAGTTTACAAAGTCTCGGCGCGGGACGCAGGGCGTTGTTCCGCTTTATTTATTTGCCTGCCAGCCTGCCCGCAATTTTGACCGCGCTGCGCCAGTCCATTGGCACGGCGGTGGCGGTGCTGTACATCACCGAGTTGTTCGCCACAAAATACGGACTTGGATATTACATTTACTACAACGGCAGTACGCTCTTCAATTATCCAGCCATGTACGCGGGCGTCATCGCCATGAGCCTGTTGGGACTTGGCATGTACTACGCCGTGGATTGGGCGGAGAGAAGGTTGTGTAAGTGGAAGTTTGTGAGCTAGTCTGATAGTTGAGTAGTTTGATGGTTACGTAGTTGAAGAAAGACTACCAAACTATGCAACTAAAAACTACGAAACCACCATCCCCACCCAAAACAAAACGCTAAACACAAACGCGGCTTGACCTGTCGCTGCCAGCGCGGCATTGAGCGGACGTCCCTTTTGCGTGAAAACCGTTTGTGCGGCGCGCCATGCAATTGGTAACGAACCCCAGGCAAGCAACGAAAACCATGAGACGATTCCCATCCACGCGGCAATGGGCAAAATTAAGTATGCGATGACCATGCAAATCAGGTATTGAATTTTTGTCGCACGTTCGCCAATCCTCACCGCCAGCGTATGCTTTCCGCCTTTGCGGTCATTGTCAATATCGCGCAAATTATTGACGACCAGAATCGCAGTGATGATCAAGCCAGGCGGAATCGTCATCCACCATGCGGCGGTGGAGACAGAACCCGATTGCACATAATATGTCCCAGCCACAGAAGCAAGCCCGAAAAAGATAAAGACAAAAATATCGCCAAGTCCGTGATAGCCAAGCGGAAAAGGTCCGCCGGTGTAGGCGATGGCTGAAACGATGGCGGCAACGCCAATCAATATAATCGGCAAGCCGCCGAGCCACGCCAGATACACTCCCAGCAACGCGGCAACGGCAAACACAACCACCATGCCGCCCTTCACCTGCGACGGCGTGAGCAAGCCCGCCTGAGTCACCCGCGTGGGACCCAACCTTTCGGGCGTATCGGTGCCGCGCTCGAAATCAAAAACATCGTTGGCAAGGTTGCTTCCAATTTGTAAAAGCAATGCGGCGAACAAACATGCCAAAGCCGCATCCACGCGAAAAAATCCGTCATGCCATGCGAGCGCGCTGCCCATCACCACACCAGCGGCGGCGGCGGGCAAAGTCCGCGGGCGGATGGCTAATCCCCAGGCTTGTAAAGTTTGTCGGTTCAAAGTTATTTCTCCAATAATTTCGCCCTGAGCGCAGTCGAAGGGCATTTGTACAATCGTGCTTCGACTACGCTCAGCACGGAACACTCTAAAATTCGACGCAGTATAACTTATAATTGAAAAAACAAAACTTCCGAAGCGCCAACGAGCGGCGAGACTTCGGAAGTTTATTGATTAGGAGAAACCCATGACACAACTCACAGGACAGGAACGCGCGACCTACGTCCAAAACATGTTCACGCAGATCGCAAAACGTTACGACTTAATGAATCGACTGATGACAGGCTTTCAGGATGTGCGCTGGAGGAAGCAGGTCATCCGCCTTGCCAGACTAACGAACGACGCTTCGCTGCTCGACCTCGGAACTGGCACAGGCGATTTGGCACGAGAGGCACTGACTCAGTTTCCGCAAGCCAAAGTAACCGCCGCTGATTTCACATTTGAAATGATGCGCGTCGGACAAAAGACCAGTCCGCTCAACTTTGCCAATGCAGATGCGCTTCACCTGCCATTCATCGACTCATCCTTTGACGCGGCCATCTCCGGTTTTCTGATGCGGAATGTGATCGACCTGCAAAAGGGAATCGAGGAACAATTCCGCGTGTTGAAAAACGGCGGGCGGATCGTCATCCTCGACACCACGCGCCCGAAGAAAAATATTCTCTCGCCGTTCATTTGGATTCACATGCACTTCATCATCCCCACCCTTGGCGGACTGTTGACAGGTCAGCGCGAAGCCTACAATTACCTACCCGACACCACCGAAAACTTTGTCACCGCCGAAGACCTGTCTTCACGGATGGCAAAGGCTGGGTTCAAAAATATCAACTTCCAGCGGTTGATGTTTGGGACGATTGCAATTCATTGGGGAGAGAAATAATGTAAGGGTGACCCTAAGGCTCAGTCGGGGGCTAAGCTCCCGACTGAGCCTTAGGCCTACTCTGCTTCCGCAGGCTGAAACTGGGGTTGTGATCCAAGCCGAACATGCAGAAAGTAAAATGCAAAGATGGCAATTACACATAACACGCCGCCAATGTACCAGACATAATTGGGATTGTAATTATCAAAGACCAGACCTGCCGCCCAGGGGCCGATCATGGATGGGACAGCCCACGTAAAGCCAAAGATCGCCATGTAACGGGCGCGTTTGTCTTCAGGGGCAAAGGATGCGGCGAGGGAATTGCTTGTCGGCATGCCGACCATCTCTCCGATTGTGATGATGAGCATCGCCGCGATAAAAAGCGGAACCGTCGCCACGAATCCGTACATCGTGAAACCGATCATGTAAAAGAATGTCGCGGTTGCCATCATCAAAAACGGGGGGTAACGTTTGATAAAACGCGATACCGAAAACTGAAAGAGCACTACTGTCACCGCACTGGAAGACATAATGAATCCATAGTATTGCGGGTCAACATGATGCACATCGCGCAGGAAGACAGACAGCGAGCTGTACATTTGCTGGTAAACAAGGATCATCAAAATGGATGCAACGATAAATGCAAGAAAAGGACGGTCGGAAAAAACCTGGGTGTATCCGCGCAAGGTCTGGGTGAGAGATTCGCTTTCTGTTTTTTCTTTGGGCTGAGGTTTGGTTTCAGGGAGCAGACGAAAGACAAGGATGGCCGTAATAATACTGATCACCGCATCACTCAAAAATAGATAGAGAAAATTATACGATGCGAGAAAGCCGCCAATGGTGGGACCAATGATCCATGCAAAATTGGATACAACGCGCATGATGCCAAATCCCTCGGAGCGTTTTTCAGCGGGAAGAAGGTCGGCAACCATGGCTTGATGTGCAGGATGCGCAGCGCTTCCCATTAATCCCACAAAAACGGAAAAGCCATAGAACAGGTAGAATTTATTTATAAAGCCAAGTGTGAGTCCGCTCAATGCGCTGACCACGAGTCCAAACAGAATGATGCCACGGCGACCATAACGGTCAGCCATTGCCCCGCCGATGGTGCTGCCGATGATCCCTGCAACCGAATTTGTGGCGAGGATAATTCCCGCCTGGGTCATGCCGACGTTGAATTTTTGAGTAACGTACAAGGCAAAGAACGGGTTGAGTAATGTGTTCCCAATGACATCAATAAAATGCGTCCCCACCACCACCCAAAATGTGCGCGGGAATTGGTGGTAGGTATTTTCTAATTTCTCAAACATTCTTCTCCCTATTCATAAGCAAGCACTTCGCGGACAGTTAAACTGGAGGCGTTGCGCGCGGGGATGAAACTGGCAAGCACGCTCAAAAGGACCACGATAAACAGCCAAAGCCAAAGCCCCGGCATCGAATAGGAATAGGTCAACGGCACACCCATCACCGCCTGCCCAAGCGCCTGATTAAGTCCCTGACTCATGGGGATGGCAACAAGCGCGCCCATTGCCCAACTCATCAAGCCAATGACAACTCCTTCGAGGATGAAGACCGACGCCACGCCGCGATTTGGCGCACCAATGGCACGCAGGACACCGATCTCGCGGGTGCGTTCCAGCACGTTGATGCTCATTGTTCCCATCAAACCCAGGCCGCCGACCAAAGCCAATAGGATCGCCATCACCAGCAACAGGGCGACAATCGCGTCGAATGACGCCTCCGCCTCGACTCGTTCATTATTGATGGTGGAAACCATGCTAACCCGTACGCCCATCCGCTCGAAGTGATCTTCCAGCGCGCGGGTTGTGGCATCCACATAGGCGGGGTCGTGACGATCCATCTTGACCATCAGCGCATCTGCCTCGCCAATGCGATTGGTGACTTGCGTAATATACTCGTAGTTTGTGTAAACCAGCGGCAGAATAGCCATGCCCACGTACGTCCCAACGATTTTGAAGGCGCGTTCCTTGCCGTCGATTTTCAGAATCATATCACCGCCAAGACGAAGCTCGGGTTCATCCTGTAAAAAAGCGGACGGGATTACCGCCGCGTTGTCGTCGCCTGGCGCAAGCCATCTGCCCTCCGCAATGGTCGGAGAGACGATCAAGCTGTCAGCGTGGACAGTGGGCGCGAACATATAGATCATCCCGCTTTCGCTGTCGTCGCTGCGGACAAGCCTCGTGGGAAGTTGAATCCAGACGTCAGTTTGGGTCACGCCTGGAACATTCATCGCCTCGTGTTGAACCTTGTCCGCGCGGTAGGTACGGTCGAGGGTCAGCATCACGTCGCAGTTGAACCACTTGATCATATCGTCAACAGTACTGGACAGCGAAGCGCGGACATTAAACACGCTGATAAAGGTCGCCGAACCCAACGTAAGCGTGATCAAGGTCAGGGTCAGCCTGCCCTTGTTGCGGAAGGTGTTCCGCACCGACAGTAGAATCGAGCGGATAGAGAGCTTCCGCATAAACCATAGATTCGCGCCTGAGAGCAGTTGGTCGATCCAGTTCGCGCCGAAGCGTCCCTTGCTTGTGGAATAAACGCTCATCGCCTCCGCCGCGCTGATTCGCAGGCTGGAAATAAACGGGACAAGAGAAGCCAGCACGGGCAGTACCAAGCCGACGGCAGTCTGAATCAGATAGGTCTGCAGTGGGACGTCCATCGAATAAATATCAAAGTTGAAGAACACCGCCAGCACACCGCTGAGTTTACGCGCGCCATACACCCCAAGCGGAATGGCGAGCAGCAATGCCATTATGCCATAAGCCAGCACCATCACCAGATACATCCCAAGAATTTGAAGAGTGCCTCCGCCAACGGCTTTCATTACGCCAATCTGGCGTTTTTGCTGGGTGAGCAAAGCAGACACGGTATTGATCACCAGGAAAATGCTCAGGAACAGAGATAGCACGCCAAGCAATCCCATCAACAAGAGGATGCCTTGCAACACATCGTCCATTGGAAGTTGCCCCGGTTCGACGGTCATGCTCAAGGGAATTGTATAGCCAGATTTTTCGGCTTTGTCCTTCACTTGGTTGACCACCCGCTGCGCCCAGTCCTTGTCTTCCGGGTGGGTTGTAATTACATGCAATTCGTTGAAACCATAGGCTTCACCAAACCACTCCAGGGTGTCGAAAGTGATGTAGCCGTAAGGCGTGCCGTCAAGTTGCGCGGGAAGCTGCGCGGGGTCATACGCCGACCCTGCAATGCGGACTTTACGCTCGACATCGTTCGGGAACCTGACCAAAATTACATCACCAACCTGCGCATCGATGACGGAAAGCGCCGCACGTTCGATCAATATCTCACGTTCAGGCGGGGGCCAGGCTCCGCTCTGGGATGCGACCTTATTAACGCGGATGTCTTCATAATCGGCGACGACAAAGATCGTTATATTTTTCCACTCTCCTGACTCTGTCTGCACGCGGGCAGAAATGGTGCGGCGCGCATCCACTTCCTGAACATCCTCCATCGAGCGGACAGATTGGATGAAGTCCTCGTCGAACAGCTCAGCCGTCCGCACGGTTCCGCTGGACGGGTTGATGGTGGCAAAACTTTCCGCCAGCCCATCGGAAAGAATCGTGCGCGCGCTGAGGATAATGCCCAACGCGAAAAGCCCAACAGACATGGAGAGCACAATC
>DYDH01000143.1 GCA_020717985.1 Herpetosiphon sp. | reverse complement strand
GAAGCCCCCGCCGCCGCCGCAACCGAAGCCCCTGCCGCTGAACAAGTTACCATCACCATCGAAAGCTGGCGCAATGATGACCTGTCCATTTGGGAAGACCAGATCATCCCCGCTTTTGAAGCCCAGAACCCGAATATTAAAGTGGTCTTTTCGCCCAGCGCCCCCGCCGAATATAACGGTGTTTTGAACACCAAACTCGAAGGCGGCACAGCCGGCGATTTGATCACCTGCCGTCCGTTCGATGCTTCCTTGAGCCTGTTCGATAAGGGCTACCTCGCCTCCCTGACCGACCTCCCCGGCATGGAAAACTTTGGTGACGTTGCCAAATCCGCATGGATCACAGACGACGGCAAGGATGTCTTCTGCGTGCCGATGGCTTCCGTTATCCACGGCTTCTTCTATAACAAGGATATGTTCGACAAGTACGGCATCAAAGAACCCGCCACCCGCGAAGAGTTCTTTGCCGCGTTGAAGACCCTCAAAGACGGCGGCGAAACTGCCATCGTCATGGGCACCGCTGACCAATGGGAATCCGCCACCATGGGCTTCCAGAACATCGGACCTGTCTACTGGAAAGGCGAAGAAGGCCGCAAGGCTCTCATCGACGGCACCGGCAAATACACCGATGCGGCTTATGTCCAGACCTGGACCGACCTGAAAGAATGGGCTCCCTATCTGCCCGAAGGCTACCAGGCTGTGAAGTATCCTGATTCACAAAGTCTGTTCACCTTGGGCAAGGGCGCGATCTATCCCACCGGCTCATGGGAAATCAGCCAGTTCGAAAAAGATGCCACATTCACCCTCGGCATCTTCCCTCCGTATGTTGAAAATGCCGGCGACAAGTGCTACATCAGCGACCACACCGACATCGCCATTGGTTTGAATGCCAACAGCGCCCATGCCGAAGAAGCCAAGACCTTCCTCAGCTGGGTTGCTTCCGATGAATTCGCCAAGTTGTACGCCAATGCCCTGCCCGGCTTCTTCCCGCTGAGCAATGCCCAGGTGACATTGGACGACCCGATCGCCAACGAGTTCCTCAGCTGGCGCCAGACCTGTGAATCCACCATTCGCGATTCGTACCAGATCCTCTCCCGCGGTGAACCCAACCTCGAGAACGAACTCTGGCGCGTCAGCGCTGCGGTGATGAACGAATCCCTGACCCCCGAACAGGGTGCCAAGGAAATTCAAGACGGTTTGGATAAGTGGTACAAGCCGTAATTCCGATCGTTTAATGTTAATATTGTGGTGGGTTGCGGTGAAAATTGCAACCCACCACACTCCGCTTTTAATATGCATTGGAGGAATTCATGTACGAACGCAAATCCTTCCCGTATTACATTTTTGTATTTCTTGCCCCCGCTGTCATCATCTATACTATTTTCATGGTCTATCCTTTGCTCAACTCGCTCAGGATGAGTTTTTATACAGTTACCAATAACCAGGAAGTTTTTGCCGGGTTTGATAACTATGTCAAGTTATTCACCAATTCCAATTTTGCCCCGCGTTTCTTCGGCGCGCTCAAGAATAATTTTGTTTTCTTCGCCATTCACATGGTGGTGCAGAACTCCATTGCGCTGATGTTGGCGGCTTTGATCTCAAACGAAAGACGGCGCGGCGCGAATTTTTATCGCACCGTTTATTTTATGCCGACCGTCCTTTCAGTGGTGATCATCGGTTTTATCTGGAACCTGATCCTGAATCCGCTTTGGGGAGTCAGCAAAAGCATTCTGGAAGTCGTGAATCTTGGATTTTTGTTCAAGCCCTGGCTGGGACTTCCCGGAACCGCTCTGCCGACAGTGGCATTGATCTCGGTCTGGCAGTTTATCGGCATCCCGATGATCCTCTTCTATGCCGCGCTGATCGCCATTCCCGAAGAATTGATGGAAGCCGCCACCGTGGATGGAGCAACCGCCTGGGGCGTTTTCTGGCGGATCAAATTCCCGCTTATCATGCCGACCGTGGGCATCGTATCCATTCTGACCTTTGTGGGAAATTTCAACGCCTTTGACTTGATCTACACGATGAAAGGCGCAAATGCCGGTCCCGATTTTGCGACCGACATCATGGGCACTTTCTTCTACCGGACATTTTTCGGCCAGCAACTTCAATTGGGCGATGTATCCATGGGCTCCACCGTTGCGGCGATGATGTTCCTAATCATTCTGACCGGTGTGATGCTTTATACCTTTGTCTGGCAGCGCCGCGTCCAGGCTATTGAAATGTGAGGTCGGTTATGAATACATCATCCAAGCCCGTTCACACCGAGTCTGTCGGTTACAGGATCAGCCGATTTTTAGAAACGGCCATTCCCCAGCTTATTTTGATGGTTTACACGGTCATCGCGCTGTTTCCGATTTTTATGATCGTGATCAATTCATTCAAAGGTAAAAAATACATTTTCGGTTCGCCATTTTCCCTGCCGACCCCGACCACCTTTGACCTGATCGGCTACGAAACGGTGATCGAACGCTCCCATTTCGGCACATACTTTACGAACAGCTTGATCGTGACTCTCACATCTCTGGTGCTGACTCTGCTCATCGGCGCGATGGCCGCCTTCGCACTTTCGGAATATAAATTCAAGACGAACACGCTCTTGTCGTTGTACCTGTCTATCGGCATCATGATTCCCATCCGCCTCGGCACAGTCGGCATTCTGAAATTGATGGTGGGCCTTAATCTGGTAAATACACTGACCGGACTGATTCTGGTCTACATCGCACAATCCCTGCCGATGACCATTTTTATTCTCAGTTCATTTATGCGTCAAGTGCCGAAGGAACTCAAGGATGCTGCCCGTATTGATGGCGCAAGCGAATACCGCATCTTCGGGCTGGTCATTCCGTTGGTGCGTCCTGCCATCGGCGCTATCGGCATCTTCACCATGATTCCCATTTGGAACGATCTTTGGTTCCCGCTGATTTTGGCTCCCAGCCAAAAGACCGCCACCGTCACCTTGGGCGTGCAGCAATTCCTCGGTCAATTCGTCAGCGATTGGAATGCCGTACTTGCATCTTTGACTCTGGCGATGATTCCCATTTTGATCATTTACCTGATCTTCTCCAAACAAATGATCCGCAGTATTACAGCCGGCGCACTCAAATAAACCCTCACCCTAACCCAAAGGGAGAGGGTACTCACTTCTCCCTTCCCCTTTCGGGGGAAGGGCCGGGAATGAGGGAGAATTCGATATTCAAGGAGGCTTGAATGAAAGTTGGAATTGTTGGCGCAGGTTTCATGGCGACCACTCACGCCCCGGGTTGGGCGGAAACGGGAGCCGAGTTGATCGGGATCGTGGCCGAAACAACAGACGAGGCCAAATCCCTTGCGAAAGAATACAACCTCAAAGTTTATCCTGACCTCGCATCCATGCTGCCCGATATTGATGTGGTGGATATTTGCACGCCCACGCATCTGCATCATGAAATGACCTTGCAAGCCGCGGCTGCCGGGAAGCATGTCATCTGCGAGAAACCGCTCGGACGAACTGTCACGCAGGCGCGCGAAATGATCGAAGCCTGCCGCAAGGCGGGAGTCAAATTGCTGGTGGCGCATGTGGTGCGCTTCTTTACCGAATACGCGCTGGCCAAATCAAGCGTCATGCGCGGCGAAGTCGGCAAACCGGGCGTCGTCCGATTGAATCGCGGAAGTTTTCGTCCCAAGAAACCAGCGGGAAATTGGTTCCTCGACGAATCCAAATCCGGCGGCATTCTGATGGACTTGATGATTCATGATTTCGATTATGCCCGTTGGATCTCCGGCGATGTGGAATCTGTCTTCGCCAAAAAAATTACCACGGCAAATCCAAACGCGCCTGTGGATTACGGTCTCGCCATTCTCAAACATCGCAGCGGCGCGATCTCGCATATTACCGGCTCATGGGCGTATCCGCCTCCCACGTTTCGCACTCATCTGGAAATTGCCGGAGATGGCGGCTTGATCGAATTCGACTCGGCCGACACAGCCCCAATCCTGAACCTGATCGCCAAGCCAAGCAGTGACTCTCCCGACGTGGGGCTGCCCTCCAGCCCGGTATCCGAGAGTCCCTACACCACGCAGATCAAAGAGTTTTATTCTGTGCTGCTCGGCGAGAAAGAATCCCGCATCACCGCCGAAGACGGTATGGCGGCGGTTCAAATTGCCGAAGCCGCCATTCAATCTGCCGCAAGCGGCAAAGCCGTTGTATTGGAGGCGCTGTCATGAAAATCGGAATCATGAGTTTTGCACATCATCATGCGGAAGCCTATATCGCCAACCTGCGCGCCATCCCTGGCGTGGAATTGTGCGGCGTCGCCGACGAAGACCCCGCGCGCGGTCAACGTTTTGCGCAGGCGTATAACGCTCCCTTCTTTCAAACTTACGAAGACTTGCTCGCAAGCAAACCCGACGGCGTGATTATTTGCACGGAAAATTCCAAGCATCTTCCGCTCGTGGAAATGGTCGCCGCGTCCAAGATCAATGTGTTGTGCGAGAAGCCCATCGCCACGACTCTGGCGGACGCAAAAGCCGTCGTGGATGTCTGCGCCCGGGCAGGGGTGCTGTTGATGACGGCTTTCCCCATGCGATTCAGCGCCCCGTTGATGGAAGTCAAAGCCAGATTGGACGCCGGTGAACTCGGACAAGTTTATTGTTTCAACGGCACCAATCAAGGCGAACTTCCAACGAAGCATCGTGCCTGGTTCGTTGACCCAACTCTGGCCGGCGGTGGAGCGATCATGGATCACACCGTTCATCTGGTGGACATCATGCGCTGGTATCTCGGCAGTGAAGCGGTTGAAGTTTATGCCCAGACCAACAAAATTTTCCATGCCAACGAAGTGAACGTGGAAACCGGCGGGCTGGAAATGATTACATTCCAAAACGGCGTATTCGCCACCATTGATACATCGTGGTGCCGTCCGCAGTATTGGCCCACCTGGGGCGGGCTGACCTTTGAAATGGTCACCGAACGCGGCGCGGTCATTGTGGATGGTTTCAAGCAGAACATCACGGTGTATAGTCACGCCAATCAACGTCCGCTCTGGCAATACTGGGGCTCGGACATGAACCAAGCCATGGTCAGCGAATTCGTTTCCGCCATCCGCGAGGGACGCGAGCCAGCCGTCACCGGCGTGGATGGTCTGCGGGCGGTGGAAGTGGCTTTGGCGGCTTACGATTCAGCGCGTGTTGGTCAGCCAGTAAAAATCTAAAGCAGGATTCTCTACCGTACAAAGGCTTTTCGGACGCTGAAAAACGCTGATTCTCGCTGATAAAAAGAAAAATAATCTGCGTCTTCTGCGCGCGTAGCGATCAGCGTCCCGATTCTGAAATGTACGGCATCAAAAAGCAGGACAAATGACCCTATATTCCGAAATTACTGAACAGCCCGAAAAAATCAAAGCGCTGCTTGCCTCGCAGAAAAAAAACGTGGAACAGATCGCGGCTGCGATTCAAAAGCGCGATATTCAATATGTCTTTCTTGCGGCACGCGGCACCTCCGATAACGCCGGACGCTATGCAAATTATCTGCTCGGCGCGGCGAATGGACTTCCGCTTGCGTTGGCCACTCCGTCGCTTTTTACTTATTACAAGCAAACGCCTGTCTTGAAGAATGCGCTTGTCATTGGCATTTCCCAATCAGGACAGTCGCCCGATATTGTCAGCGTGCTCGAAGAGGGGAAGAAGCAAAACTGCCTGACGCTTGCGCTCACAAACATTCCAAACTCGCCGCTGGCGCAGGCTTCAGATTTTGTCATTGACCTGAAAGCGGGACCTGAAAAAGCGGTCGCTGCCACCAAGACCTACACCAGCGAGCTGATGTCGGTGGCAATGCTTTCGGTTGCATTGAGCAAAAATAAAAAAGCATGGGATGAACTTGCAAAAGTCCCCGGTTGGATGAAACAGGTCTTGAAGCAGAGTGATTTCATCTCGCAAGCCGCGCAAAGATACCGCTACATTGACCAGACCGTTGTGCTGGGACGCGGTTACAACTATGCCACCGCCTTTGAATGGGCATTGAAGATGAAGGAATTAACATACATAATCGCCGAGCCGTATTCCTCCGCTGATTTCGCGCATGGTCCGATTGCCATGATGGTGAAAGGCTATCCCGTCTTTGCGGTTGCGCCGAAGGGCAAAGTCTTTGACTCGATGCTGGAAATGCTCAAACGCCTGCGTGACCTTTCTGCAGAACTGGTTGTTATTTCCAACGATAAAAGAGCATTGTCTCTGGCGCAAGTCCCGTTGACCATTCCAGCGGATGTCCCTGAGTGGCTTTCTCCAATGGTGAGTATTTTACTTGCGCAGTTATTTGCCTATCATCTGACGGTTGCGAAAGGATACGACACCGAACAGCCACGCAGTATCCACAAGGTGACGGAAACGACGTAATCAACTACAAGGTGGGCGTCTTCGGAAACTATCTTTTTTGATAGCTCTTTCTATCTTAAAATTCATTAAGAATAAAGCGATGTGGATTAAAATTTCAAGAATCAATGACAATCAACACAAAAACCACTTTTCAAGTAAGTTGAAAGTGGGGAGGAATATTAATGATGCCGTACATCCATAATTCGCACAAATCACTTAAATTTCTTTTCAATATACTTATCCTGATCATCCTTGTCTTTGGCAGTTTGCCGCCTTCGGCGGCACAAGCGGCAGGTGAAGCAGCGCCATCCAACGGAGCCGCCTTACTCCCGCTTGAAGCGCCGCTATATGCGCCAGATCCAGTTGTATATCTGGATATCAAGCCGCTTGAGCGTACCATGATCGGGGAGACGTTCGACTTTTACGCCATATTTAATAACCCATCCAGTGACACAGGCTTTGGACCCTTCATTGACTTGATCTTTCCATTCAATGGGGCGGATGGCGCTGCTGGAACGGATACGCCGGATGGGATTGAGTTCGTGAGCGCCACTTACAAAAGCTATACACTGAATGCCACTACATTGACTTTTCCTGATGATGACGGCCCCGACCTGCCGGGCACAACGGGTTGTGTGGATCATCCCTATGCCCTTGATACACAAGGCAACCCGGTTCCTGTCTGCGGCACGGCTGGCGATAAATTAACCGTCCTTGAACTGCCATTTAGTTCGATTTCTCAAGACATGCCTGAACTTTGGGTTAAGATAACAGCCAAGATTTCCGAACTCGCTGATGTCGATTCCATGTTCGCCATTCTGGCGCGGGGCGGGTTCCGATACGGGACAGACAGTCTCAATAACCCCGGGTACGATCCCGTTGTTCTGAACCCACCTTCCAACAATGGAGCTGGTTGGCCAAGCCTTGATGTGGAGCCCATGGTTATCCATATTCAAAAAGACTACAATGGACCAAAGGAATGCCCGTATCTGAATCCTGATGAACCGGTGATGGATGAAACGGAGTGCCCTTACGGCAATGTCAACCCGGTCTATGAAAGCGTCACTGGACCTAATTTCCCCCGCCAATACACCATTACGGTGGATGTTGCCAACGGTCAGACCATTACCGACCTTGACGTAACCGATTATTTCCCCAATGATCTGGCTTATCTGAGTGTTGCCTCGATCTCACCTGCCGGGTCAATTGTCGCCTCGCCCATTCCCGGTTCAGCCGCCAATCCGCCGGATAATGAACTGACGATCAATTTCCCGACACTCAGCGGCAGCGCCACCATTGTCGTCAATTTCTTCGTTCCCGAGCTTGACGCCGATGGAAATCCGGTCATCAACCCCAACACCGGAGCTTCCGTTTTGACCGAGAACATTGCCAGCGGAATTGGCGATTGGGACCCGGTGGATGACCGCGACCCCGCAGTTCCTGATAACGCCCTGGCTAACGGACCCTGCCCCGAGTGCGACCCTCTCCATGAATTGCATTTGCGTTCCATGGCTGTGCAAAAATCCATTGCCATTGAAACAGATGCGAGTCCAACTGGTTATAGCCCAGGCGATGTCCTTGAATATAGCCTTGCTTTTCAGGTTTCCGATTACTTTTCTTTTGGCGACGTTTTGGTGACTGACCTGCTCTCGGATGGGCAGCATGTACTCGATAGTTTCACGCCGACCCTGCAAATCAACGGCAACGGTTATGATCTGTCAACAGCCGATTTTCACGCTGCGAATTATGATGCTTCGTGCAACTACAGCGGCGGTCCGGGGGCGGAATGTACAACAAATAATCCGGCAGCCGATGACGGTACAACAAAACTCGTTTTCCAGATCTCGGGTGAAATAGATGAGCGTGGTCAACCCAATGGTCGTATGATTGGCGGATGCGTTGATCCGACTGGCGGTATGTTGGCGACTTGTACTTCCGCCAGCCCCGGTGATGGTCCTACGATGGGCGTCATTACCTTTCGCGCAGTAATCCAGGAGGATTTTTCGGATAATTTTCCTTCGGGAGATGAAAGCGTTGATCACGGAGATGTTCTCTTAAACTCAGTGGTCTTCAATGCTACTGTTCTCGACAATGATACATTTGCGAACTTGGGTTCCACAGATAACGATAGCGCCCAAAAATTCGAGATCAAACATGGCGAACTGACGAAGGAAGTATATGCTGTAAACGGAAATACCGCCTTCACACCCAGCATTCAACCCGGCGATACGATCACGTTCCGTCTGAGGCATACACTCCCTTCAAGCGATTCGGACGAGCTTCTTCTGATGGATTTCCTTCCCATGCCGATTTTCGACGCAGCCGAAATTACCACCACCTTCAATGACATAACGGATGCAGACGTCCCTGCGGCTGGGGAGGCCAAATTTGGTCCATCCAGCACCCTGAACAGCGCTCTTTCCACTCCGGTTATCCCCACAATTATCGCGGATGCGACAGCGAACAGCCTGTCATTTGATTTTGGAAGTTTCGACGATATCACAGATACATCCACTGAAGTTGATATACTCTTTACCCTTACCACTTCAGACGATCCGTATGTTGATGGCGCATTGCTCACCAACCTGACTTTCGGACTCGAAAGTACGACCAATACCCATGCGCATGATCACCTGGCTGCGGACCAATTCACACTCAAGGAACCCGGCATATCCCTGCGTAAAGGGATCGTTGCCAGCAATAATGCTTCTGCCATATTTGTACCCAACCCGCCGGGACCGATCGCGTTCAACCCGCCGGGAAGCGTTCCTTCATGGAGCGGTGTGATAGTTTCAGGCGACCAAAATCCAACCACTGACTTGATCAACTCGAATATTTTCGATGTGGTTGGCGGAAATTATGTCACCTTCGCGGTTGTGCTTGAAAATTTGGGATCCAGTTCCCTGGGATCGTTTGATGTTTCGGTCAAGGATACCCTGCCGGCTAATCTAAAAATCCCATTGAACGGAATCAACCTCCAGATTCGGCGCGGAGATGGGGCTGACGTTACCTTTACGCCAATCGGCGCGACCGCCACTGAGCCGTCTGGTTTGTTCGACGACGGAATCATCCTGGATGATGAAAGCACTTCACAGGGCGTCGCTCATGTGTATGATCCATCTTCGGGTACAAACGTTATTGTTATTACTTATGATCTGATAGTTGCGCCAGACATTGAACCTGGAACTGAGATTACAAATACAGCTACTTTGCTCAGCTACGCCGGAATGGATGGCGGACCCAACCATGTTGGCTCTACGCCCACTAACAACGTCCATAGCGACGAGGCCCTGACCTCGCTTCTCAACCCGGCTCCGACAGTGGTATTTGGAGCCTATACATCACCCACTGATAGTGCAATACTTACAGAGCCACCCGATAAGATCGTGGTTCAGTTTAGCAAGAAAGTTAAGAGCGGCGGACCTTCAGTTCACGGCGCGGCGGATAATCCCAGTAATTATATGTTGCTTCGTCCCGGACAGAATGGGTCTTTCCAAACCCAGTCCTGCGCGGGTGGTGTGCAGCCAGATGACGAGAGCATAACTATCACCAGGGCATCCTACAATTCTCACGGCGGTCATGGTCCCTTCCTGGCAACCTTGTCGTTCGCTAGTCCGCTTGATTATGGCGTTTACCGCCTGTTGATATGCGGAACAACCTCGATCGAAGATTTGGACGGGAACGAACTTAACGAAGGACGCTGGGACACACCCATCAATTTCTCGGTCAGCAGAAGTGTAAGTGCAATGCCCGCCACCGGATTTGCCCCCGGCAGGACCACCATACTGCCCTCACAGCCAGCCGACAAGGCATATACCGATCAAGAAATGCAGCTCGAAATTCCGGCGCTTGGGGTCAACAGTCCCATTGTTGGCGTGCCACAAACAACCGACGGTTGGAACATAAACTGGCTTGGAAACGATGTTGGGTACTTGGAGGGCACAGCCTTCCCCACCTGGAAGGGCAATTCAGTATTGACCGGTCACGCCTACAATTCTGAAGGCAAGGCAGGACCATTTGCAGGCTTGGAAAAATTGCTCTCAGGCCAGCAAATTATCATCCATGCCTGGGGTCAGCGATATGTCTATGAAGTGCGCTCCACCTCCAAGTGGACAAAGCCCACGAATGCCAGCGCGATCAACAAGCATGAGGAATACCCCTGGCTCACACTCATCACCTGCAGGAGCTATGACCAGAAATCCGATTCCTATCTCTATCGGACTGTGGTTCGGGCGGTATTGATCAAGGTTGAGAACGAATAATCAGTGATTTCAAAGTAATAACAAAACAGGCGCCTGATTTTATAAGGTGCCTGTTTTATTTTAAACCAAGCATTTACCTTCACGCGCATGATAAGAGTGGGGCGTTCAAGTTGGGGAAATATTCCTAAAATATCCTTCGACGCTTAAGATACCGTCAAACGCCTGGCGCGCGTCAGCTTTGGCCTTTTGCCACCACTTCGGATCGGCAGGCACGAACAACTCATTATATTCTTGTTCCATCCACTGGCGCGCGGCGTCGCTTCCGCCAAACCAGCGCAAACAATTTTCAAGCGCTGTTGTCTGCAAACTATGAATTCCTTGCAGCAAGGATTCGCCATACGTGCCAAATTCAAACGCGCCAGCGTACATCTTTTTCTCTGGATATTTTGACGTGATCATGTTATGGAAATACTCGACCATGTCGCCGTGGATCGTGTAAAACTCATCTGGATTTACACCCGCCACCAACGGGACTTTGAATCTGGTCGCTGTTTCTTTGGCAGTCATCTTCTCTGATGGCGGGTTGACCAGCGTCATCTGCCAGCGTGGGCCGTAGCCCGTGTGAATGTCCAACAGAACAACTTGTTTATAATCTCTGGTTGAGTTTAGGAAAATATTTTGGATGAATTTGGTTTCCTCTTGCGGCTCAAATCCGCCGAAGTACATTCCGTTGTGGACGCGGTATTGTCCCATCAATGCCGCCTCGCGGATGTGCCGCGCTCCTTTTGGTAGGGCTTTCAGCACATTCCATGTAAAGGAAAATTTTTCGTAAAGCGGATGCTGAAGTGGACGCGCGGGATTTAATAAATGTGCAAGCGACTCATAATGTGAATTCAGGGGCTTGAGCGAATCAAAATTCTCTTCAAAATTTCGATTGAGGTCAACGCTGTTCTTGTTGACGCGCGTGCGGTGTTTCATTCCATAAGCATTAATGGGATGAACGAGCAAAAGTCCTGTCGTTTCGTGGTCGAGGCGCGGCAAATATTCCTCAATAAAAAGTTGCAATATCCCCGAGCCGACATAGCCCTCAATGCCATGCAAGCCTGTGGTGAGGATCAGTAACTTTTGTTTTTGACGTGTTGCTTCTGCGGAGATGACCTCGATTGTCAGGTCGGAGCTATCAGCTAGTGAATGACTGAGTAAACGGGAACCAGTCCAACGGTCAGAAAGGGAGGCGAGTGTGGCACGGAATTGATCGCGTGACGATTCGTAAGTCGCAGGGATATTGGTCATCTAAAAA
>DYDH01000433.1 GCA_020717985.1 Herpetosiphon sp. | reverse complement strand
GTAAGATTCGTCGCTATGCCCGCCAATCACGCAGCGACCGTAGAAGCAGCGGGGATGTGGCGCAAGTGGATTCGACACCGGTTCATGCGAACTCCAACTTCACAGAGATGGTAGACGCAGACGTATTGTGGTTCTTTGACTACCACTTCGGAATAACTGCATAAACAGTATTCAGGTGGTTCATCAGTCCATGATCTGTGGATGAGACCAAATGGTCAAAGAACGTTTGCGTCCAAGCAAGCACATCGAGTGTTAGGCGGGTTTTCCCTGACGCGGCTTGAGTCCACAAATAGCCCGGCATAGCAAAACCGTGCGCAAGGCTGTGACGGACTTTGAGAATTTCGTTCAGCCGGAGGCGGACAGCCATGGCATTCATGTGGCGAGCAGGCCATTGCCAGTCTGGCCACACATCATAACCGGTGCAGGCGATGATTAAGTTGCGCGTATTTTCCGCGTTGGGCGTATTAAACCGATCAAGTTGCGACGTGGCAGCAGTGTTGGCCAAAGTGTGCATCGCATGAAAGTTGGGGATGGCGGGATTAGCAACCTCGTTAAAGAAACATCTCACCAGTCCCACAACATATGAGTTCCAGGCAGCCACCTGCGCAACGAAAGAGGCGCCATACAGCGCCTGCACTTCCTGACGATCAAGTGTAGCTCGATCGGCTTTAAGGATCACCGAGGCACATGCGGCCAGCGCCCTGTAATTGATTGCAGCCGCTGATGGCATGGGAAGCACTCACAATCGATCTACAACCTCAGTCAACTTGTTCCGGTAATCATTGAGCGGCGGCGGGTTGATCTGCACTCGCTCACCGCCGAAATCTTTGGGCCCAGCAGTCAGCTTGTGTAAGGGGGTTCCCGTGCTAGCCGCTACAATCGAGGCGCTGTGGTAATCAGGAACAAACAAGAATTTGGTGCTCGGCTTCTCGATCGTGGAACTGAAAACCTCGCGGTGCTTCGCATGGATATCGTCAATGGTGCGTTTCATCGCCTTGATCATGGCTTGGAAAGCCTTGCTAGGCTGACCCTCATATTTTGTAACACGATTGCTGACGAATGTGTGGAGGGTGGGAGTGGGTAGGTCCTCCTCTTTGGCTTTCTTGGCGAAACTGATCTTCGTGTAGGGCGCCACGTCCGCTGCATCGGTGAAGCCATACAATAGTGTTACCACGTTCTCGACCGCTCGCCGCGAACTATCGTCGGCTGTAAACGGAACAATAACGTGGTCTGCCGCAACCAATGCGAGTTGAGTGAAAATTGCAAAACTTGGATTGCAGTCGATGATGAAAACCGAGGGCCGATCACCACTTTTCGAGGAAAGTGCGGTCGTTAGATCTCGAATCCAGCGCAGAACCTGTTTCCAAGAATCATAAGGCACCGCTAGTTGTGATGTCTGGCGAATAGCCTCAGATTGGACTTCGAGGAGGTTATCGCCGCATATAAGGCTGAGGTTCTTGGGGATGGCGGTGTTGTATCCGCTGGGCCGACAAACGTATGGATCCACATCCTCCAGTTGCCTGAACGGTGAACTGAGCCGCGCATCTAAGTAACCGGCGATGCTGGCACGTGGTTTCCTCGCCAGCAAATCATTCATGACCTTTGAACCTTTTGGGAATCCGCCAAGTAGTGTCTCTGAGACATTTGCCTGCGGGCACAAATCCAAGACATACACGTCGCTGCCCGGGAATTTATGGGCATACTCACAGGCCGCGATGAAGCATAGGAAGCTTTTGCCTACACCGCCCTTGTTGTTCCAGAAGGCATATGAAGTCATGAGGCACGGTCCTTTCCAAAAACTGTTCAGCGAGATTATAGCGGTTGTTGGAGGATGGCAAGAGTTGGCTGAAGAAAGAGTAGCAGTGGGAAACTGTCGGCATCAATCCGCGGTGGACTTATGAAAAATTGAATCAAAAGGGCGATTTGCGAAGCGCAAGAGCGGCAGCTACGTTCGCGCGTTCATGGCAGGCACACCTAACGAGGGGAATACCAGCTACACGGAGGCGCGCGAGGCTGCGGCGTGGGCGGATTTGTCGGCGCGCGGACGGTTGAAGGTCACGGGCGCGGATCGCGTTCGATTCCTCCACAACCAATGCACGAACGACATCAAGCGGCT
>DYDH01000432.1 GCA_020717985.1 Herpetosiphon sp. | reverse complement strand
ACCACCGGCGGGTCACAGGGTGCATTCACGGTAACGGTGACCGTTTTGGAATCCGTGCCGCAAGTATTGGTGGCCGTCACCACTATGGTATGCGTGCCCGAAGTGAGGTTCAGATTAGCGCTTAATGCATGCGTACTTGGGATAAATTGGAAGGCATTGTTGGTCACGCCATCGACTTTCATGGTTATTTCCGACTTATTCTTGACGTTCAAAACGGTTCCTGAAAGCTGATGCGTGAAAGACCCCTGACTTGATTCAAAAACATTGAAATCGACCACCGGCGGATCACAGGGTGCATTCACGGTGACGGTAACCGTTTTGGAATCCGTGCCGCAAGCATTGGTAGCCGTAACCACGATGGTATGCGTGCCCGGTGTCAGATTCAGGTTTGCGTTTATTCTTCTTGTATTTGGAATGTATTGGAAGGCATTGTTTGTGATGCCGTCAATTTTAAGGGATATTTCGGATTTGTTTTTGACGTTTAAGACAGTGCCGATCAATTCGTGTGTTGAATTTCCGGCAATAGCTTCGTTTACACTAAAGTCGACCACCGGCAGATCACAAGGTGCGTTTTCGTATACAGAGACTGTCTTGGAATCGTTTCCGCATGAGTTGTTTGCAAAGACCTCCACCGTGTGCGATCCGGGAGAGAGGTTTAAGTTCGCGCTGATGGTATGGGTGCCGGGGAAGAATTGGAAGTTATTGTTGGTAATGCCGTCCACCATCAGGGTGATTTCCGATTTGTAATTGACATTGTAAATGGTCCCGGTCAACTCGTGCGTTGCATAATTGAGGGTCCGTTCGTTTACGCTGAAGTTGATGACCGGCAGGTCGCAA
The DNA here is from genome assembly GCA_020717985.1 of Herpetosiphon sp. Taxonomy (GTDB): domain Bacteria; phylum Chloroflexota; class Anaerolineae; order Anaerolineales; family Villigracilaceae; genus Villigracilis. Next base: position 1,286 of record DYDH01000432.1, on the reverse strand, counting down.
GGTGCATTGACAAACACTGTGATGGTTTGGGAATTTGTTCCGCAGGAATTTCTTGCCGATACCACAAGCGTATGGCTACCTGGACCAAGATTTAAGTGCATGTTGATGCTTTTTGTGGAGGGCACGTATTGGAACCCGTTGTTGGGGATTCCATCGACCATAAGGGAAATGTCCGTTTTGTAATTGACATTGGTAACGGTCCCGGAAAGTTCGTGCGAGGCATAACCCGTGCTTACTTCATACACGCTGAAGTTAATCATCGGCAGGTCGCAGGGGGCGTTGACAAAGACGGTGACCGATCGGGAATCGGTTCCGCAATCGGTAGTGGCCCTTACCACGATGGTGTGGTTCCCGGGATTGAGTTTGTAAAAGGCATTGATTCGATTTGTAGCGGGCGAGTAGTTGAATTCGTAATCTTCACGACCATCGATTTGAATGGAAATTTCGGATTTGTATTTCACGTTGTAAACGATCCCGGTTAATTCGTGCGTGGCATAACTCAGATTCGTTTCATTTACGCTGAAGTCAACAGAGGGGAGATCGCAAGGCGAGTTGACAACAACGCTGATCGTTTCGGAAACCGTTCCGCATTCGTTGGTGGCAGAAACCACCACGGTGTGGGTTCCGGGCGTGAATTTGTAATAGGAATTTAATTTTTTTGTGGAAGGCGAGAAATTGAATTCGTAGTTGTCGTAACCGTCAATTCTGATTGAAATATCCGATTTTTGGTAGACGTTTGAAATAGTCCCTCTCAGTTCGTGGGAGGCAAAACTCATGGCCACTTCATTCATCCCGATGCTTATCACGGGTTGATTGCATGGGGCGTTGACAGACACGCTGAGGGTTTGGGAATCGTTGCCGCACGCGTTGCCAGCTGAAACAATGATGGTGTGGGTGCCTGGTGATAGGTTCAGCATTGCACTTATGGAATTCGTCCCGGTTGTATATTGGAATTCATAATTTGAAATACCGTCAACCGTGAGGCTTATTTCTGCCTTGTAGGTGACGTTGGTAACGAAACCGGTCAGTTCGTGCGTGGCGTAACCGTTGTAAACATCGTTCACTCGTACATTGACATCGGGGGCATTGCACGGCACCACATGGTCGTTTCGTTTTCTCCCTATGTCCCAGAGGAACACGAGGGTGGTATAATTGTTATTGTCGAGAGGGCTTGATTGTATCAGCCCGTCGATATTTGCACCCATCGCGGTGTTGTCTTCGCTGAGGAACAGATTCGATTTGTGTTGGATCCCCATCGAAAAGTGTTTTGTGAATTGGTATCCGAG
>DYDH01000013.1:9307-41048 GCA_020717985.1 Herpetosiphon sp. | reverse complement strand
TTCCTTTTCGATCAACTGCGCCTGCGCGGCTTTGAGCTCATCATAAGCGGTTTGAAGTTGCCTGTTCTTTTCAGTAAGGTCGCGGAAAGTTTGGGTGTTGGCCGCATCCAGCCGTTGACTGAGAACACGCACCATTGAATGGGATAGTTGAGGGTAATTTTTGGTCAGATCCAAAAATTGGAGACGGCTCATGGAAAGCAAAGTGGCGTCTCCGCGCGCGCGCACGCTTGCCGTGCGATGTCCACCGGGCATAATGAGACTCATTTCGCCAAAATACTCCCCCACACGCAGCACATTGAGCAACATCTCTTCATTTTTCCCCTCAGCCATCAAAACTTCAAGTTCCCCCCGCATCACTACATAAAAATGTTCGCCTGGATCGCCTTCATAAAAGAGGATATCGCGGTCTTTCATTTCTTTCACATCCAGCACGGTAAGAATGTGATCCAGTTCGTTTTCAGGGAGATCGGCGAATAAGGGGATTTTCGAGAGCAGGTTAATGGTCATATTAAACTACTTGTGGGTCAAATCCATGGTTTCTTTTCCAGCCAACTTATCCTGGATGCGCTGTGTAACGAGGTCCAGGTGACCGGGCTGGTTAACATAATCAAGGTCATCTGTCTGAATGGTCAAGACAGGGCAAAGGTCGAAGGCGCCAAGCCATTCGTCGTAAAAGGAATCGAGCAAGTTAAGATAATCGGGCGAAATGCCCGTTTCCATGTTACGCGCACGCCTGCGGATGCGATCCATAAGAACAGGCACAGGCGCTCTGAGATAGATCAGTAAGTCGGGACGGGGCAAACCATTGATAACAACTTCAAACAAACGACGATAGGCAAGGTAATCGCGCTCGCCCAAATTCCCCATGTGATGCAAGGCGCGGGCAAAAATATGGGCATCTTCATAAATACTTCTATCAAGAATGGCGGAACGGGCGTCACGTGACGCTTCAAGGTATTGGTCTGCGCGATGCCCGAGGAAGAAAACCTGGAGGTGAAATGACCAGGCACGCATGTCAGAATAAAAATCAGAGAGGTAGGGATTATCGGACACAGACTCGTAGCCTGTCCACCACCCAAGGCGGGCGCCGATCCGCTCGGTGAGGGTGGTCTTTCCGACGCCGATGTTCCCAGCCACAAAAACCAAATGTTTCGCCATAGATATTTTGTATTTTATCATGGTAAAGGTTTGCGGGTATAATTCGAAAAAGGATAATCAACCACACATGAAAATACGCGACGCATCCGGCTGGACTATATTCATCTTTGGAATACTCGCCTTTCTGCTTGGACTGACAGGCTTGATCCGCCCCGAAATCTTGCTTTCCATTCTTGGATTTGAAGTTGTGGAACGCGCTCAACGCGCAACCAGCGATTACACGATCGTCTTCATGACGGCATCTTCAATGGCCTCCTTCAACATGGGCGTTTATTATGTGCTTGCGGCTCTAAACGATGTAAAAGCCTTCTATCGCTGGACTGTCCCCTTCCGCGTAATTACATTTGCGGTTTTCACAACAATTGTAATAATGGGCATTGCGCCCAAACCCTTTTTTGGCGTAGGCGCATGGGAACTCGCAGGCGCGCTCGCTACTGGAATTGCGCTTGGCAAAGAACGTAATAAAAAATAGGGTAAAAACAGAGGTTATTATGAAGTCCAAATGGATCGAATATAACGGCAAAAAAATTCTATATCAGGATTTTTCCAATCTTTTTTTCAACACGAATGCTGTCAAAGCAGAGTTGGAGCAAGTTGAGGCAATTGTACTGGGCGAGCCTGAGAACTCGGTTCTGGTCATTTCAAATTTCACAAACACAGAAATTACCAATGAATTAATGCCAATCCTAAATGAGGCTTCCAAGGTAACAAAATCGCATGTCCGTAAAACAGCAACGATCGGCGTAACAGGCATGAAGCGCACGCTGGGAGACCTGCTCTCGCGAATTACCGGTCAGCAACTGATGTACTTCACAAACGAAGCAGAAGCAAAAGCGTGGGTAACAAAAGAGGAGTGAATTTATTTGGTAATAATAGGACATTCTGCGGGGGCTCAGAGCTCAAACTGCTCGAATTAAACTCCTTTTTATTTTCCCGTTTTAATACCAGCCTTGCTGTTTTTCATTTGTTTTAAGATTTTGAACAACGCAAGAAAATGATAATAGCCGATACCGGCAACTTTATTTATCCGATAAACTTGTGTCTTACCAAAAAAACGGCGCCTATGGTTCACCTTGATTTCTTTTGTTTTATATCCAGACAGAATCACCCGCGCAGAGAATTCCCACCAAAAACCTTCCTGCATGTCCCCCATTTTCATGGCGAGGTCTTCAACAACATGTTTTTGCGCAAGCATAAAGGGGCAACTTGGATCGTGGAATGGAACATTGAAAAAAAACTGGTAAATGTAATAGAAGATGCGCGAGAATAGAAGACGCCAGAAAACATCCTGCCTTTTTACGCGCCAGCCCAAAATCACATCATAATTATTGCGATCTTCCCAAAACCTCCAAAAATCCTTTGGGTCACATTGCCCATCCGAGTCCAGGCATAGTAAAAACGGAGCGGACAATACCGCCATCCCATCTTTTACCGCCTGGGTATAACCCTTCCGGTCGGGGGACAAGACCAACTTCATGGGTATTTCCCCGCTCAGTCTGGTTATAACTTCTTTTGTATTATCCTTACTGCCATCCTCACAAATAATAAATTGGCAATTAAGTGTTTTTGAAAAGTCATCGTAAATTTCACGAATCACCTTTTCAATGCTGGCTTCCTCGTTATGCACCGGCAATAATATTTCGATATCAGGATTATTTATTTCCATAATAAGACTATATCCTTTTTTTACCTCATCCCTGGGCTGGAGAACGGGCTATTTGACTGCTTCGAACCTAAACCATCAGTCCTTGCCATAAAGACCCAATCCATGGATGGAGTAATATGAAAATTACTTCATTGTTTTTCAACCTGTTCCTTTATCCACCAATAGGTTTTTTCGAGACCGTATCTTAAAGGTCGTGACTGCGCCCAGCCAAGTTCTTCTTTGATGAGCTTATTATCTGAATTTCTTCCTCTTACACCCGTGGGACCAGGGATGTGATTAAGCGCAAGTTTTTTATGGGCTATTTCCATGGTAATTCCAGCAAGCTGATTTATTGTAACCATTTCCTCGGAACCGATATTTACCGGGCCGGAAAAAGTTTCTGAATCCATTAACCTGCGAATAGCATCAAGGCATTCATCAATATATAGAAAAGAACGTGTTTGTTTTCCATCACCCCAGATCTCAATTGTGCCCCCGTCTTCAGCCATTGCAACTTTTCGGCAAATGGCAGCAGGCGCCTTTTCTTTTCCGTTTTTCCACGAGCCATAGGGTCCGAATATATTATGAAATCTGGCTACTTTAACATTCATTCCATAATTTCTTTGAAAGGAAAAATATAATCTTTCGCTGAAAAGTTTTTCCCAACCATACTCCGAATCTGGGGCGGCCGGATAAGCTGAATCTTCCGAACACTTTGGATTATCAGGGTCGCTTTGGTTATACGCAGGGTAAATACACGCAGATGACGAATAAAATATTTTCTTTATTCCAGCTTTTTTTCCGTAATTAAGCACATTTAAGTTTATTATCGCGGAATTATGCATCACATCAGCGTCATGATCCCCTGTAAAAATATATCCTGCGCCGCCCATATCTGCCGCCAATTGATATACCTCATCAAAAGGCTTATCCATCACTGCCTCTACAGTTTCAGGGTCCCTTAAATCACCGATAATAAAATCATCAACCAACAAGCCCTGATGCTCGTGATGTTTTAAATCAACACCCCTTACCCAGAACCCTTCCTGCTTTAGTTTATTTACCAGGTGCCCCCCAATAAAACCACCGGCACCGAGAACCAAAACTGATCCATGTTTCGTCATGATTTTTTATCCATGTTTAAATAAATTATCTTTGGCACATCTCCAGAAAAATATGCCGCGCAAACAGCCACTCTTGCCAATAATTTGCGTTTAAACCGTGGCGTCCTTGCAGCACTGAGTCCACATGCAAACCAGGGATTTTATTTTATCAAATATAAAACAGGTGACGAGTCGGAATAAGGCGAAACCATTTCCATTTGCTGTTCGCCAAGTTCCCTCATGAGCATCGCCTGAATATCGCCATTGAATACACCTAAATATTGCCGCGAGTTAAGAATCATAACATAATCACCCGAAATCATGTTTGGTTTGGAATCTTCCAAGCGCACATTGATAAAATGGTAGCGATCTTCATCGTACAGGATGCTGACGAGCGTAAAGCACATTTCATCGGGCATATAGATCGTTGAGCCTCTTGGCACCTTCTGTCCAATTATCTTTGCGGCCGCTTGACAAATGGTAGTCTCGTACATATCCACTGCTTTTGTATAACCGCTCAAAAAATGACTAAACCAATAAAAGTTACTCATAAAATAAAGCACCATATTGGCGGTCAGGAAAATGGTTAACAAACCTTTCCTGTCAATAATCATCTTTTTGGTAATTAATTTCATCGAGCGGGAGATTTCAACCAATGCATAAATCGCAAACAAATAAACAATGGGAAAAATCGGATAAGCTCTCCAAACACTGGATGTCCTGAAAAGAAGGACAAAGGGCACAAAAAGCTGGACAAAAAAAGTTAGGATAACCACCAACCAAAAATAATCATTTTTCTTACGAATAGTCTGGATGATGATCAATACTATTCCCAATACTGAGAGAAACTGAATCGGCGTATCTAATGTAATTCCCCACAATCCTTGTGCGCTAAAATCGGTTTCACCCCGAAAATAATCCTCGCGCAACAATAAAACCTGCTCCCAATAATAACTTAATGTCGTCTTTGATTCGCCTGACATATTAAGATTTTCCTGCAAAAATTCACCATGCCGGCTGACAGACTCGGGGTATTGAATTAGTTTTGGAATTAACGGGGAAATGCATACGAAGAAAAACAGACCAACCAAAACAATTTCTGTTAGCTTCTTCCCACTATTACTTTTTACCCAATGAATCAACAACGTTACTCCGACCGGAACAATCAGCAATACGGCGACATACAGCAAATGTACGCTGATTGCGACCGAAAAAGCCAGCCAAAAAAGAGTCCAGATGGTATATTTTCGCTCCCATATCCGATACAGAAGCAACAACAACCAGGCAACCAGCATTGGATTGGGATTAACATTTAACCACCCTAGTCCGCTCATATGAATATCCCAAGCAGAAACCGCCATCAATATCGCCCCACACACCGCAGCTTTAAATCCAAAAGCCTTTTTTACCAAAGAATAAACCAGAAAGATGGTTATCAAGCTATAAATGATTCCCATCAATCTCACTGCCAACAAAGGATTTCGGACAATTAGCAATAAAAGCGCCAAAGGATATGCAGGAAAGTTGGAAGGTTGGTCGCCGACAAACCCAAATGGTGAAACAATCATTCCTTTTAAGATCAATCTTGCGTTATCCAGCCAATACCATTCATCCGGGAGTAAACCATGTTTCATGATTGGAATAACCCTGAGGATAAAAGCTAAAAGCAAGATTGGGAAAAGTGCAAAGAAAGTTTTACTTAAAACAAAACCTCGGATTGAATGACGGGCTTGCAACAGGAATGGCTGGTTCTGCGATTCCTGTTTTAATTTTCCTTTTGCCTTTTTTATTTTTCGGGAAGATACAGAAAAAAGGTGGGCGGAGAAACCAGCCAATACCACACTAAGCGTCCAGAAAAAAGCCGCTAATCGAGCATTGTCGGTGGCGAGCAAAAAATCTCCGGAAGATTGATAGACAATCGCAATAATATTTATGGAAATTGCAGCGCCCAAAAGAATAACGGCATAACGTTTATTTGCTTTTTTCTTTAGCCATTTTTTGAACTTGAACGGCCTGATATTTTTTTGGTCAGGGGCGTCAATTCTCGATTTGTTATCTGTTATTGGTTGAATCTCACTAATTTCTTTTTCCATATAAACCGCTTTCCTTTTATATAATAGAGACCAGTTCGCGTTCAATTTTGTGCAATCTTTGCCGTTTGTTGCATTAATTTTCCAAACTCGTTAAAAGAACCTGTAAACCGTTTCAAATCCATCTATGGAAGGAAAAGTACGTCCTGAGGGATGCTTTCCCGTTCAGAATTCGGAGGAGTCCAATAGAGGTTGATATAAGTGTATCCAGTCCGGTCGGCATAGCGAATGCGGATCAGGTGAAAACCTGGGGACAGATCCACCTCACCCTCTCTATATCCCTTTTCAAGATCGCCGACAATTGGCGCATCATCAATAAACAGCACAGATTCGTCAATCGAATCCAACTCAAAGCGATAATGCCCCCCTTTGGCAATATTTATCCTTCCGGACCATTCAACCGTGTATGGCCTTTCCAGGGGTTGAGTGTGATAATAGAAATGGATCCAAGGATCCACTTGAGTAAATGCCGGGGGACCCTGCCAATCTCCATTAGAAAAATATTTCCCAAGCAGACCATTGTTACTGATGGGCGGCAGAAGAAGGTGTGAAGAGGGAATCAACGACTGTTGCTCCCCAGGTGGCTGCCAGTCCAATTCAAAATGACCTTCTGTTCCCAGAGTCTTAAGGATTAATTCATGGCTTCCTTTTGCCAACTCAATCTCTGCGGTCTGAGTTCCTTCGCCAACAAGAGAAACCTGAACATTATCCAGATATAGTTCAGAAGGGGCCGCAGAGTGCAACGTCAGACGGTAAAGCCCGTAATGCTCGGCATATAAGACGCCTTGCCATTTCACTCCAAACGGAAATTGCGCCGGGAATCCATCTTTCCAATCAATATTGATTGTTTTCTCTTTTGTGACGAGGAAAGGTTGCTCCGACCAGTTTGCATTGCGATAATAACTGGCGGTGATACCCTGAGATGCTGCAATATCCGACGGATTGAGCGTAATTTGATACAGGATGGAAGTTCCGTCCATATCCTTGTATTCCTTAAAATCGGCATCGGGATAATAATTCTTTGCCTGAAGGAAAAATGGCTTCCGGTCCAGGTCAACAAAAAAGACCGTCTTCCTCCTGCCGTCAACCGGAAGTGGAAGAGTATCAAAAGTCTGCAGAGGGATAGATTCGGTAATTTCCGGCGCCAAGAATACCACAGTAGGTGAATTATTATAAAAAATACTAACGTAAAAGTCTGTTTGTTTCCCTAATTCAGCCATCGTTTTTCCAATGATCGTTTCGGGAGTTGAAAAGGACCTCCAAGAATCAGAATTCCTCGCCTGAAGGTCAAAATAAATATGGTAGTTGATATATCCCACTCCAAGCAGGACAACGATAAGCGGGAAAATAAATATGGCGGGTGAACGTTTCCCAGGCATTTTTTCCCATTCCTGCCATAAAGCCTGAATGGGTATCACAGCCAACAAATAGACAGCCGGCAAACTACCAATTGCCCTCAAAGATTGCGGGGATTCAAAGTCCAGTGAAAAAATCCCGGGCATAAGCATAATCAACAACCAGACAATGAATAAAAATGATGCAGGCTGGCGAATTCGCCGCAAACTAAGCGCCACCCCCAGAACCATTAAAGTGCCGCTGATGGGATCCAGCATGGGTTCCCCAGGAAGATTATGGCGTCCATTATTATCCCCATGATAGTTGAACATAAGGAAATGTTCACGGGCATTCTTGGCAACAGCGTTCCAGGCCTCTTGCGAGGATTTTCCCTTAAAAACGGACGTAACACTTAATCGCCCTGAAAAAGTACCTGTCTGTCGAATTGCAAATTGCGAAATGGGAACCGAGATAATAATGAACCCCAACGCCAAAAAGAGAAATCCACGCCAGGAGGAAAGGAGCAGATCATGCCTATGTAACCACAAAAACAACAAAAAAATACCGATAACAATCGGGAAAAAGTATAAGGGGGTATAAAAACACAGTCCCAATCCGAGAGATAACCCTGCCAAACTGTAATCCACCAGTCTTTGTTTCCGCAATGCGCGCAAAATCAGCACAGCCGATAGGATTTCAAAAAACGGCACACTGATCCCATGCATTCCAATGCGGCTCCAATTAATATCCCAACGGGATACTGCAAGAAAAAATGCCAGCACCAGACCCAGCCTGCGATTGAACAGTTCACTCCCCAGGAAAAAGGATGCGACAACTGTCGCCAGTCCAAAAGCAACACTAACCGTTCGGAGTGCAAGGGTTGAAACGCCCACGATTCGAAATACAAAGGCGATCAAATAGAGGAAATGCGCGGGAAGATTGGTTGATGTTACAAATACAGGTAAATATCCCGCCCCATTCAGTATTTTCAACGCACTTAATCCATTATCAGCTTCATCATACCAAAATCCAAAAGGGATCTCGGCAAAACGATTTAACCTCATAAAGGCGGCAATTACCAAAATGGCAAGGAAAATCCACACCTCCAATCTGGTCAATGCTTTATTATTTGATTGTTCCCCTCCTGCCGAGGCTTTAAGCTTATTGATCCAGAAACTGGAGAAGATCAACAATCCAATGCTGGCAAAATGCAATAGCCAGGGATAGATTGCGGGAACATCTTTTCCAAACAACCAAAATGCCAAGCCTGCCGACAAAATGGACGATCCAAGGGAGACTGAACCAATCCAAAAAGATTGGTTCAGGTTGGATGGCCGCTGAATCCATGGCTCTGTATTCAACCTGATCCCAGGACCTGACTGTCTCCAAAATGCAATAACAAAAAGCAATACGGCAAGTCCGGTGAATATTGCGCCAAGCGGTAATTGATTCTCCCGAAGCATATATTGCCCCGCTACCCCAAGAATCAAAGCGCAAAGGGACAGCAAAAAGCGGGGCATGATACTCTCATGTCCCGTTCCCATCTCTTCTGTGCGGAGTATGCCCGTTTTTTCCGCCTGTTTGGGCTCACTCAGGCGGGGTAGGCTTACGTTTTTCTGCGGCGGCTTTGGCTTTGAATGTCTCAGAAAAAAATAATAGATGAGGGATACCAGTGAAACCAGGGATAAAGCAAAACTGGTAACAAGCCATAACGGCAAATTCGCCCGGGATGACGTTTTATCAACCTGAGATTTAACTTCTTCGGTTGTTGAGTTTTGTTTCATACCAAGTCGCTCCGTAATTAGTTATAAAATTCCGGGAAGATGCTAAAAAATCCCTTGCGAACAGGCACTGGGCTTGTAAATTTTACGCCCAATTCCCCGTTTTTACGAACAAGATGATAAAGCAGCCAACCAGTCCCAGTGTCCTGCCAAAATAAACACAATGGCAATACCCTTTTGACCAGAGGTCCTTATTTCTTGTTCGGCTCGCCAGACAGGCTATCAGGAGGATCAACCCCAACCAAATAGAATGTCAATGTGTAACCGTGCCTGGTCAATTTCTGCACAATCCCATTGGGCCAGCGGGAACGGATCGCGTCCAAACGACCTACATTCTCGGGTGAGATAGCCCACACCAGTGATGAACCTGTGCATTTTTCCAAGTCGGCATCCGGCGCGTCTGGTTCGATATCCACAAGTTTGCGGGGCCAAATCATAAAAGTCGTTGTCCCATGTCCACTAAACTTAAATTCATTGAATATGCCACATGCAGTGACTTCCAATGGCAGGCGGCTTATATATCGTCCCGCCACAGTTGGGGGGGTGCCGTTATCCTTTACCACCTGGTAATATTCATTCCAGTTTAAGTAGCCAACAGCAACAAGAAAGGTCACCATTAAAACGGCAATGAATGCAAATGCCTGTGTGCCGAAGATTTTTCTCCCAAGTTCAAGGAGTTGATCAAGAGCCACCGCCGCCAGGAAAGCCGCCGCCGGTATAATGCCAACAAGGCGGGGTCCAAAAGGTGGATCAATGGTCAGGACGCTTCCCAATACAAGCATCAGCGCCAGCCAGATAAGCATAAAAGCCATACCGGCATCTTTCCATCGGCGCAGGGCAAAACCCAGCCCCAGGACAATCAGAGGTGAGACCAAATAACTGAACATCGGATGGGGATAACCAAACTGTCCGCTGGTGTCGTTTGTATAATTAAACATCAACAATGACCGTCTGATCTGGGTCAGCAGGACAACCCACACCGAGTTTGTATTGTATCCATAAAACAGGTGTTGTAGCGCTTCAGGTGAGAAGATAAAAACTCCCCGGGCTCGTCCAACATAATCTTCCCAATGCATCAAATGAGAAACCAGGGCGGGACCCATGGCAACCAATGCACCGACAACCACCCAATGCAGGCTGTACTTGTTCTGGATAATCCAATCCCGCCGAAAGAAAAAGGCATATATCAAAAAAAAGCCGATAATAAAAGCCAATGCCCGCCCGGAAAAATACATTTGCATGCTGATCCCGAGGAATACTCCAGCTAATCCAAAGGATGTAGCACGTCGGGCTTTTAATCCATCTATAAAAAAGAACAGCGCAAAAACCCCAAACGTCCACGGATCCATGTTCTCCACGATGCGAGAAAAATGAATATGAGTGATGTTAATGGCTGTCAGGACTGTGGTTAACGCAGCGAGCCGGTGGCTGTTAAACAACCTCCAGATAAATAAATAGACTGCAAAAAGATTGAGCATCCCGCCAAGCACGGCCGTCATTTGAAGTCCAAAGATATTATTCCCGAAAACAGCCATTGAAAAAGTGGCGGGTAAAAATCCCATTAATGGGATCCCATAAAAGCCATAACCAAAAATGTCTTTTTCAACACCCAAAAGGTAATTTCTAGCTATCCACCCATGCTCAGCCATGTCCCCGTGAAAATCATCGGGAATGATGGAAACCTTGTAAAAGCGAAGCCAAAAAGCCGCCCCAAGAATAAGAGCCAGAATAAGCCAGTGATGCCACTGAAAACGGGGCGATTCTTCAGCCCGGGGATGAGAGTTTGAACGGGGAAGTTGGGAAAGAATAAAACATATCAAACCAGCCGCCCAAAGTCCGCGAATAAAAGCATTCTCACCGATGACTGCAAAAAGCACAATGGACATCAAATAAAGTCCAATACTTACATACAGAACAAAACGATTAAAACGATGATATTTCCCGGCCAAAACGACGGGTAAATTAATCACGGAGTCAATCGAAGGCATGGCAGGGGCGGCAAGAGACCAAGTCAACATACATACCAAGTAAATCCCCGCTCCAAGCCACAATCTACCAGACTCGGACATTGCACCCAGCCATGCCAAATTCTGCAACGCGCCTTCATTTTTTATTGAATCAAAAACACCCTGGGCAACATAGGCAAACACAAGCGCCAATAACACACCAATGACAAAGGTGGCTTTGTACGGCATCCGCTCGATGGACGGATTGGCGCTCAAAGATTCAAACCTTTCTGTAATGGGATTTCCCTTTTGTTCAGTCAATTCAACGCCTGTATGGGAAGCGCTAAATTTTTCCTCCCTTCGCTTTCTTTTTGAATTCCTCAAAAAGAAATAAATAAGGAATACCAGGGAAGCCAGGAATAAAGTGAAACTAATGCCAAGCCCGCCCTCCACTGTTGTAGCGTCAAAGATACTCTGAGCTATATAGGCAACCGCAATCACCAATAAGAGACCAACAGCAGAAAAGGAAATCGTTTTTACCTGCTCCGTCGTCAGGCTAGGGAACAAGCGGGAGATAAATATTTCAAACCATCCCAAAATGGGATTTCGTTTTGGTACTGGCTGTTCAATATCCACAGCCGGCTCATTAAAAACAGGCTTATCCTTTATCATGTCCCGATCAAGCCGCTTCGGTTCAGGTAACTTGACAGCGCTTGAATTTCCCTGCCGAGACCTTGATTTCCCCTCTCGCCCTTTCAGAAAAAAGTAGATGAGGGATACCAATGAAGCCAGAAACAAAACAAAACTGGTAACAAGCCAAAGCGGCAATTTTGCAAGGGATGTAAAATTTGAGTCTGGCTTTTTATCAACCTTGGATTTCGCTTCTTCGGCTGTTGTGTTCTGTTTCATTCTGGTCCGCTCCATAATTAACCATGATTTTCTGAGGTTATTTTTTTACTTCCCCAACTTCAAATATCGTAGTTGTATTGGCGCTGTTATCTCCAAACACCATCTTTAAGACTCCTTGGTTAACCATATCCTGAAATTTATCAAGACCATTAGCGTCATAATAAGCTCGTTCAAGGTCACCCACGATAATATATCGAACCTGGTGCTTATCCAGAAATTGTTTAGCCGCCTGAACGTCGCCGGTATTATAAAAATTATTTAGATCCTCAATAAGTCTTTCTACAATGGCGCCATCAAGCAATGAGTTATGCTGTCGAACATGCCAGCTCCAACCCACAACAGAAGGCAGACCCGTATAGATCGAGAAGCGTGAACCCCAACGATATTCTTCGGTATGTCCTTCCACAAATACGGGCGACCCACTAATGTGATCCTGCATGTATAGAATCGCGGCATAATCATGGCTGAGGTTTAACGGGCGGTTATTGTCATTATATATGGCGGGATTCAGACTACTGGCATCCCCCAGCATAAATATGGCGCCATCCAAAGTATGAGGTGGATTTTGAATGTCAGGCCAGCGATCTGTCATTTTCTTGTTCGTGGCAATTAATGGGTAACTGGCGGCGAACAGGACCAACACGCCCAACATGAAACCCCATGTATATTTTGTAAAGCGGTTCCAATATTGCATTCCAGTCAGCAAGTCTACCAAAGCAAGGCTTGTTGCCAGTCCCAAAATAAACCAAGCCTGGTCGTAAAAACGGAAAACCGTGTTCGTGCGGCCGCTGTCACCTTTTAGCACAAAGACTTCAACGAATAAGGTAATGGAAAGTCCAAGCCCGAACAGGGTCCACGTGACCTTTTGAAGTACTGACAACTCACGCCCAGCCGCAATGAGATATGCCATTCCCATCAGAAGGGGGATACCAACCGTCAGCACCTGATAATCTGACAGCCAAAGCACAGCCATGATATAAAGAACAGCTAAAACAGCCAAATACCATTTGAGATACCGCCAGCCAAAAATACTGAAGAAGCGCAGTTTTAAAGCAGAAATCCAATGCTGGTATCCGGATTTGATGTTGGGAGACAAGTCTCGAATCAGGAGGCTGATCATAACAAAAAGAGACAGTCCGAATACAAATAAATAATCAACCAAAGGCGTCCTGAGGCCTTCCCAAAGTTCAAGGGAAGCATATTCTGTCTTGAACCAATGCGTAAAGGGCCAATAGAAGGCAACCGCGACCCCTACAAATGCCAACTCATAAATGAAAATAGACTGGATAGTATGTTGAACAGAGTCTGTTTTGGTACGCCAACCATTCCAAAAAATAACCAGCGCACCCAGTCCAATGAATGTTGGAAAATCCCAGGTATGAGAGGCACGGAAACTGCCAAAAATAAGCCCGGCAGCGATCAAGCCTGAAATCCGGCTGGTCCACTTTATGCGTGAAACGGGTCGCAACAATAAATTCAGCACCCAGCCAAGCGCCAGCGCGTAAATCGGCATGACCAACATATGTGGGTGCATATCGCCATATAAGAATGTGAAAAATGGAAACTCTGCAATGGGGGTGTCTGGACCGTCATGGAGAATTGGGCGGGATGCCTCAAAATACCACTGTCCATTACTTCCGGGGAGGCTGGTTTGTCCAGTCAAAACCCGAATGGCGCCCCCGATAAACGCGCCGGCATGTTCCATGGGAGTAGTTATTGCGTCCGCTCCGGCAACAGTCGCTTCCGGCAGGTACTTCCATAAAACAGGGACTTCATACAGATTCCCCAAAAACAACACAGCAATCAAGGCAAAAGCGCCCACCAGATAAGGTAAATTTTTAGTGATGTTCTGTCCATTGAAGAACTTATCCCAGAAGTGGATTTCTTTGACGATGGGCTTTTGTTCGACCTGGTCCGGGTTTTCACGCAAACCAGCCGCTATATTAAATCCAACAGAGAATACGCCGATTCCTGTCATTGCAAACCAACTGGGCAGAATCAGATTATAGGCAATGGAAGGAAGAATTCCAAGCAATTTGGTCGGAATCGCCGCAATGACATAGCCATAATAATAATAATTGACATAGTGTCCTGAAAACCAGGGATGTTCAGGTGGAAAGTAAACCGACCTGAGAACCGCGTTGAAGAATGTGAAATCCATCGGCTTTTCACCGCCCAGCCAGGGATGCCACAAATCGGGATTGCCAAGCCGAACAGAAAGACTGAAGAGAAAAACCATAAGGAAGATCACTTCTGTCACCAGGATGTGCTTCCATTGCGAGGAAAAATATTTTGATAGGGATTCGCGTTGGCGATATGCCAAGCCGACGCTGGCAAGCAGGAGCAAACCAACATACAGCCAAATGGTCCATTGTGAAAAAGGCAGTATCTTAAAACTGCCAAGGAACCAGGCCATCCAGGCTGTGGTAATTAATCCTGCCATTCGCATCAATGGGTAGCCACGGTCTGGAAGCCAGGGAAAAACAACATAAACATAGGGAAACACGACCAAGCCCAGGAAGAAAAGCAACAGATACCAGGTCAATCCGCCTAGCGTCTGATTGACATTGAGCACTGCGTTTCGATCAAACGTGGAAGACCAGTTGCCGCTATTTCTTTGTGCAAGAAGTTGATCAGCGGGAAGTTGCATGGCCGTGGGAGACTGGGTATATGCCATTGGAATCTGGAAAACCACTTTATCCAAATCAACGCTGTTCAAAAGCGCCCTGACATGGTCAATGGAAAAATTCTGCGATTTCTTGAATACCATAACTTTGGGATGATCGTAAACGGTAAAAGATTCATCCGCAGACTGGTCGGGGAATACCAGAAAACCCAAAGAGGGGGGACTCTCAAAGGTGGCAACCAACTCAAAGCCAAGTGGACTCGTAAAAGGCGGTTTAAGTCCATAAGCGCGGTTTTCCAAGGCGTCACCGCTACATTCACAGTCAAATAAAGCCTGATAATATTTTAAAGCAAGCGGGTAGCGCAACGGCAATCTGGGCATTGCGTCGTATGCCCGATTGGAAGGGATAACAATGTAATTACTTTCTTCAAGAGTCTTGAGCATAGCTTCCCGTTTTTCGGGGGTGTCAGGCTCATAAAGCTCAAGGTTTAAGGGCGTAAAAATCCCTCCCTGAACATCATATTTGTTAATGTTCAATGGCAGGGCATCATCCCAGGATGTTTCGAGGGTAAAACTTTCCCCAAAAATGCGAAGTGGAGCCCCCCGGGTAATTTCATAACGGACCTGATAGCTTTGCTCGCCATATAACGCAATGGGAGAGAAATTAAAGGTCGGCGATAACTGAAGTCCTGGCTCTGAAAATACCAGGGTTTGTGAAGTTTCCATGAGAGGAGTATCGCCGCCGTCTTTATAGATACTTACTTTTAAAGTTGTTTCAGACGGTACAAAAACCTGTTGAAAGTTCTTGATTTCCAGCCGATTCAACATCAGGGATTCTTGCGGCGTTACTGGAAGCGAACCTTGCAACATCCCTGTCTGGGATTCCAGATTCAAATCAACGGGCAGAGCAGGGAGATTCTCATCCACATTTCGTAACACGAGATTTGAGAGAGAAAACTGGCTGCTGCTTTGTATCCGGTAATTGAAATAATAAGTCTGGTTCGGGTCCAGGTTGATATCGCCAAAGGAGATTTTCTGGTTTTCATTCTGATCATTATCATTGATTGCCAGGCGGCCATCCGTAACAACATCATTTCCTTCCTGGTCCCTGGTCAAACTAAAATAGAAACTCACGCCCACCTGACGAATATCAGTGGTGGTGATTTTTGACGCAGTTCCATATTGAAGGATGTTGACATTGGCTGATGCCGAATAACCAGGTTCAACCATCTGACGACCTACTGCAACGGGGTAGGAGCGACTTCCCAGTGGGGAATCAACAACCACATTGAGCGGAGCGGAGATATTCTCCAGCATCCATTCAGAAGCGGAAATCCGTGTCATGGGGCGGTTGTAAATCTGGGTAAATGCCAAAGCGTATACATACGTTCCGACCAGAACAATTCCAAGTATTAATATACCTATCGCACCCTTCCAGGTAAATCTCCAGTCTGAAAATTGAAGCGCAAGGTTGGTTCGATTTGCCAGCAGCCTTGTGCGGCTTTCGCGGGTTTGGTCATAAATTTCCACTAAAGCCCAGGCGGCAAATAAAATGATAAATGGATAGATCGGCAGGAAATAGCGCATATAGCGCCAAAACTGCATATTTTGCCAAACAAAGTAAACCGCAACCCAGACGAATGGCAACAAATGGCGAGACCAATCCCCATTCCAGATGCGCTTGGCCGCCCACACCCATCCCAACCAGCCCGCCAAGCCAAGCGGCAACCCTAAGCCCCAGACTGCCATATTGGTCCAGGCATATGTGATCGAGCGGTTTGTCCAATGCGTATTGGGAGGCCAATCGGAATTGCCCGCCACTTGATCAATAACCTCCCGCATTACCTTCAACCACTTTTCGTTAAGCGCCAACCCCAGGAAACCCGGGCCGGAAAACGCATAGGGTTGGAAAACTCGAAATGCCAGAAAAGCGACAAAAGATGACAGAACCCATCCAAAAATGATCACTTTTAGAACAGTATAAAATTCCGGCTTTTTCCAATCTGTGATCAGCCTGGCAATACCGGCCAGAATAATGATTCCAAAAACCGGCAGTGTATTTACCTTGCATGCTCCAGCCAGACCAATGATAAAACCAAATAGAACAAAATGAATCAGGTTTGACCAGGAAATTTTTTCGTCAGGCGCATGGATGGGAATTGCCTGTATTGCGAAATAAAAACTGGCGACCACAAAGACTGTGGAAAATGAATCCACTGCAAAGTAGTGTGAGAGTTGAATCGGAAGAACCGCCGCCGCGCCCAAAGCCGCCGCGAGCAATCCAATACGTTTGTCGTATAAGCGTTTCCCCAAAAGATAAAGCATCCAAACTGCAAGCAAATCGAACAAGCCGGACATGGCTCTCCCAACCAGCGTGACAGAGTCATAATTATCCATTGCCACCCACTTCGCGACCATGTGAGTGAGAAACAACGGGAACATTCCGTAAGTATAAGAACCGGTCCGCAGGGGGTTTAATGTGCTATTCGCAGTATCAAAATATTCGCCAATTCCACTGACCCCTTTTATTTGATCGGCGACCATCGAAATGTATCGTTCATCTGGATGCTGGTGCTGGCCATCGTCCCAATTTAATCCTGTAAATCGAAAATAAGCCCCGATAAAAAGGATCAACACCAGCGTCAGGTTTACACTCCAGGGTGTTTTCTCTGCTTTTGGAGATGCCAAGGCAGATGGAGGGCGAACTTCCAAAACAGAACTTTCTTCTTTTACTTCCTGCGCTGACTCTGTTTTTTGGAGAGTTATTTTTGGTTCCTGCTCAATGGGAAGAGGCACAATTTCTGGTGAAATTCGAGTTTCTTCGATTGTCAGATCAGGGGTTATTTTTGGTTCCTGCTCAACGGGAAGAGGCGCAGTTTCCGGTAAAACTTGAGTTTCTTCGACTGTTAGATCAGGGAGTGTTTCGTGTTGGGTCTCATCAACCAACAATACGATGCGCTGCAGCACAACTGGATCAATTCCCCAAACTTTATTAAGTTGTTCAACCGACTGATAGGGACGCAAGGAAATAATTCGTCTTGCGATCCGCCCTGAAATCTTTAATTTTTGAGACAGAACGTCCTCGTCAGCGGTATTTAGATCGGTGAGCGAAATGGTTTTGTTGGTCATAAATAGTGCCTTAAGGGGGAGTTTACCTGGGTTCTATGAGATAAAACAGTTCGGTTTGGTCAAATAATTTTCTTAGTATATCAGCAAATTTTAATCCCATACATCATTGCACGCGAAAATCAAATCAGCGGTTCCGCAGCGCTTGAGCCATGCGCCAATACGGTATAAAGACTGCGGAATCTGTTAAAACGGGGCGCGTACCTGGGTACTTTCAAAGTCCAAGGCTAAAATCAACGGGTATAATTTTAGTCACACATGATGACAAACAAATTCGCTCGGAAGATAAATACATATCTTTGGCAACTGCTTTTTCTTACCCTATCAACCGCCCTCTTTAGCCTGATCCTGGCAAACCGCGCCCCAAATTTATTACGCCCCATCAGCATGGCGTTGCGCACAGGCTTTGGGTTGGTCATACCACTCACAGGGTTGATCCTGTATCTCGCATATCGCATCCCAGGCCGCGCCGGGGATTTTATCGGGATGACTGTCTCTCTTTCACTTTTTGCAATGCCGCTGGCAGGGCTTTGGGCTTCCGGACAAACACAGTCAACAATATTGAGCGGACTGATCCCTTTATCTGATGCGGAATCGTATTACTCAGATGCGCTGCGATTAATGAACGGGGATGCCTTTTCAATTTTCTCTGCGCGCCGCCCGCTCTTTGCCGGACTTTTTGCTGTTCTCCTTACAATAACAGGTCGCAATTTGATGGCAGCCCTTGCCATTGTCACAGCAATAACAGGTCTGGCCTGCTATTTTGCGGTACGCGAAATACAACGCACACATGGCGCAGAAATTTCGGTTTTTATACTAATGGTCTTATTCCTATTCAATCGGGCGCATAGCGGCATAAGCATGTCTGAAAGCCTCGGACTGGCGCTGGGGTCACTTGGATTTGGTCTGCTTTGGCGCGGCGCATCCACAAGGAACCTTTTTTATATCTGGGCGGGATTGCTTACAACCACACTTGCATTGAACGCGCGTGCGGGAGCGTTTTTCATGCTGCCGATTCTCATCCTCTGGGCGGGATGGCTTTTGCGTGAAAACAAATCGATTCCGTGGAAAGCGCTCTTTATCAGCGCAAGTGCGGTGGTGTTGGGATTCGTTCTAAACCTTGTGCTCACACGCCTGATCGCAGTGCCCAGCGGAGTCCCATTTGCCAATTTTTCCTACACCCTGTACGGACTCGCCTCCGGTGGAAGGTCATGGGCGTATATTTTTCAAGCACATCCCGAAGTGCTCGCAATTCAGGAACCCGAACAATCCAAAAGAATATACCAACTGGCCTTTGAACTGATCCGTGCGAATCCAATGCAAACCGTACAAGGCGCGCTCTTCAATTGGAAAATGTTATTCTCGGATTCCTGGTACAACATGTATGCCTACATCGGCGGCGAAAATTGGAATATCAATGTCATCAGCCGCTGGGGCATGTATGTTCTCTGCATTGTTGGAATATTCGCATGGTTTCGAGATCGCAAGGACCCAATTCAAAGCCTTATTATGGCTTCCGCATTAGGCGTATTCATCTCTGTCCCATTTCTTCCCCCCACAGATGCCTATCGTATGCGGCCCTATGCGGCAAGCATTGTGATCTTTGCGGCTTTACCTGCCATGGGAGTGACCTACATCATAAACTGGCTAAAAACAACTCCCTTGCGCGGGGTAAATAAAATCCTGGATAAAACCATTATCCCCACATCCAATTCCATGCTCGCCTATGGTTTTATATTAATTTCGGTCTTGCTGGTCGGTCCCATTCTCATCAAATCCACAGCAAAACCACAATCCATTCAAACAACCTCATGCGCGCCTAACTCAACACCAATCGTGGTTAGATTCGACGAAGGAACATACATTAATCTCAAAAAACAAAACGATCCATTTCTGGATTGGATGCCAAACTTCCACACCGGGATATTCAGGGAAAATTCACACTCCCTCGCAGACAGTTATCTGATTTCCTGGGCCGAAGGCATTGAACCTCCGAAAACCATCTTCCTTACCCTCGATTATCTCAACGGTCAAAAAGCGATGGTGGTTATCCCAACAATCGCACTCCCTGAAACAGGCTCACTCACACAAATTTGCGGACAATGGGAAATCGACCCAAACTTAACCGGCTACAGAATTTTTTACGGGATAAAATAAACGCTTGTTTCTTAACTGTGAGTTGGTTGCCCGCCTATGGTTTCGGCGTGGCTGTGGGTGTGGACGCTGACTCAACATACGGTTTCCCCGCCACAATAAATGAATCTGCCGCGGCCGCCTGCGTATGCCCGGGGACAACCGCTTTGCCGGTGACGATAAATTCATACAACAGCGATTCCTTCCAATCGCCGCCGCCGAGGATATCCGTGCCTTTTTTAGATTCGACATTTTCGCGGCGTGAGCCAACCTTGATACCGGCATAACTGCTCAGGTCCAACTGCGCGGGGGAAATGGTCACATCCACCCAGTGACAGGAAACGCAGGCGAGCGAATCATCACGCCAAATATTCGGCTGGTCAAACAACGGCTGCACCTCGGCAAAAGTTGACTCACATTTTTTCCCATTTGCGTCAAAAAATTGGAAGGGATCTGTTTCGGGAGAATTTGCATAAACCCATGCGCCGACAAAGTCAGCCGCCACAACGCGGCACATATCAGCATCAGATTCAACGGCGGCTTGCCCATTGCCTCTATCCATAGCGGGGAGCGTTGCAGGAATCAAGGTTGGAATTGGAGTACGTTCTACTTTAAGCATTCCCTGTCTGCAAGTAAGCGTAACGCCGCAAGCCGAAATATAAACAACACTCACCCATGTTAAAACGCCTGCGATGAACACAGTCAGCGCCCCATAAATATATTTGCGAACATCGTCTTCCATGAAAGTCCATCCTTGCGGTTTTGCCCTATTCATTTTCGCCACAGAGAACGCAGAGGTTTTTGGGAAAGCCTATTAAAATCTCATTTTTCTCTGCGTACTCTGTGGCTGATTAAAGCGCAATTTGTACCCGTGTTCAGTATAAAAACACGCGGATTATACCGTCGTTGCCGCATTGAATGGACGTTGTTTGGTCACTCGCTTCTGTGCCATAAAAACACGACTGAAGTCGTTACTACGCAAATTCATAGCTTGTTCGGCTTTATTTTACGAACAAAAGCGGACGCAAAAAACGCTGACTTTGCCTTTTATCGGCGAAAATCAGCGTTTTCTGCGTCCCAAATTATTGGGAGTAATACGTTACTTTATTTATTCAAACTGATGATGTATGCAATGACATCGGCGATTTGCTGTTGGGTCAAAGTTCCCAAGTCGCCCCAGGCGGGCATCACGAAGATCGGGCTTGTCCCCTCAGGCTTGGAGCCGTGCTGGAGGAACAAAGCCAGATTGGAGGCATAGATTTTATAAGTTGGGTCAATCAGCGTCGGGTCAATCGGGTTGAGCGCCGGAACGACGCCATCTGTCGAGCCGAAGTTTGCAATACCACCCACGCCTTCCGCGCCGTGGCAAGGAATGCAATTGGCCGCGAAAATTTTCGCACCCTCGGCGGAATCACCTGTCAAGTCAACCGCTTCGCCCGGGCCGCCGGGATTGGAAGGACGTGCAACTCCGTCGGCTGACGCCACAGGCTCCACCACTTCTTGAACCGAGGGCGTCGGGAGAAAACGCGATGCGGCGGGCAGGGTGGCGGGAATCAAGGTTGGGATGGGAGTCAGCCCGACCGGTTTGGAAATTTTCGCGCAGGTTAGGTCAAATCCGCACGAATTCACAAAGACAATCCCCACCCAAACGACAATGCCGATCACAAATATGGACAGCACACTGTAGATAATTTTCTTAAAATCGTCCATATTTCCTCGCTACGGTGTCTTGGATTCGTCGAGTGTGCGGACAAAATTAACCAGGTCCCAGCGCTCGCGTACTGTAAAATTTTCATTCAAAGCCGGCATAAAACCAAAGCCGTTGCTAATGGTCAAAAAGATCGCGCCGTCGTTCTTGCTTTGCACAAGAGCACTGGTAAGGTCTGCCGGTTTCTTTTTGACAAAAAAGGCGGCAACGGTGCCATTCCCTCCGCCATCCACGCCGTGACACATGGCGCAATTGGTGAAAAAGAGTTGGGAGCCGCGCGCAAGGGAAGTTTCATCCGCAGGGACAGGGTTAACGGGCGCGCCCGCAGCGGGGATGTAAGCCGCGCCTTCCACCGGAATGGATTGGGCGGGCACAGGCAATGGTTTTTCCTGTGTGCTAAAAGAATCCTGAATTTCCATGAACACCACCCAGTCAATTTTGATCACGTCAAAGGCAAAGATCGCCAGTGCGCCGATCACCACGCCGAGTGTCACAAAAACTCCAATGAGTTGTTTGAACAATCTCATAATTGTTCTACCTCCGCAACCTCAACCTTTTCCGCGCCGAGGGCGGTCATGGCATTGGTGAATTTTTCCTTGGCATCTTCAGGGCAGATAAAGAAGACGGCAATCTTTCCATCGCTGACTTCCTTTACATATTCCATTGGGCGATAATTGGGAAAGTAACTGTCGAGAAATACGCCGAGAAAGGTCGAGAGCAACATGCCAAGCATGGTCAACTCGAACAAGACAACAATTGTAGGCGGACCCGGGACAAAAGCCTGCCGCCCCACCTGAATCGGAACCGGGTATAGATAAGGTGAGACAAACACCAAAAATGCCGCGGCACAAAAACCGAGGATCGAGCCGCCAGCCGCCAGCCGCGGGACATTCGTCCACTGGTGCGGGCGGCCGAGCATGGCTTCGGTGACGGGAATACCTGAGATGACGTTCATGTGGTCGTCAGAAAGACCCAAAGCGCGGAGTTTGTCTATCGCGTCCGCCGCAGGTCCAAGGTCGGGGAAGACCGCCAAGAGAGATACTGACCCAGAATGTTCGTTTCTGGAAATATTATCAGCCATGTGAGTCACCTATTCCAATTCGCTGACCGATACAACGGTCTCGCGTCCAAACGTCTTGAGTTCGTGCGCCATCTGACCTTCCTCCACTTCCCAGACGGGAATAAGGGGAACCAACTTCGAAGCCGCCATGTAAAGCAGAATAAAGAACGCCACTGTGCCGATGCCCATGGGAACTTCAATGCCCGGCTCATATAAACGCCAGGTAAAAGGCATACGGTTGATGGTAACCGAGACGGGGACAATGATGTAGCGTTCGAACCACATGCCGACATTGATGGCAATGCCGACAAAGCCGACCAGCCACGGGGTCGAGCGCCATTTTGCATTCCACAAGATACCCCACGGGATAACCACGTTGCAGACCAGCATGGCAAACCACATCCAGCCCAGCGGACCCGCTTCGTGGAAGTGAAGCAACTGCTGTGTCCACTTGTCGCCGCCGTACCATTGCACCATGTAATCGTTGAAGAAGAAGTACGCCCACGCCATAGAGATAATAAGCATCAATTTGCCGATGGCATCGAAGTGTTCAGCGCGGATGAAGTATTTCATGTGTTTCATCGTACCGCGCACTACCGCCAGCACGAGAATTGCAGCGCCCATACCTGAGTGCAGCGCGCCAACGATGAAGTATGGACCAAAGATGGTCGAGCTCCAGCCGGGGCGGGTAGCGGCGGCAAAGTCCCAGGAGACGATGGTATGCACCGAGAACATGACCGGAATGATGGCAAAGGCGAAGATGTTCATGGCATTGCGGAGGTGAGTCCACTCGCCTTCTGTGCCGCGGAAACCGAGAGCAAGCGTCTTATACAAACCTTTTCGCCAGCCAGTTGAGCGATCACGCGCCATGGCCAAATCGGGGATGAGCGGCAGGAAGAGGTACATAGTGGATGAAAGCAAATAGGTGGTGATCGCCAGCAAGTCCCAGGTCAAAGGGGAATGCAGGTTGGGCCACAACATGCGCTGATTTGCGTAAGGCATCAGCCAGTACGCCAGCCAGACACGACCCAAATGCATGAAGACGCTAAAGCCAGCCTGCACCAGACCGAAGGTGGTCATCAACTCGGCGGCGCGGGTGAACGGGCGGCGGAATTCTGCTTTGAACACGCGCAAAATGGCCGAGATGAATGTCCCTGCATGGCTGATGCCGATCCAGAACACAGTGTTGACCAGGAAGATGCCCCAGTAATCGGGACGCATCACGCCTGCCAAACCCTGACCGTTCATAATCAGGAGTCCCCATTTATAGAAAAGAAAATAAGCGACAACTCCAGCCAATAGGACGAAGATCAGCCAGAACTTCCACGTGGGCGGCTCGGTCATGGCTTCCATCACCATGTCGTTCATTTTTCCGCGCGGAAGCGGATCAAGCATCAAATGCTTCTCGCGGAGATGCTCCTCAGCATGGTCGTGAGACTCAGCCTTGGGATGTGCAGTCTCTGCTTTTTTGTTATAAGCCATCGTTACCCTCCCTTCAAGTAGGTCACGTTCGGAAGATTACCAAGTTCTTCAAGGTGCTTCACGCCATGGCCATGAGCGCGAGCCACTTGAGAGACAAGTGATTCAGGATCGTCCACGCGGCCAAAGGTGATGGCGCTCGCGGGGCAAGCCTGCGCGCAAGCAGTGGTGAATTCGCCGTCCACGACTTCGCGTCCTTCTGATTTCGCCTTATCCTGCGCCCTGTGAATGCGTTGGATGCAGAAGGTACATTTCTCCATCACGCCCATGCGGCGCACAGTGACATCGGGATTGAATTGATTCGGCAAAGGTTCAGGGCGTTGATAGTCGCGCCAGTTGAAGGAACGCACCTGATACGGGCAGTTATTTCCGCAATAGCGCGTACCCACACAGCGGTTATAAACTTGCAGATTCAATTGCTCCGCTTGTGAGTGAACTGTGGCAAACGCTGGGCAGACGGGTTCACAGGTGGCGGCTCCGCATTGCTGGCAAAGCATCGGCTGGTTGGCGGTCATCTTGACTTCAGGATACTCACCCTCCCAAAAACGTTCGATGCGGATCCAGTGCATGGAGCGCCCGTAACCTGAATCCTCTTCGCCGACGAAGGTAATATTATTTTCCATCGCGCACGCCGCCACGCAAGCCTGACAGCCCGTGCAAATATCCTGGTCAATGACCATGCCCCACTTGCCGGTTTCTTCCGTGCTCATTTTAATTTCTTCAGGTCTGATCATGATTAATGCTCCTCTCCAAGACCCACGCCGTAGACACCCATAATACTTTCGAGGCGTGAAAGGGGTTGCTTCTTTCCAGTCTTTTCGATTTTGACTTTCATCCCGGCAAACGCGAGATCACCGGCTTTGTTGAAATTTTGACCGATTAAATCTGTGGGATTGGCTCCGCGATTCTCGGCATAGCGACCATAAGCCGTGTGCCCCTGACCGAAGGGAATCGCAACCGTATCTGGACGAATGGCTGGGTAGCGGTAAACGGGCAGTTCCAACTCCCCGGCCTCGCTGATGATTTTCACCACATCATCATCTACAAGTCCGAGTTCTTCCGCCGTGACGGGGTTGATCTCGATCCACGTATTCCACATGACCGTGGTCGTCGGGTCGGGCAACTCCTGAAGCCAGGGCTTGTTCGCGCCCGCTTCGGCAAGGGTCGGCGAGACGAACGGCACGAAGAAGAATTCGCCTTCACCGGCAAATTCGGATTCGGCCGCATCCATGTTTCGGTTGAGCACATCCGCAGTATTGGGAGCGGTGCGGGTGTCGGTGGTTTTCCACCAGCCGCCATACTGCTGGAAGGATGCCATGAAAGTCGGCAGGTCGGGCGCGGAGAAGAAACCGTCGGCTTCGCTCATCAGCGGAGTGATCTTGCTTTGCAGGAATTCAACTTCATCCTTGAAAGGCAAAGCCTTCGCAAATTTACCGCCCGCGAGTTGAGCGGCGGCGATCAATACATCCACAGTCGAGCGGGTGTTGTAGAACGGCGAAACGACAGGCTGTGCGCCCGAAAGAGCAGACGAGTTCGAGCCGGTCGCCACCCGCTGATAACCCCACGATTCAAGTCCGTGGTGATCGGGGAAGACGAAATCGGATTCAAGCGCAGTCTCATCGGGGAATGTGGCAAACGAAATGACTTGATCCACACCGGCAAGCGCTTCCTTGAAATTCAACGAAGCAGGCAGTTCAAACAACGGATTGACTCCATGCACGAACAAAACCTTGATCGCGCCGCCAGCCAATTTTTTGGTAAACGCCTGCATTTCCTGCAATGAAGCGGAACGTTGATATTTTTCCTGGTTGGGAGCAAGCGCCGAAAGGTACACGCCGCCGGGCTTGCCGAAGTTATCGGCAATGGCGTTCAAGGTCAACACGGCTTCGGCAACGGCGAGACCATTGCTCTGTCCGAGCGCCGCGCCGCCGGGGATGGCCAACGCGCCTTTGGAATTGGCGAACATTTCCGCCAGATGTTCGAGCGTTTCGAGTTTAATGCCTGATTTGGCTGCGGCATCTTTTACGTCCACATCGGCGAAAGCGCGGGGCAACGGTCCGCCGCGAAGTTCGAGGGCGAGTCGGCCGATGGCCAACGCGACCATTGCCTCAGTGCCCGGGCGAAGCGGAACCCACTCATCTGCCTTGCCAGCCGTGGAAGACATCCGCGATTCGAACTGCACGAATTTTCCGCGCATTTTGGTTTGCGCTTCACGCAGTCCCGCGAAACCACGAGTATATGAAACAGGCGAAAGCCATGTCTCAAGGAAGTTTGCGCCGAAGGATAAAACAAACTGTGCGCCGCCCACATCAAAGAAGGGCAAGCCAGATTCGCCGAAGAGATTCTCGGCGGCTTGCGCCAGTGTGGCGCGTGATTCAAACATGCTCAATGCGCCAAAGCGGACTGGGGCGTTGATCCCTGCCTGGGATGACAGATCAGTTACCAGGTCGAAGAGATGATCGGATGCCGTTCCCATCAGGAAGGCGATCTCGCCCGGTTTGTTATTTTTGAGGGCGTCGGCTACGGTTTGGGTGGCGGCGTCCCAATCCACATTTTCGAAGGAGGCGCTTCCGCGTTTGCGTTGAATGGGGTCGGTCACACGGTCAGGATTATAAAGACCGTGCAGGGTTGCCTGTCCGCGGGCGCAGGTTTTGCCGAGGTTCAGCGGATGGTTCGCGTTGCCTTCAGTTTTTAGCGCGCGTCCCTGGGATGTGCGGACAACGAGTCCGCAGCCGGCCGCGCATTCGCGGCATGTGGTGGCGTAATATGTGCTCAGTCCGTTGTAGGTGTATTCGGGCATTTGCATGTACGGTTCGCGTTTTACGTAACGCGAAGCCGGACCGCAGCCCGTGAGGATCGCAGTGGTTGCCGCGCCCACACCAGCCAGTTTGAGAAAATCACGCCGGGAAATTTTATCGCTCATTGTTGTTTCCTTTCGCCCGGTTAATAATGACAAGTACCGCAGTCAACAAGCTTGACCAGTTTTTCATGGTCATCGCCAGCAACTTTCTTATGACAATCCAGACAGAAACCCATATTAAAGACCTGTGGGTTCTCGGCAACAGTTACCTTGGTCATATCGCCGTGACAGTTCTCGCAATTTTGTCCCGCCGCAATATGCGCGCGATGATTGAATTGGACAAAATCCGGTACCTGGGCTACGGGCACCCACTCCAGCGGAGTTCCGCTTTCAACGGCCTTTTTCAAAGGCGCCAACAGCAGGCTGGTTTCGGTCTTGGCGATCTGCTGGTGACATCCCCAGCATTTCGCCTGCGTTGGAATACCCGCGGAAGGTCCGCGTGCCGCGCCCGGATGGCAATACAAACATTGAATACCAAACCCAATATGGGTTTTATGTGGAAACTGAATGGGCTGTTCCGGCGGCTGTTGGGTCAAAGATAGCCCGTATGCCGCAAAGCTGAACAATGACAACACTGCGATTCCCACCGCAATCAGACCGAGAGGCTGTTTCAGCCAGTCAATAAGTCTTTTGATCATGGATGCTCCTGAAATAAACTTTACTGCTCGTCGCATAATTTTCTGAACATTCGAATGCGAAAATGCAGGCAAAAAATTAAGCCATTCATATGGCAAATTACGCAGTACATATATAATCGCAGTAAGACTGCTCTTAAGCGTGGTTTGTTTTTTGTCCGCCAGCCTACACGAATTTTCGCGAATAAAAACCCAAGTTCGCGCCGACTAGCGTAGATTAGCGGATAATTGTTACGCTTATTGAAAGCCTCCACATTTAAGTGACCGTAATCGCAACGCCGCCAGACAAAAGGCGGCGAAGGCTGAATTAACTTGGAATAAGCGCTGAGCCCCGCCAGCTAAATAATCTGCCGCATTATACATCGAAAGTGCAAAAAAATACATATAAGAGCTAAATTGTCAGTAAATCAGAAATATAATATTTGAAGCTTCAAACACATTTGAAACGCGGCCAGTGGGCATGATACAATATTCATAAATACAACCATGAAAACAGCTTATATTTTTGGGATCACACTGGTATTCATCACGCTTGTTTTTGTGCTTGCCTCGACAAACTTTAAACAACCGGCGGCATCCACACATAACCTGAGCGTAGCTTCGCTTCCTGACCAGATCGCCAGCCCGACCCCGCTTGCAGGCGATGTCTCCGAAGTGGGGTCAACCGACGGCATTGTTATCATGGGCGTCATACTTGTCCTCATCGTCACCATGCCTGTCTTGTTCCACAAAAAAAGAAAGGCTCGCAACTAAAAAACCGCAGATTGAAGTCTGCGGTTTTTTCATCAGTTACAACGAGATCAAACCAAGTTCGATCCCGCGTTTGACCGCCTCGGTGCGACTCGATATTCCCAGTTTTGCATACAACGCTGAAAGATGAAATTTGACCGTATGCTCGCTGATTCCCAATTTTAGCGCGATCTGTTTGTTTGCCAATCCCTGCGCCATTAGTTGGATGACTTCCAACTCCCGGGCAGTTAAGGGCTCAACCGGAGAATCATTGCTGGAAGATTCCCTCCTCCCAGACAAGCGGATCAAATCTCCGACCAGGCTTGGTGCGCCGACCCAAAGCCCTTCCCCCACCGCGCGGACGGCCGCCACCAATTCATCCTCTGTGGCATCCGCAGAAAGCACGCCCCACGCGCGTACATTTGAATTGAATACACCGCGCAGGGATTCAACATCATCTGTCAAAAATAAAATTGCGAATGATTTATTGTTTTCCAACAAACGCGCAGAATAGACCGAGGCAAGCACAACCACCTCGGTCTCTTTATCATTTACACTTTCAAGATCAATTGTTTCGCCCACCACCTTGATGCCAGATTGCCTGCTGAGCAATTCGCGCAGACCAATCCGCATGGCAGAGTTGGGCGAAACGATTGTGACTCGGATCAATGAAGCTCCATTTATTTCAAAAAATATTTTTTAACCGCGAAGCACGCGGAGAGCGCAAAGAAAACCTTTAAATCTTGGCGTTCTTAGCGCTCTTCGCAGTAGAGATCACTATCTTTCGCCAATTTCCACTTTGACCGATTCCAACTTGCCACCGCGCACCACATCAATGGGTGTGGACTTACCGACCACGTCACTGCTCAAGCGGACGAATAAATCATCCTGATGGGCAACAGGCTCGCCAGCCACGCCGACAAGAATATCACCGACCATCATACCGCCTTTTCCAGCGGGACTTTCCGATTCGAGTCCGACGATCAAAAGTCCGGTTTCCTGCTCGCGTTTCAGCGCCTTCCTTGCATCGGCAGAAAGTTCAACCGTTTGACTACGGATGCCGAGATACCCGCGTTTGACCTTGCCATGCTTGGCGAGTGTATCGGCGATCTTCCACGCCACATCGGCAGGGATGGTGATCGCGCCGCCGTTGCCAAAGCCGGAAGTGTTGATGCCGAAAATCGTACCGTCGCCGTTGACCAAGGGTCCGCCGGAAAAGCCCGGATACGAAACGACGTCGGTTTTGATGTAGCTTTCCAGCATACTGCCGCGCCCCGTGCGAACTGGGCCGCCGATGGAGTTAACCGACCCAAAACTGGATTCGATTCCCTTAATGGATGGTCTGCCGATTGCCAGCACAAATTGTCCCACGCGCGCGGCGGACTTCGAGACTTCAGCGGGAGTGGCCAAGGCGGAGTCTAATTTCAGGACAGCCAGATCAGTTCCCGGGTCGCGCCCAGCAACGCGGGCGGTGACTTCCGTCCCGTCGGCCAGAATTACTTTGATATCCTCATCGCGTTCCACGACATGATCCGCAGTCAAGATCAAATCCTTGGCGAAGGCAATTCCGCTGGCAGGAAATTTTCGGCGCGCATCCACCAGCACAGTGGATTTTCCAGCACGCTCAGCGGCGTCTGCAATTGCATCAGAAAGTTCAACGAACATATTTTTACTCATGGTTTATCTCCTTGCGCATCAGTATAGCGAATGCGCTCTCGGAGTGTATCGCCGAAAGGGCTAGGGCGGTACTGGAAAAATGGGTAGGGTGGGAAATGATGAAGGATAAAGGATGAAGGATGAATAAAAAATCCATTGAATTGAATCCACTCACAAGCCGGATGTTTTCAAGGTTACAAGATTTTTTCCACGCAAAATAAAAAACGAGCTGTTATTTGGTAAAATTCGTTCAGGAGAAAATACCATGACTCTTCGCCGCATCATCACACCCTTGCTTGTCTTTTATGCCCTGATCACCGCATACCTGCATATCACTGGGATAATGCGCTCATCGCCTCTTTTCCTGGTTCCGCTGGTCACCGTCAGCGGATTTTCGATTGCCCTGATTCATTCCAGTGAACGCATGAATTGGAAGCGCACTCTTTGGTTATTAGCAAGCGCCTTTGTAGTCAGCCTAACCTTTGAAAGCGTCGGCGTGGTGACCGGGCTGGTCTACGGTCCCTATCATTACACAACCAAACTTGGGTACCTCTTCCTCGGACTGGTTCCGCTTATCATTCCCGTTGCATGGTTCATGATGATGTACCCCTCGCTTGTGGTTGCAGACTGGCTTGTCCCGGCGAAAACGCGCTCGCGCCTGATCTTTGTGGCGGCTGTCGGCGCGCTGATCATGACCGCGTGGGACGTGGTCATGGATCCGGTCATGGTCCAGGGCGGGCATTGGGTTTGGGATGTGAACGGCGCCTACTTTGGTATTCCCCTGCAAAACTTTTTCGGCT
Organism: Herpetosiphon sp.; assembly: GCA_020717985.1. Taxonomy (GTDB): domain Bacteria; phylum Chloroflexota; class Anaerolineae; order Anaerolineales; family Villigracilaceae; genus Villigracilis. Next base: position 10,269 of record DYDH01000013.1, on the reverse strand, counting down.
GGTGGCTGACAACCTTTGTGACATTCCTCGTCTTCTTCTGGCTGGCAAAGCCCGATTTTCCCCAAACACATGATGGGAACTTTGACCGTCAAGTCATCCTATTGTATGTAATCACCGCCCTCGGTCACATCATGATCGCGCTGTTCACAGGACTGGGCGGACCTGCAATGGCTGGCTTCTTCGCCATCCTGCCCTGGATGATATTCGGCTGGATGCGGATGAAAAATTAATTTAACATGTTTTGTTTAAAAGCTGAAAGAGCAGTTACTTTGAAAGTAACTGCTCTTTTTATGTTTCCAATTCCCAGCCCACTACTCCACAAAAATCTCCACATGCTCGCCGTCTTCCTCATCCACCACATCGATGATCTTGCCCGTCACGCCCATGCGGATCGAATCCATCACATTCGACATATCCACGCCTTCCACTTCGGGGGCAAAGTGCGCGCCGATCTTCATGCCGGCATCGACCAGCGCCAGCGGAATTTGAACCGAAGCCTTCGAGCGCCCCGTGCGCACATCGGTCACGCGGATTCGCAACCAGCGTGCCGTGCCACCCGCGCCGGGAGTCCGCGGCGGAGTGGGAATGCCTTTGCGCGAATCGCTTAATGCCGCAAGCAATTTTGAACCTTCGTCCGCGCTGATCTTGCCCTCTTCGATCATCTTCAAAATCTTCATCCGTTCTTCGCTGTTTGCCATGTCACACCTCTTATCCCAAAAATACCTGCACGCGCTCTCCGGCATCGTCATCCACATGGATGATCAACGGCTCCGTCATAGATTTCGCCGCCGAGATCGCCAACAGCGCTTCATCGATGTAAGTCTGTTTCAAGCCTTTGATCTGCGAACCGAAATTTTTCAAAAACCAACTCACCAGTCCCAGCGGCAGGGGAAGCGCAATTGTAATATTTTTCGGCCAATCAGACTGCTGTGAGCGATCCACATTCACATAAACCCAGCGCG
>DYDH01000013.1:0-9288 GCA_020717985.1 Herpetosiphon sp. | reverse complement strand
GAGCGCAATCAACAGAATACCAAACACAAACGGCATGGACATGCAAAAGAACCAGAAATTCAAACCCGCATTTTGTTGAATGGAAAACATCCACCATGCGCTTAATATCGTGAGGATGATTCCCACCCAGAGCGGAATCCACATGAAGAATTTTGCCCGCGCCCGAACCTGATCGAACTCTGCGGCATCGCCTCCCACCCCGCCCGAACCTGATTCTGCTTCGACGGATTGAATCTCATCCCCGGCAGATTCCTCCAGCGAACGCATCAGCGCGGTTGCCTCCTCCGCATTGATCTTCCCATCCGCCACCATCTGCAAAATTTTCCTACGCTCCTCAGCAGACATCATTCACCTCCTTCGAGTGCGGCGAGCAATTTTTCCGCCTCTTCGGCGGTGATCTTTTTATCCTGCAACATCTTCAAGATCATAAGACGTTCTTCGTCAGACGCTTGTGGTTTGGGAGGTGTCGCTGCGCGGCCTGAAAAATCCCAATCGCCCAAATTCACTCTCGCGCCCATGCGCCGATTAACGCGGCTGACCACCTTGTCCGCTTGTTTGGTTGCACGGCGCGTCACCTGCTCCACCTGTCGAGAAATTCGCTCGCCAAACCCAGACCAATCCATGCCAATACCGGCAAAGTTGCCGAAGTCTTCAGCCGTATCGCCAGCATCTGCTTTGTTGGTTACGCGGATATTCGAATCCGCTTTTAATGTCACAACGGCTGAGCCATTGCCAATTGTGACCACGCGAGTGGTTGCATCTTCATCATTTCTCACGCCCTTCCATTCAATGTCAATTTCATCGGCATCGAGATTAAGTGTGGCGTTTGCTTTTGGCGGCATGACAAGCAAAATATCATTTCCCGCAGTAACAGAATAGGTTTTGCCTGCCTGCGGATTAAGATAAAGCACAACATCGTCGGCTACATTGGCGACCACACTTCCGCGCACATCGCGCAGGGCAAGATCATTGGCAACCGACTCAAGCGACACATTTCCATCCACATCACGGATGGACACATCACTTTCTGCGCTTTTGACAAATAAATGTCCCTTCGCGCCGCGCAGGCTAAAGTCAGATTGGATCGATTCTATCGAAACAGAATCCACATCCCGGATGGAAAGGTCGCCCTGAATTTCCTTCAATTCGATGCCGCCCATCACCCCGCGAATGGATGCATCGCCTTCGATGTTCTGAATAAAAACAGAAGCAGATTTTGGAACGCGCAGCGAAACATCATCTTCACAAGAGATGGTCAGCATATCACCTGCCTGTGTGCAATGCTCATCATCACACTTGAGCAGAATGGTATCCCCCTCCCAACCGGTAAGACTGAGATCGCCGCCGATATTTTCGATCACAATTTTGGGCGTTCGCCCGGCAGAGATTGTTTTAGACATGGCTACTCCTCTTCGCCGCGCAATAAACGCGTGGCTTCGTCGGCGCTGATCTTGCCTGCGCTCAGGTCTTCGAGAATACGGTTGCGCTTGTCCTGCGTGATCTCGGTGGGGTCATCCTTGCCAGGCTCATAGCCCAACGCGCGGATGACTTCACTCAAACGGTTGCGGATGGTTGGATACGAAACTCCAAGTTCCTGCTCCATGCGATTGATCTTGCCTTCGCAACGCACAAAGGTAAAAGTAAATTCAAGTTGTTCGGGTGTCAAATTAGAAAACTGACCGAGAGCAAAACGTCCTTCAATGGATGTATCGCACGACGAACAATGTAATCGTACAACAGTCAATTCAGACTGGCAGATCGGGCAGCGAGTAGGCGCTGGTCGCATAAGTTGTGTTCCTCCAAATTTTTTTCTTCTTTCCGCTAATCTACGCCAATCCTCGCGAAATTTTTTTGAAGATTAGCCGACGGTTTTCTAATTTACGATTCCATAATTTCCGGCATGACTTCCAATTCCTGCGCGTGCTGGTGTCTCACGCGATACAAGCCAAGGAAGGCAAAGGTGGATAACAGACCGACAAATCCCGCCGCATACCAGAGCAGGTACGGCTTCGGACCATCAATGATGAGACCTGCGAGATATGGTCCCACTGCAAAGGGAATGCCCCACGAAAAGCCTGAAACGGCCATGTACCGTCCGCGCATTTCTTCGGGTGCAAAGGATGCCACCAAAGCCTGCGAAACAGGCGTGACGACCATTTCACCAACGGTGATGATCACCATCGCAGCCACGAACATGAGGTAAGTGGAAACGAATCCATACATCGAGAAGCCAATGACGTACAGGAATGTACCCGCCGCCATCATCAACATCGGCGGATATTTCGTAATGCGGCGCGTGATCGGGAACTGCATCAGCACCACCATCGCCGCGTTGATGCTCAGCAACAAGCCGTATCCTGACTCAGGCGTGCCATGTTCGTTTCGCAAATAAACGCCCAATACTGTATTCATGTTCATATAAGTAAAGACTTGCAGCAACACTGCACCCAGGAACAACATGAAAGCCGCGTTGCGGAAGACTTGTCCATAGCCTGCAAACGTGCGTCCCATTGATTCCTTTGGGGCATCGGGATGTGCGGCAGGCTTTGTCTCGGGCAGGAAGATGGCGATCAGGATCACTGTCAGCAGGGAAATAGCCGCATCGGACAGAAACAGCAAAAGGTAGGATCGAGACGCTAAAAGTCCACCGATGGCGGGACCAATGACCACAGATAAATTGAAAGCCACGCGCAGAATTCCGTATCCATCCGCTCGTTTTTCTTCGGGCAAAATATCCGCGATCATGGCTTGGTGCGCTGGACCTGCCACATCTGTTAAAATACCGACAAAGAGCGCGAGGAAAAAGAAGGCTTGGAAGGAGTCGATTAGTCCCATTGCCACCGTACTAAAGGACGAGGCGATCAAGCCAAACATGATGATGCCCTTGCGTCCGAAGCGATCAGTGAGCGCCCCGCCAATTGCAGAACCGGTAAAACTGGAAACTGAAAAAGCCGCAAAGAGCACGCCGACATCGGTCATTCCCACATGAAATTTACTGGTAATATAGAGCGCGAAGAATGGAAAGAGCAGCGAGCCGCCGATGCGGTCAATAAAAGTAATAACGATCACGGTCCAAAATGTGCGTGGGTATTCGTGATAAAGTTTTGAGATTTTTTGAAGAGTACCGCTTAACATGCTATGCAACCTTGTTTACCAATTTCACAGAACTCGTATCTTGTGAAGAATGGTAACGACGGCGCAGCTTCTCGCCAGCGGAAACCATCAAGTTTCCAAGCAGCGCCAGATTTTTATCCAGAAGGGTTTTGCCTTTTGTGGCTTCTTTCTCCAAACGAAAGGCATCCATTTCCTCCATAATGTTTTTACGGCGTAATTCAGATTCAATTTCAGGACAAATAGTCATGGGAACTCCTTTCCAGACAACTCAACTTTCTTGAACAATATATCAATAAAATCAATGTTTACTGCCTGATTTCTAATAAAATTATACTCACTTTATAAACTTTGTCAATAGTAAAATCAATATTATCAACATTTTCATAAAGATAATTGATTTTTCACTCAAAAAACCTCAATTTTCGCCCGCTTTGGAGGCAAATTTCATGATCCGCTCAGTTTTCTTCTCCCCCGGCAAACCCGCCCGCATAGATATCTCCCCTAAAGACTTCTCCCGCCTCCTGCGCGACAAGCGCGGGCTGCTCTGGGTCGACTTTACGTCCGAGCCACCGGAAACATCCCAGCCCATTTTGGAAAGTTTCAATTTTCATCATCTCGCCATCGCCGACGCATTGGAACAGACTCACGCCCCAAAAATAGACGACTGGGGCGATTATCTTTACATCGTTTTGAATTACATGCATCTGGTAAAAGCCACCGAACCATGGGACACGGAAATTGATGAGCTGGATATTTTCCTTGGGCGCAATTACGTTATCACGCATCACGACAACCCTGTTTCATCCATAGACGATACATGGAACGCAAGTCAGCGCGATCCACGCTATTCACAGGATGGAGCAGATCATTTGCTATACAAAATTATTGACGCCATCGTCATGAATTACATGCCAATCATCGAAAAAATAGACGATGAAATAGACTGGATCGAAGACCAGGTCTTTGACCGCCCCAGTTCCCAAACTCTCGCCAGACTGTTCACACTGAAACGCGTCCTGCTTGCCATGCGGCGCATCCTGCTCCCCCAGCGCGAAGTGCTCAACAAAATGGCGCGCGACGATTACGAGGTCATTGACCGCAAAGACCGCATCTTCTTCCGCGATATTTACGATCACCTTGTCAGGTTGCACGATGTCAATGAAAGTCTGCGCGACCTGGTCGGCGGCGCAATGGATACATATCTATCAGTGATCAACAACCGCATGAACGAAGTCATGAAGACCCTCACCATCATCACCACCCTTTTCATGCCTTTGACTTTTGTAACAGGCTTCTTCGGAATGAACTTCTTCGCCGCGAATCCGCCCCAGGAAAGCTGGACTCAACCCGCGATCTTTTACGGGACCCTGGGCCTGATGCTGTTTACCCCGATCTTCATGTACTTCTGGATGCGCCGCCGAACATGGGTGTAAATCCGTTCTCATCCGTTTATCCGCTTTAAGTCCGCTTCCTAAATCCTTGACACAGAACAGGCGTTCGAGTATCATTCGTAGCACAAATGAGCGAAGAATGCATTCACGAATGCCAGTTATGCTGGCAGGAGGCATAAAATGATGATGATGGTTAGAAAAAGCAAAGGTCTGGGTGAACGTCACCAGAAAATCCTTGATTTCATCGCGAGTTATCAACGCGAACACAAACACCCACCCTCGATCCGAGAGATTGGCGAGGATTGCGATATTTCATCCACTTCTGTTGTCAACTACTATCTTGACCAGCTTGAAAAGTCGGGCAACATCGAGCGTGACCGCAAAATATCGCGCGGCGTACGACTGACCAATAATGCCCCGCTGGGCGATATGTTCCGCATTCCCATGATGGGTGTTATTCAAGCAGGCGAGCCCATCCCTGTCCCCACCAATGCTGATTTCAGTTCATTTACACCCGAAGACTCTGTCGAAGTAGCCATGTCGCTCATGCCTGCCAAGGAAAAAGGCAGGGAATTGTTTGCCCTAAAAGTACAAGGCGAATCAATGATAGACGCCATGGTGAATGACGGCGACATTGTCATCCTCAAGCCCACCCAGGATGCGCGCAACGGTGATATGGTTGCAGTCTGGCTTTCCGACCGCAACGAGACCACTCTGAAGTTCTTCTTCAAGGAAAAAGACAAGTACCGCCTGCAACCCGCCAATCCCACCATGAAGCCGATCTACATTGACAAGAACGAATCGCTGGAGATCAAAGGCAAAGTAGTCATGGTGATCCGGAAAGTGGAACGATATAACTAAAAAATAAAACAAACAAAAAAGACGACTCTTGCGAGCCGTCTTTTTTGTTTTAAAACTTGAAAACTTATTCGACGACGACGTTCGCGCCGGCTTCGTCAAGTTTCTTCTTGGCATCCATCGCGGCATCCTTGCCAACAGCGGTGAGGACTTTGCCGCCAGCGGTTTCAGCGAGAGCTTTGGCTTCGCCGAGTCCGAGGCTGGTCAATTGACGAATGACTTTGATCACATCGATCTTCTTGGCGCCTGGGTCTTTGATGACTACATCGAATTCAGTCTTCTCTTCGACGGGTTCAGCCGCAGCAGCAGCGCCGCCACCAGCAACCATAGCCACAGGAGCGGCGGCGGAAACGCCCCACTTCTCTTCGAGCATTTTTACCAAATCAGCCGCCTCGAGGACGGAAAGTGTGGAAAGTTCTTCCACGAGTTTTGCGAGTTTTTCAGACATTGTTTAGCACTCCTTGCTAAGTAAATAATATTGGTTAAGTTTTATAGCGGTACGCACATGACGCGTCGCATGTTCAAAATTATGCCGCTGCGGGAGTTTGTTCCGCGTGGGCTTTGATAACAGCAGCCAGTCCGCGTGCGGGTTCCGCCAATGTGCGGACGAGTTTGCTGGCCGGGGCCTGCAAAACGCCAAGCAATGTTGCGCGCATAACTGGCAACGGGGGCATTTCGGAAAGCATTTTCACCTGCGCCGGGTTTAAGGACTTACCGCCCATTAAACCGCCTTTCACTTTAACGAACTCATTGCCTTTTGTTGATTCGGTCAATGCTTTCGCAGTGGCAGCAGGGTCTTTGAATGCAAACAATACAGCCGTGGACTTCACGAGATAATCTGCGGGAACTTGCACGCCGTTCTCTGCAAACACGCGGCGAGCTAGCGTATTCTTCACGATGTGGAATTCGCCGCCAGTTTCACGGATCTTCGCGCGGATCGCATCAATCGACTTCATTTTTGCGCCGGTATATTCCACAAGAATTACAGCTTCACTACGCTTGAACCAGTCTGCATATCGAGCTTGCACTTCTTCCTTGCGTTCTTTAGAAATTGCCAAAGGGTATTCACCTCCTTTCAATTAAAAAGTCTTTGCCACTTACACAGGCAAAGACTTTTTGCAATCCCCGTATGGGGAAGCCCTCGAAAGGGAATCAGCACTTGCGTACTGAAATTTGCTATCAGTCTCCACCTGAGCAGGAAATTAAGTCCCAATTCATGGGACACCCGCCTTCATCGGCGAAGTGGTTTTAGGGATAAACGAGTACTGCTACTCGGCACCTTCAATATGTTCGTTCGGATCGGCTTTCACGCCAGGTCCCATTGTCGAAGCAATGGTAATGCGCTTGACGAAGTTACCCTTCGCACCAGATGGGCGGGATTTATTGATCGCATCCACCAAAGCCGCGTAATTTTCCACGAGTTTATTGACTTCAAATGAAGCCTTGCCAATTGAGACATGGATATTGTTTGTCTTATCAAGGCGGAATTCAACACGACCAGCCTTCGCTTCCTTAATGGCGCGTTCCATATCCGAAGCGGGGACAACTGTGCCAGCTTTCGGGTTCGGCATCAGACCGCGAGGTCCAAGCACGCGACCCAAACGACCAACCTTGCCCATTGCATCAGGAGTGGCGATGGCGACGTCAAAATCCAACATGCCGCCTTCGATCTTCTTCATTGTTTCGTCATCATCTGCAACAAGGTCAGCGCCGGCCGCGCGAGCAGCAACAGCGCCTTCGCCAGTAGCGAACACAAGCACACGCACTGTCTTACCAAGACCATGAGGGAGCACGACTACATCGCGCAACTGTTGATCAGCCTGACGTGAATCAAGCGTGGTGCGCATGTGAACTTCAATGGTCGCATCAAACTTGGTAAAGGAAGTTTCCTTTGCGAGAGCAACGGCTTCGTGAGCCGAGTAGATCTTGTCAATATCAACTTTGGCGAGAGCCGCGGTATATTTCTTTCCGTGTTTAGTCATTTTATCCTCCGTGGTACAAGCGGACAGCCGAGGCCGTCCTCCCACAAAATTAGTCGCTTATCGTAATACCCATCGAGCGGGCTGTGCCTTCGATCTGCTTCATCGCGCCTTCCATATCGATCGCGTTCAGATCTTTCATCTTCAACTCAGCGATTTCCTTTACCTGAGCGCGGGTCACTTTACCGACCTTATCCTTGTTCGGCACGCCGGAACCCTTCTCGATCTTTGCGGCTTTACGGAGCAAAACTGCAGCGGGCGAGGTGCGAAGCACGAACGTGAACGAACCGTCAGTATAGATTGTGATTTCCGCAGGAAGCACTTCACCCGGACGATTGGATGTGCGCGCATTATATTCCTTGCAGAAAGCCATGATGTTGATACCATGACTCGCCAGCGCGGGACCAACGGGAGGCGCAGGGTTTGCCTTGCCAGCCTCAAGTTGAAGACGTACGATTGCTTTTAGTTTCTTTGCCATTTGACTTAACTCCTTTGTGGTTTTAGCGGGTCATTTGGGAGACCCTCCCACCGCATCAGACCCAACTCGGGTCTGTTACTGTCCAATTAATATTTTCTACTTTAAGCTTTTTCCACTTGCAGGAAATCCAGTTCCACAGGTGTTTCGCGTCCGAAGAAACTGACCATCACGCGCACTTTGGTGCGTTCCATGTCAATCTCTGCAACAGTACCGCGGAAGTCGTTGAACGGACCATCCACGATACGCACGCGCTCACCCACCTTGAACGAAACTTTGACTGTGGGTGCTTCGGCTTCCATCCGCTTGACGATCTGTGCAACTTCCTCGGGGCGCAACGGCGTGGGATTATTCCCCATGCCAACAAATCCGGTCACGCCGGGTGTGTTACGAACCACGTACCAGGATTCTTCTGAAAGAGCCAGGTTTACCAACACATAACCTGGAAATATATGGCGCTCCACCGTGCGGCGTTTGCCATCTTTGACTTCGACTTCTTCCTGGGTGGGAATAACCACATCGAAGATCATATCCTTCATCCCCATGGTCTCAATACGTTGTTCAAGATTGTGGCGTACCTTGTTTTCATACCCTGAATAACAATGGATCACATACCACGCAGGACCTTCGACTGTCGCCTCAATGGGAGGCAGATCGGTTGGGATTTGCGTCTCGGAGCGTGCGGCAGGTTTCGGGCGGAGTCCTGAGCCTGTCGAAGGATCCGAAGCGACAACGTCCGCAGGAGTGGCTTGCTCCTCGGCTACTTCATCCATCGGTTCCTGTTCAGACTGCTCTTGCGATTCCGGTAAATCCATCAGATCCTCAATTCAAATCTAAATACCAAGCACCAAATTAATCAATGCGCCAGACAGATAGTCCACACCTGCAAGAAAAATGCCTACGACCAGCATCACCAACAGAACGAGCCCTGTGAGGCGTTTTGCTTCAGGCCAAGTGGGCCAATTAACCTTGCGAAGTTCTCCCAAAGTCTCACGAAAATAACGCTGAATGGCGTTTTCGCTATTCTTGACTTTCTTCTCTTTCTCAGCCAAGGCAATACTCCTTCTATTAATTTACGGCTAAAACGCCGCACAACGCGGCGTTTGCCACAGGCAGGCCAGGTAGGACTTGAACCCACAACCACTCGTGTTGGAGACGAGGACTCTGCCAATTGAGCTACTGGCCTATATAGGTGGGGTAATTATAACCCCACCCTTGCAAAACTACTTGGTCTCGCGATGTTGCGTGTGCTTGCGACAACGTGAGCAATACTTGTTGAATTCCAACCGATTCGGATCATTACGACGATTCTTCTCGGTGGTGTAATTACGTTCCTTGCAATCATTACATTGTAACGTAATTACCGGGCGGACATCTTTTTTCTTGGAAGCCATCTTATAACCTTACTTTCTAATTACTAAAGGATCTTGGTCACGACACCCGCGCCAACGGTCAAACCGCCTTCACGAAT
>DYDH01000431.1:1155-2117 GCA_020717985.1 Herpetosiphon sp. | reverse complement strand
GGCAAATCGCGCTTCGACCTGCATCCAGCCGATGAATTTGCCATTTACACAACGCCCCCATCGCCCATTGAATTACGCAAGGCGCTGGAGATCGTTAAGCCGAAGGTGATTTATGTTTTTGCAGTTCCACCTGCCGAAGAAAAGCCCGAAGAGTATCTAAACCGACTTGCAGGTTTGTGCAAATATGCAATCAATCAACGCAGCGGCAAAGCGACTGTTCACGAGTTGGCGGCGGCAATGGCTTCGCGCGAGAGCGCCATCGAAATCGGTTTGCAGTGGCTCGCGGCGGGCGGGCATTTGTCTGTAAACGTGGAAGAGGATGAAGTAGTATTGTCCGCTGAAAAAGCGGAAGTGAATCAATATTTGCAGAAAGAGTTGTACACGGCGCTAAAAGGGGTATTGAACGAAACAGCCGCGTACCGAAAATATTTTTCCAGCGCAGACTTGAAGACTCTCATATAATGAAGGAAAAAGCGGGTCAGCCAAGTCCGCAAGCATTGACGCTATGAATTCATCCGCGCGCGACAACAGGGGTGCGTCGCACCTGAATTAATGGGATCAGCCCAATCGAGTGGATTTTCCTAGTTAATGAGATTCGTCCACTCGTGTAGTGCGACGCACTCGGCAGCGAGGTTCATTTATCTTTGATGGCTGACATAAAAACCCCGGTCACAGCCACACAGGCTGCCGCCAAAAATCCCATGTCAATCCCTTTGTAGAGGGCGTTGGTAGAGTTTTCCGCCAGGTGGGTGGTGAAGATCGCCCCAGCCAGTCCAACACCAAGCACCATGCCGAAATTGCGCGCCGTTGCCTGTACTCCCGATGCGATCCCCTGTCGTGACCTGGGAGCTGCTCCCATCAAAGCGCTGGTGTTGGGTGAGATAAATGTGCCGGTGCCGGCCCCGACAACTGCCAGACACAGCGCCACCATCCATAACGCGGTTCCAGGTCCAATGCTGGAT
>DYDH01000431.1:0-1023 GCA_020717985.1 Herpetosiphon sp. | reverse complement strand
TGATCGCCATCAGCACCGGCTGTGCCGTAAGAAGAAGTCCTGCTTCGGCTGGGTTCAATCCACGTCCCTGGATTAGGTAGAAGGGCATCAAAAAGATGAGGCTATAGACACAAATGTAATTCAAAACGGCGCAGGCAGTTGATGTGGAAAACAGGGGAACCCGAAACAAACTCAAATCCAACATGGGAGCGGATATGCGGCTTTCGATCAGGATGAACACAGCCAGCAGGATCAGTGCCCCGCTCAGCAATCCCAGCACGGCGGGGGATGTCCAGCCCCAGTCTGCACCTTTGTTCAGTCCAAGCATGAGAGCCGTCAACCCCGCGAGGAAGGCAGCGGCACCGGGCAGGTCGAAACCCTGTCCGCCTTCAACGGGGGAATCCTTCGGGATAAAAATATAACTCAAGACCAATGCCAACGTTCCCACAGGCACATTGATATAGAACACAGTCCGCCAGCCGAACGCCTGCGTCAGCCAACCGCCCAGCGATGGACCAATGGTCAGTCCCAGATAGGTCATTGTGGAAGCCAGCCCGAAGGCGCGTCCGCGTTGTTCGGCGGGAAAGTTGCCGGTGATGATCGCCGGAGAATTGGATGCCAGCATCGCTCCGCCGATTGCCTGCAACCCTCGGAAAAGGACCAGCGCGGTGGATGACCAGGCAGTTCCGCATAATACTGAACTGATGATGAAGATACCGAAGCCCCACATATAAACGGACTTATGCCCGCGCAGATCGCCCAAGCGTCCAAAGGTCAGCAGCAGCCCGCTCAAGACAAGCAAATAAATGGTCACGACCCACTCGATGCCGGCCACGTCGCTCTTGAAAGCGTCACGCAAAACGGGCAGGATCATATTTACTACGCTGCCATCCAGCGCTGACATGAGCGAGCCTGTGCCAATCGCAATGAGCACCCACCATTTGTTGTCAATGGTTTTTGTCATGAATACCTCGATGTTATTTTTGGAAAATGGTCAAAGCAGGGGATATTATCCCACCCAAGGATAAATTCAGAAGGATAAAT
>DYDH01000142.1 GCA_020717985.1 Herpetosiphon sp. | reverse complement strand
GTCATGCATTTGAATGCAAAAGGAGAAAAAATAGACCTTGCACCGAAATTCCGCGAAGGAGTTACATCATCGCGCTCTGCCTTGTTAACGGTATTCAGGATCAATGAAATTACGATTAGTCGGTTGATGCTTATACTAGTGCTCGCATTGGGTGCTTTTCTACGATTATGGCAGCTTAACAAAATTGGTTTTAACACTGACGAAGCCGTATATTCTGGACAAGCTGCGGCAATTGCCCAGGATCCGGTCCTGAAAGAGATATTTCCGGTTTTCCGGGCCCACCCATTGTTGTTTCATTTCATTCTTGCCCTGGTGTTTCAATTTGGGGTGAATGATTTAAATGCGCGATTGGTGGCAGTGGCTATAAGTATAGCTACTATCTACCTGGTGTATGAGCTAGGTAGATTCCTCTATGGACGACCTGCGGGTCTTTTGGCGGCTTTATTTATAGCTCTCATGCCATATCACACAGTGGTAAGCAGGCAAGTTCTTCTCGATGGACCAATGGTGTTCTTTTCCACGCTGACTCTTTACTTGTTGGCGCGCTTTGCAATGACGCAGCGCCCTGCCTGGTTATATGTTACTGGTATTGGGATGGGCTTGACCTTTCTGTCTAAAGAGACGGGGATTATCCTTATTGGCTCTATTTATGCTTTTTTAGCTCTCGCACGAAAGATCCGTATTCGTATCATTGATATTGTATTTTCAGCTATTTTTATGGCTTTAATGATCGCGCCATTTCCGCTTTCACTCTGGTTGGGAGGCGGGGCAAAATCAGGGCAAAGCTATTTGATCTGGCAACTCTTCCGTAGACCTAATCATACATGGGATTTCTATCTCACTTCTGTTCCACCAGCGATTGGGTATTTGGTTATAGCCATTGCCTTACTTGGCTTATGGCTTTTGCGTAACGAAAAGTCGTGGCGAGAGAGCCTTTTAGTCTGGTGGATTATCGTGCCAGTTGCATTCTTTCAAATGTGGCCAACAAAAGGCTTTCAATATCTTCTTCCAATTGCACCTGCTATTGCCGTGCTGGCTGGTCGGACGCTGGCTCGCTGGTCACCTTCCGTAGCTATCGATCTTGAGAACAGGAACCTCTTTATTACATGGGGCAAGATATTGGCGGCAGGAATTATTGCCATTTCGCTCCTGATCCCTGCATGGCAGTTAATTCAACCCTCAACATCAGGTACTTTTATTGCCGGTACTGGAGGTGTGCCAGGAGGACGCGAGGCGGGAATCTGGGTACAGGAAAACATTCCCATGGGCGCCAAAATGGTAACCATCGGACCTTCGATGGCCAACATTCTCGAATTCTACGGTCATCGCCATGCTTATGGACTCTCAGTCAGTCCCAACCCTTTACGTCGGAATCCATCATATCAACCTGTTATCAACCCAGACCTACAAATCCGCAATGGGGATATTCAATTTCTGGTATGGGATTCGTTCTCTGCTCAGCGCTCGAATTTTTTCTCTGAGACTCTACTAAAATTAGTCAAACGATTTAATGGTCGTATCGTTTATGTTGGATCGGTGGCGGTTTTATCAAAAGATGGAAGTAGCGTTGAGAAGCCAGTGATCATCATTTATGAGGTGCGTCCATGATTCATAGAAAACCAGGCTTTTTCATGCGCGCCTTGATAATGATTATGGTTCTTTCGGGAATTAAGCCAATTCCAGTGTCCGCCTCCCATTTGGAACAAGAGACTCGTACACCAATCCAACATGTCATTATGGTAATGCAGCAAAACCACACTTTCGACAACTACTTTGGCACTTATCCTGGCGTTGATGGCATCCCATCCAACACTTGCATGCCATTTAATCCGTTAGATGAAAAAACGCCCTGCATTAAACCATTTCATATTGGTCTTTATCCATTGATCGATTTGAAACATACCAGTCACACTTTTGATTTGCAATTTAATAAGGGGCGAATGAACGGATTCGTAGATGCGATTGAGCGGGCTAACCAGGATGGAAAGTTGACGATGGCTTACTATAATAGCGACGAGTTGGGATACTACTGGAATTTAGCCGATGAGTTTGTGTTATTTGACCGCTATTTCTCCTCAGCCCGTGCTGGCAGTATCCCAAACCGTATGTTTGCTGTAGCGGGCGTACCCGGTGTAGTTAATAACGCTGTCCCCGATCAAGGATTTGGCGATCTACCTACAATCTTTGACCGCTTGCAGGAACGCGGAATTTCCTGGAAATTTTATGTGAATAACTATGATCCTAAACTAAACTATCGGTCGGTGAAAGGACTTGATTATTTGCCGCCGCAGGTTCAATGGATGCCGCTTCTAGGTTTTGATCGTTTTATTGACGACCCGGAACTTTCCAGCCACATCGTCGACTTGAACGAATATTATACCGACCTTCAAAATGGAACACTGCCTGCGGTCTCTTACGTGTTGTTGCTGGGCGCCACTGAACATCCATTGTCAGATCCTGATTTGGGTCAGACGAAAATAAAGATAATGATTCAGGCGTTGATGCAAAGTGATTCATGGCAAAGTTCGGCGTTTATGATTACCTATGATGAATCAGGCAGCTGGTATGACCATGTTCCACCGCCTCAAATAGATGAATACGGTTATGGTTTTCGTGTTCCCGCGCTGCTTGTCAGTCCTTATGCGCGTCGTGGCTATATCGATAGTACCCTGCTCGATCACACTTCCATCCTGAAATTTATCGAAGACAATTGGGGGATTAGTCCGCTTGGCGAGCGGGATGCAAAATCCAATAATATCATCTCGGGATTAGATTTCTCTAAACCGCCCCGCGATCCGGTATTTGTTTCCTCGGTGTGGCGTCCCGAAGAATCAAGTAGTAATGTACGCCGTATCGTAATTTATATATCCTACGGATTGGCGTTGGCTTTTGCAGGAACCATGCTCCTGTTGGTCGCGATAAGTGAAGCGCGCCAGAGAGCAGAACTTCCTGCCCGCTCACAGGATGACTTTTCTTGATGAACCGCCGAATTTACTTTCCCTGGACCGTCGTTATCGTAACGTTGTTCTATACCTTTGGACAAGTTCCCATGGCTCTTGCCGATGGTCAAACGTTTGCACCCGCAATTAATTCCATAAACGTGGTTCAACCTTATGAGATTGCCAGCCTGGAGAGTGGACTCTTACGAGCAACAGACATTATCACAGTCTTAAAGATTGAGCCGCTAAAACCATATGCCATCGGCGAACACCCCATCGCTGTTGTACATCTCACCACGCTTTCCGGCAAACCAATTCCAAAACAGCTAATCCGAGTTTTTGCATACAAAAATCTTAAGGCACAAGGTGTTACCGACTCTACAGGAACAGCCCGCATACCACTTCGCTGGAATTTTCAAGTAGGCACCTATGACTTCACTGTCGTATTCATCGGTGGCAAAGATTCAAAATTCACTTTTTCGAAAGCCTTTGGGAAATTGATAATCGAACCAGCGCAAGTGCAGGTTCAAACGGTTCCTCCTCTGGCAGGCTTACGCTTCTTATTTAATAATCAAACGTTCGTCTCTGATGAAAATGGACTAATAAAGATTGTAGCAAATAAAATCGGCACCTACCGTTTGGAAGTCATGCCGTTTGAAAATAACAATTTAGACGCCCGCGTGGAGTTTTCACGCTGGAATAAAGAAGTGTATGTGCCTTATCTCGATGTGAGAATCCCATCAAAAAGCATTATTGAAGCAGGTTTTCTTATTAGCTACCCTGTCAGTTATCAATTTGTTGAACCAACAGGAAAGCTGGTGGACCCAACCCGAATTTCAGAGATGACATTGAGAGCGGAAGGAACCACTTACGAGTTCAAGGATTCAGGACCTCACTGGCTGCCGGCATACAGACTGGAACGTCGTATTGGTAGAAACCTGGAAGTATTAAACGTAAACTACTCTTTCCAGAAAGTGACCATTGATGGGGCAAACGTCCTCAACCAGGGTCAACAACGCTTTCAGGTGAATTCACCTAATGATGTTTGGCAGGTTCAGCTACTCCTCTATTCGGCCCACTTTTCCGTTTTGGATGCATTATTTCATACACCAATCGGGTCGTCAGGAATTCAACTTGAATATCCAAATGGACTTACAAAGGAGATTCATTTCGCTCAAAATTCCGAACTCGAAGTGCCATCATTAGCGCGTGGTCTTTACAAGGCAAAAGTAATTGGGGCTACGGGATCATCTCCTGTGACCCCCCTATTCTTATCACGAGATCAGAACGTGGAATTATTGGTAATCACTCATCGGGATATGCTCATCATATTTGGAATACCGACTTTGATTGCCCTCATTCTCCTCCTGGTCGGACGGACTCGTTTACTCTTTGTGCTCTGGTGGCCGTTTTCGAGAATTTTTCAAAAACGAAAGAAACCTGTTAATGTCATCTCCATTCACTCAAATATCATCAGTGACTTGACCACCTCGGTGTCGACTGTGGGTATACACTCCAATATGTCGAATCCGGCTGTAACCGAGTCGGCATCTTCTTCAGAGAAGATGAATAAAATTGCCTTAGCCGGGAAATCCAGACATCGAGCCCGTCGAAGAAATAATGTGAACGATTAATCAGGAGTTCCCCCATAATGTATAAAAACAACAAACAACCTTGGGCTAAGATGAGTTCATACGTTGTTTTAATGAAGTCATTTTTTGTTGTAAGTTTAATAATTACATTGATATTATTGGCAGCTTGCAGTTCACCCATCGTATCCACACTGCCAATTGCCGATGTCGCTACACCGTCACCAATTATTACAAATTCCAACCCGATCCCGCTCTTTGCGTACTATTACATTTGGTTTAATGTCACTTCCTGGGATCGTGCCAAGAAAGATTATCCACTTCTGGGACGTTACTCCAGCGATGACGCCGATGTTATGCGACAACATATCAAGTGGGCCAAGGCGGCTGGCATCAATGGTTTCTTTGTTAGTTGGAAGAGCACCGACACACTCAACAGACGTCTTAGTCAGCTCATTAAGGTTGCGGACGAAGAGGACTTCAAACTTGCCATTATCTACCAGGGACTTGATTTTAACCGTAACCCCCTCCCCGCAGATCGCATTGCAGCGGATCTGGATTACTTCGTAATCCATTATGCATCTGACGTTGCTTTCAATGTATTTGAGAAGCCTTTGGTGATTTGGTCTGGTACCTGGAAATTCACACGGGATCAAGTGCAAAGTGTAACCACGGGAAGGCGGGATCACCTGCTAATCCTTGCTTCTGAAAAAAATGTAACTGGCTATCAAAACCTGGCAGACCTGGTGGACGGCGACGCCTATTATTGGTCGTCAGTCAACCCTGATACATATCCTAATTATCCACAGAAGCTGGCAGCATTAGGGCAGGCTGTGCATTTAAAAGGTGGTCTATGGATTGCGCCAGCATCACCAGGCTTCGATGCGACGGACATTGGTGGAAAGACTATTGTAGATCGGAAGGATGGACAAACCCTACAGGTTGAAATGAATGCGTCCTTGCAATCTTCGCCAGACGTTATCGGTCTGATCAGTTGGAATGAATTCAGTGAGAACTCACATATTGAACCAAGCGAAAAATATGGTCACCATTACCTGGAGTTACTCACCAATATCAACTCTACCGTAGTTTCTACAATAGGCGATTTTGATTCAAGCGCGCCGGGGGATGGCGAGCCGAATTATGGTATGGACATCAAAGGTCAACTCGCCATTGGATTGTTCATGACTATTGTAATTGCCGGCAGTATAGTTATCATCCGCCGACGCTGAGTTATCAAACATATCAACCCCCGATTTTCTAAGATTGCCATAGGGAACGCCATGCTTATACCTAAATTGTCTTTTTCAATAGGCCCTGGAAACCGATCAAGAGGGTGGGGGTTGAGGATATTTTTACTTGCGGCAGGACTGCTTATCTTTACAGTATTTTCAATCTCAATCAGCAGCGCTGCAAGTAGTTATGATCCTCAACTGCGACGCTATCCATATTTGACCGATACTGTAAACTCATATGCTACGGTAAATTGGGCAACAAGTCAAATTAGTTCGAGTGGGGCAGTACGCTATGGTAAAGTTGGCGCCGAGTCCTGTACTGCTCATTATGTGCCTGCTTCCAAAGCTGCGATAACTGTCAATCGCGTTGCGGTATATCAGTGGAAAGCGTTGCTTAACCTAACTCCGGGAACCCAGTATTGTTATCGCGTTTATTTGGGTTCGAGTCCCTCAACTGAAATTGATCTGCTGGGGGCAGACGCCGCACCTACTTTCTGGACACAAGTACCGTCAGGCGCCAACCAACCTTATTCCTTCGTCGTCTTTGGTGACTGGGGATATGTAAATACTTCCGGGACAAATCCCTACCAGGCAAGCCTGATGTCGCTGATCGCTACAAGTGGCGCCCGATTCGCATTGACGACTGGCGATAATGGATATCCGTCTGGCAATCAAACAAATTTTGGGGATCTGATCCAGACTGGCGCGAACATTAGCGGTATTTTTGGATCCATGTTCTGGAAGGTCCCTGGCGCTTCAATACCGATCTACCCAACAATTGGCAATCATGGATTTTCTAACTCCGATTCGAACCATCCACATGTATTGACCTGGCCGCAAGAACGGGCGGTATCCACCTCAGGTGGCCGCTATATAAAAGAGAATTATTGCTGCCTTGATGGCACCACTTCGGCAAACTATCCAAGCGCCTGGTATGCTTTTGACGCTGGTCCGGCACGCTTCTATGTGCTTGGTGCTGCCTGGAGCGATACAAATATAGGAACAGCTAGTTCCTACCAGGTTGACTACGATTATCATTGGACACAGACTTCTGTTGAATACCAATGGCTTCAGGCGGACCTTGCTGCTCACCCTTCGATCTTAAAATTTGCCTTCCTCCATTATCCACTTTATTCGGATAACCCGAACGAATCATCAGACACTTTTTTGCGGGGGAGCAGCAGCCTGGAAGGATTGCTAAAACAATATGGGGTGGATATTGCCTTCACGGGTCATGCTCATATATACCAACGTAATCTCCCCAGCCCGAGCGGATTGGTTAATTATGTAACCGGCGGAGGCGGTGCTCCGTCGGGAACCCTTGGAACTTGTACTGCTTTGGATGCGTATGCCATTAAGTTTACAACCAGTGGAAAAGCATGTGGCAGCGCGCCGGTGCCTACCAGTGCTGGTCAAGTCCATCATTTTCTGTTGGTTAGCGTTAATGGCTCCTCAGTGCAAGTCACACCTATTAACTCACTTGGGCAATCCTTTGATGTAATGAACTATGACTTTTCAGCGGGAATGGAATCCAGCCCACCATCAGTGCCAGCCAACTTTGAGGCTGCGGCGGCCACGGGTACGCAAGTCAATCTGAGTTGGTCGGCCTCCAGTGATAACACGGGCGTGCGCGGTTATGATGTCTATAGAAATGGAACATTAATCAGCACGACCGACGCAGATACTTTGACATATTCTGATACCAAACTTGTTCCCTCCACGAGTTATGACTACACTGTGGATGCATTCGACGCGGCAGGGAATCACTCAGAGACTTCCACTTCAGTTTTGGCTGTTACACCTAATAATGCGACATATACTTTCACGCCGGTAGCCGATTCATATGTAGCTAGTAATGCTACTTCGACCAACTACGGACTTTCCGCCACTTTAAAAGCGGATGCTTCACCGATTGACAACGTTTATTTGCGCTTTAATGTCAGCGAGATTAATGGTACGGTGACAAAGTCCACCCTGCGGCTTTACACAACGAGTTCCTCGGCTACTGGCTATCAGGTTCGCAGTGTTGGCTCTGATATGTGGGATGAAAAACAAATCAATTACGACAACGCCCCGACAACTGGATCTTTGATCAACTCTTCAGGGAAATTTTCCTCGGCTAATTGGATTAGTGTTGACGTGACTTCCCTTATAAACGGCGTTGGCGTATATGATCTGGCTGTGACGACAACCAGCACTTCTTCCATGAGCTTTAATAGCCGTGAGGCCAGTTCTTTTCAGCCACAGTTGGTCATTCAATCTACAACGAATTCCACACCAACCGCAACCCCGACTGCCACAGTTATATTCACCAGTACTCCGACGGCAACTAATACGAGCGCCCCTAATAACACGCCAACCCCAACCCTTACGGACGCTGCAACTCCAACCCCTACAGCTTTATTCACCAGCACTCCGACGGCAACTAATACGAGTGCCTCTAACAACACGCCAACCCTTACGGCAACTCCAACCGATACAGTTATATTCACCAGCACTCCGACGGCAACTAATACGAGTGCTCCTAATAACACGCCAACCCTTACGGAAACCGCAACACCAACCGCTACAACTTTGTTTACCAGCACTCCGACGGCAACTAATACGAACGCCCCTAATAATACTCCGACCCCAACGCTTGTGCCAACTGATACACCAACAGCAATCTCGCCCACAGTCGTTTTCAGCGATGGATTTGAGACAGGCGATCTGTCTTCCTGGACTTCCAACTCAGGACTTCTTGCCCAATCCACTTTGGTATATAACGGTAATTACGCAGCGCAGGGCAACACAACGACCGGCAACACCTATGCCAAGAAAACACTCCCAACCAGTTACAGCGATGGTTATTCGCGCATTTATTTCAACCTGGCCAGCTATTCAAGCCAGGTCAATCTGCTTCGTTATCGTACTTCGGCAACTGCATCCATCGGATATCTGTTCATTAATACATCCGGCAAGCTTGGATTGCGGAATGACGTTGCTGCCGTCACGACCACAAGCACAACCATCGTTGGCAGTGGGTGGCATGCACTTGAATTTCATGCCATGATCAACGGCACTTCGAGCATCACCGAAGTGTGGCTGGATGGGGTAAAAATCAACGACCTTTCGCTCACAACTAATTTGGGCAGCAACTTGATCGGTGGTTTTCAGATCGGGGAAGTCCAAAGCGGCAGGACGTACAATATTATCTTCGATGACGTTATTTTTGACACCCTGCCTATAGGTTTATAGTTTGGAGTGAATCGACCATGAACACAACCTCTTACATTACCGGAAAAGCTGCGCTCAACTTTGGTATTACTGCGCCGAGTTCGACGGCAATCAGCCTCGCGTCCCGTGAATCCGGCGTAAACTTTCCTGGGTTAATCGTCGGACTACAATAATTCTCGCAAAAAAGCAAATAATGAAAAAAATCGCCATTCTCTTCTCGATATTTCTGGTTCTTGCCAGTTGCGCACCTTCAAACCCTGGCACAAGCACGCCCCAACCAGGGCTCACTGTCACCGCGACTACAGCCCAGCCAGTTACATCTACCCCAACAAAACCAGACACCTCTACCGCAACCGTTACTGCGTCCGTGGCAATCACCACTACTCCGACACCACAACCAAGCACCTCGGGGAAAATCCCGAACTTTGACCACATCGTCCTGATCGTGCTGGAAAACCGGAATTATAAAGATGTGATTGGAAACCCGAAAATGCCCCTCCTGAATATTTTGGCCCAGCAAAATGTGCTACTGTCCAACTACTTTGCGGTGCGACACCCCAGCCTGCCCAACTATATCGCGCTGATGAGCGGCGGCACACAAAATATCACCAAAAATTGTACTGACTGCTTTATCAACGAGCCCAACCTGGCAGATCAGATCGAGTCCGGCGGGCGCACATGGAAATCCTATCTGGAGGACATGCCTTCGCCCTGTTTTATGGGAAACGCAGATCCCTACGTCCAGAAGCATAACCCGCTCATCTACTTTGACTCTGTCCGCCTGAACACTACTCGCTGTAACCGCAGTATTGTTCCCCTGACCAGTCTGGATGACGATCTGGCTGCCAACCAACTGCCAAACTTTTCATTCATCATGCCCAACATGTGCAATTCGGGGCATGACTGTGATTCTCAAACGGCTGATACCTGGATAAATAATATGGTAGCCAAACTCAGGACCTCCCCGGCGCTTGGGAAGAACAGCCTGATTGTCATCACTTATGATGAAGGCGGCGAGAAAAACACTGATTCCTGCTGTGGGTTGGGAGCGAAAGCTGGCGGGCAGGTTGCAACGTTACTCATTTCCCCCTTAGCCAAACAGAAGTTTAACGATGGCACGGCTTATTCTCATTACAGTATGCTCAAAATGATTCTGAGCGCCTGGAATCTTTCTGACATCGGGAAGTCGTCTTCTGCGCCACAGATTGAGGCGCCCTGGGATACCCGGCAAAGCTCAACAACAACCTCACATACACCCGTTTTTAGCGATGGGTTTGAAACAGGCGATCTGTCTTCCTGGACTTCCAGCGCAGGACTTCTTGCCCAATCCACTTTGGCGCATAACGGTAATTACGCAGCGCAAGGCAATACGATCACCGGCAACACCTACGCCAAGAACATATTCCCAACCGGTTATGGTGATGGTTATTCACGCATTTATTTTAACCTGGCCAGCTATTCAAGCCAGGTCAATCTGCTCCGCTATCGTACTTCGGCAGATGCGTCCATCGGATATTTGTTCATTAATACATCCGGTAGGCTTGGATTGCGGAATGACGTTGCTGCTGTCACGACCACAAGCACAACCACCGTTGACAGCGGATGGCATGCGCTTGAATTTCACGCCATCATCAACGGCACTTCAAGCATCACCCAGGTATGGCTGGATGGGGTAAAGATCAACGACCTTTCGCTCACAACTAATTTGGGCAGCAATTTGATCGGTGGTCTTCAGATCGGGGAAGTCCAAGGCGGCAGGACGTATAACGTTATCTTTGATGATGTTATTTTCGATACCCTGCCTATAGGTTTATAGTTATGATGTCATCCAAAGGAAGCAGAGGAGACCAGCATCGAACAAGACGGTAAAGAGTAATGGGGTGAAAGTTACGGTGGTGGCGTGGGGGGGAGCGGATGCGGGTCGGGAGACCCGCATCGAACAAGAACAAGAGGGCGACCCGCATCAAACAAGACCCGCATCAAACAAGACCCGCATCAAACAAGACCCGCATCAAACAAGTTTAAATTTCACTTGCCCAATTATGGATTTGGCTGTATGCTTGCTGTATAATTTGTACAAGAAAATATGCAGGGAATGGATAATCGCTTAAATGACACAAGTCACCATAGAAAATCCAGTTCTAAATTCACCTTTTCAAGAACCGAAGCGGCGCTTTCACTCTATTAAGGATGGGAACATAGACGACATCGCTTGTTGGTTCATCGACACCGACTACAACGAAGAAGCCTTCATCGTCCGCCACGCCTACTTCACAGGCGCCGACGAACCCTACGACAAACTCAAACGCGCCCTCCGCGCCGAAATCGACGAATCCGCTTGGAGCGCGCTCTACACCAACGAATCCATCCCCTTCGAGAAGCCTGCCAATAAAGGCAAGATCGCGGTCAAGGTGATCAATCACTATGGGGATGAGGTGTTGAAGGTGTATGAGGTGTAGTGGGCAGTGAGTAAGGAGCAGGGTTCGTATAATGCCAATGCGGAAGAGTCGCTATTATAAGAATTAAGGAAAACGTTATGAACACAAGAACAGATAAAAGAAATCCTTTGCCACAAAAAACACACAGGGCTGCATTTCTAGCAGGATGGACAGAAGCAGAGAAAGGTCATCTTTACGATTCGAATACAAAGAAGAAGACCCATACCAATATGGGTAATTTGTTCGGCTGGATATTTGGTGAGAAATCTGATGATTTCAAGCTTCAAATATGGGAACTCTACCTTGAGAATGCTCTTGATATTGAAGAGGAATAACCATATCTGAAATTAAAGACAAATCCGCCTGAAGAACACTCTACACCAACGAATCCATCCCCTTTGAGAAACCTGCCAATAAAGGTAAGAGCGCGGTCAAGGTGATCGGTCACTAAGGGATGAGGTGTTGAAGGTGTAGGTAAGGTATAAATTCTCAATGCCAATATTACAAACCAATTCCAAAACCGTCTGGTCTTCCGATGATGGAGACTTGCGAAAACAAGATGATAAA
>DYDH01000430.1 GCA_020717985.1 Herpetosiphon sp. | reverse complement strand
AGCGAGACCTGTGCCCAACATTTGTTGGAAATGAGTCCCGCGACGATGGATCGGCTTCGGGCGCGGCGGCGTCCCAAAGGAAAACATCGCCGTGGATTCACCAAGCCCGGGACGCTGCTCAAGTATCGCATTCCGATTCGGGCCTTCGCCGAACGGAATCCTGCAGTGCCGGGCTATCTGGATGTGGACTTGGTGGATCATAGCGGGGGCAATGCCCGCGGCGCATTCTGCTATACGCTCGATATGGCCGATGTGTTCAGCCAGTGGATCGAGCCGCGTGCCGTGCTGACCAAAGCCCAGAAGTTCGTATTGGACGAACTGCAATGTGCGCGCTTGGATTTGCCCTTTGCCTTGTTGGGCATTCACTCGGACAGTGGCAGTGAATTCATCAACGATCAGTTGTATCGGTACTGCAAAGCCGAACACCTCAAGTTTACACGCGGCCGCGCGGGCAAGAAAAATGACAATGCGCGGGTCGAGCAAAAGAACTGGTCAGTGGTACGCCGCCTGGCGGGCGATGGACGGTTCGAGACGCAACGCCAGGTTGATCAACTGAATGCGGTGTATGCCGTGGCACGGTTGTACATCAACTTCTTCAAACCGGTCATGAAATTGAAAGCCAAGCAACGCGTTGGTAGCAAGGTCAAGAAGATTCATGATAAGGGTGTCGCAAAAAATAAGATCTCCCAAACTGCTCGTATAATGTGGTCAGTTCAATCGATAGGGAGCCATGCCCATGGAACGTGACCGTTCGGAGTTTGGTGAAACAACGTTAGACCTTGCGGATCCAAGCGTTGCCTCAACTGGCAATCAATGGGCTTAGATCGTAGCCGCGCCCTTGGGTGCGAATCCACCCGATCAAACTGCTGACGTTCAAAATAGATTCATCGCGCTTGTAGCCGCGCATGGTCCGATAACGCTCTTTCACACATTGCCCAATCACTTGTTCCGTCACATTGTTCGTCCCATCCAGACGATCACCTTGCGCGCCGCGCCAACGCTGATCCAACGATAACCGCGCCCAGTTCTCAGACCAATCCCCGACCAGCCGCCGAAACCGATACCACATGGTTGCCTTGTGCCCTTGGGTCGGTGGGGGGTGCGTATTGATATTGGGTTGCCAACTGCTCCAATTGCGGTTGTCCATCAAAGGGCACACCGCAAATGATGTTCTCGACGGTGCTCAAGTCTTCGAGAAATTGATCCACCGTGATCCCTTCGGCTTGCAGTTCCCACGGCACGGGAGGAGGATGTTCCAGGGCTTGCGTCCCCAGCACCGCAATCAAATCCTCGACGTTGCGGTTCACATGGGCGCGACAAATCTGCTGGTCGAGCCCGAGCGCCTCGGCGACGTTCTTCAGTCCATCGGCATCATCGGTGACCAAGACTTCCGCACCCAGCATCTTGGCGATCCCCCGAATCCAGCGTTCGGCGTGAAACGCGCTCTCGCTGTCGAGCAACTCGAACGTGAGCGGTTGTCCCGTGAGTACCGCCGTAGCCACCGCGACAATGCGACTCTGGCCCTGACACTTGACGTGCGTAAAATCCAACCCGAGCACTTTGACCTTGCCCGCCTGTTGCTTCAACCATTGCTCGCGCAACTGAATGGCGTGATAACCTGCGGCTTGCACATTTTTGTAGACCGTACTCTTGGCGAGTGGATATTGCAAGGTCTCAAGGAGGTCGGCTGCGCCTTGATAACTCAATCCCAAGATGTAGAGCCGAACACTCAAGCCTTTCAGGGTGTCCGATTGCTGGTCGCGCGAAACGCCAGCGGGATAAACGCGGAAGGTGCGCTGGCATTTCAAGCACCGATAGCGGTGTGCGGTGACTTGGTGGTGGCGGGTATCGCGGATCGGTTTGCGACAATTGCACTGGTGCTCTTTGAAATGCGTGCCGTTGCATTTGCGTTTTGGGTTTTTCGGGTCAGGCAAAGGGCAATGGGTTGGGGGTTCGATGTGCAACGGTTCGACTTTGGGCAGGCACACGCTCAAATGCATCGGGCAACTCCTGGATGAGATACCCGATTCTATCCGAGTTAAGCAATTTC
>DYDH01000429.1 GCA_020717985.1 Herpetosiphon sp. | reverse complement strand
CCATTCCCCTCGCGCTGACCAATGCCGGCGGCTCCCTTTTCACACAAGATGACTATTATGCAGGCAACGCCCTGGCAGCAGATTTCACAGGCAAAGGCTGGCGCAAATTTCTCAACCTGACCGATTCCCCAATTTACGAACCAGAAGAAGCGGGAAAAAAACTTGGCGAACTCGCCAGTCAATATGACTTCTCCCTCTTTGAATATTGGGCAAGCGACTACGCTGGTCACAAACAGGATATGGATTCAGCGGTAAGCCAACTTGAAACCTTCGACAGCGTGTTGAAAGGTCTGCTTGGCTCGTCGGGTTACAAACCCGACCTACTTTTAATCACCTCCGATCACGGCAACATGGAAGACCTCTCCACCCGCCGTCACACCGCCGCCAACGTGCCCTTGCTTTTATTCGGAGACAAATCTCACCGCCAGGAATTCCAAAAAGACATCCACGACCTGACAGGCATTGCACCCGCGATTATGAAAATTTTGGATTTGTGATTCCCGATTTACGATTTCCGATTTTTGATTTACGATTGTCGTTATAGGTTGCATCCATCACAACGGAATTACGAAACACGAAACATCATCATTCATCATTCTGCATTCATCATTCTACATTTCCCATTTCCCATGCTCTTCCCCTCCGACCTCATCCGCCTGCCCTACACCGCCGACCTGACCGAAGGTGGAATTGCGTATGCGCTGCTCTCGCTTCCGCACAAAAATTTTTCCTACGACCAACTCCGCCGCACAGTGGCAGGGACAATCGTGGAGTTGGCGTTTCGCCGCTATCTTTCGCAGCAGGATATTCCATTTGATGTCACTGCCGCCACGCCCTTCACCGACCCCGCGCGGCATGACGTTTCGCTCGGCGGCCATCGCTGTGACATCCAATCTTTTCTCATTTCGCATCGCGATCAAATCGCCGAAATACGGCGCGGCCCTTGCGTGCTATTAAAAGCCTCCGCGCTCGTGCCATCTGACCAGCACGCCAGCAATGGACATTCAGACAACGACCTGTATTTATTCGCCTTCCTTTCGGGATTGATTGCGGCTTCGCAGAGCGACCTCAAAAAAGTTTCGGAAACAAATCAGCCGCATTACCTGATCCATGTCCTGCCAGAAAAATGGCGCAAACCGTTCAATTGGAATCCGCTCGGCGCGCTGGTCTTGAAATCTGAATCGGATTCGGAAATGCTCATCGAAATCAGCGGACAGGATTCGGGGCGCGGAATTTTGACGCGACAGGTCAATCTCCCGCCAAAGACCCGCGTCACAGTAGATGATCCGTTTTATTCTGTGACTGCTGTTCATGTCAAAAATATCCCTTCGGCACGTTTGGGAATCCACTTCGCAGCGCACAAAGAAACGCATGTCGTCTCGCCGCTGGATTGGGGAAATATTTGGGTCTACGGCATCAACATTATGCTGACAGGTTTTATTTCACGCGGAGAATTTCGACAACGCGCAAAATTGCTCGCACCCAACTCACGCACGTTCCAATACGACCATACAAAAACAAAAAACCTGGCTGTGCCCGTTTCAGAATTAAGTCCGCTGCCTGATCTTTTTACGCGCGTGCGCGAGTGGGAAACGCAGAAAAAAAGATAAGCCTATAACCAGTTATACTTGGGGACAAAAATATCCGCTTTTTTTATTGGCAACTATGAAAAACAACTCCTCCCCCACTTTTTACATCCGTGACGTACCCGTTTATGGCGACGCACTCCTCGCGCCAATGGACGGCTATTCCGATTGGCCGTTCCGCTCGCTGTGCCGCGAACTCGGATCTGCCATGAGTTACACCGAATTCGTCCACGCAGAGAAAATTCTCAGCAGGTCGAAACAACCCTCGAAAAAACTATATTTCGAAGAAGTCGAACGCCCCGTCACCTTTCAAATTTATGGCGACGATCCCAACAAACTTGTTGAAGCTGCCCTGCGCGTGCAGGATTGGGGACCAGACATCATAGACATCAACATGGGCTGCCCGGCCAAAAGCATCACCCATCGCGGCGCGGGCGTCGGCATGATGAAATCGCCGCTGAAAATTGCGCGCACCTTTACCAAACTCAGCGCAAAACTAAAAATCCCTGTCACGGGAAAAATCCGCCTCGGCTGGGATAGAAACCAAAACTACA
>DYDH01000141.1 GCA_020717985.1 Herpetosiphon sp. | reverse complement strand
AAGATTATGAGTCTTATAAAAAGAAGACTCCTGTATTAATTCCCAAGTTGTAATTTTTTTCTGTAGGGGCGGAGCAATGCTCCGCCCCTACCACGCCCCTACCACCATCATCGGAGAATCATGTTCATCAAAGTTCTACAAATCATTGCTGTTATTGCCACCATCCTGACGGGATTGGTGTCACTCGTCAACCCGCGCGGGGTCGAAGGCTTTACGGGATTAACCGCCCCAGGCGCGCGTGGCATTACAGAAATCCGCTCGATCCTTGGCGGACTTTTCATCGGGTTGGGCATCGCCGTCTTTTTGCTCGGCACACGTGAGACTTATCAAATGCTCGGCATCATGTATCTCGTCATCGGCGTGGTGAGGCTCGTTTCCATCTTTTTGGACAAATCCTCTGTGCAGTCCAACTGGATTAGTTTTGTCGTTGAAATCATTTTTGGAATTATTTTGGTGCTGCCCGTATGAACAAACTCAAAGATAAAGTTGTCGTAATTACAGGCTCCACGCGCGGATTTGGATTCGCGATTGCCAGGTCCATGTTGGAAGCGGGGGCAACTGTCGCGATCACGGGCAGAAGCCGAGGCGTAGTCGAAAGCACATTGACCAGTCTCCAGCCCACGGGTCGCGTGAGCGGATTCGTCGTCGATGTCCGCGAAGAAGAACAAGTCTACAAGTTGGTGGATGATGTCATCGCGGAATTTGGTCGCATTGATATTTGGATCAACAACGCGGGATATTCCAACGCGGCGGGCATGATGTTGGATATGAATCCGCGCGACGCTTTGGATATGTTCATGTCGAATGATCTCGGCGTGTTGCAATGCACGCAGGCGATCATGCGCTACATGCTGCCGCGCAAGCAGGGAATGCTGGTGAACATTTACGGCAACGGAAGTTTTCTGCGCCCCGCCTCGCCCACTGGACTTTATGGCACGACCAAGGCTTGGGTCACTTCGTTCACGCGCACTCTCGCGAAGGAACTCAAAGGCAGCGGCGTGCAAATTTTGGGTTTCAGCCCCGGCATGATGACCACCGACATGCTGACCAGTCCCATCGTGGTCGGCGAGCGCGGCAAAGAAATGTTGAAGAACTTTGGTTTCGTGCTGCGCTTTCTTGGACAGCCCGCCAAATACGCCGCGGATAAATTGGTGAAAGAAATCGCCAGCGACAACAAGGAATTTGCCGAAGTCAAATTATTCAAGCCGTGGACTCCCTTGCTCGGACTCATCCGCGTGGGATGGGAGAACATCACCAAGACTGGCAAGACACCTGAGTTTGAATTGAAGTATCAAGAAGTGTATCAACCCAAATATCTAAAAAATTAATTTGATGTCATTGCGAGGAGCGAAGCGAAGAAGCAATCCCCTTATGCGCGGGAAGATTGCTCACCGCACTGGCGTACGATGCCAGTGTCGGGCGGAGAACATCGCCATCGCAACAACATAAACAAAAAGGAAAACATGAACAAGCGTCTCTTCTCAATTATTTTAGTGGTATTTATTGACCTGCTCGGCTTCAGCCTGATTCTTCCGCTGCTGCCATATTACGCCGAAACTTTCAAAGCCAATGAAACCACAACTGGAATTTTGATCGCATCCTACGCGCTGATGCAATTGATCGGCGCACCCATTCTCGGTCGTCTCTCAGACCGCTTCGGACGCCGCCCCGTTTTGCTGATCAGCGTCTTCGGCACATTCCTCGGCTTTCTGCTTCTCGGCTTCGCCAATGCTTTGTGGATGCTTTTCGTCAGCCGCATCATTGACGGAATCACTGGCGGCAACTTGAGCGTAGCGCAAGCCTACATCTCCGATGTCACCGACGAAAAATCCCGCTCGAAAGGCTTGGGCATGATCGGCGCGGCATTCGGACTCGGCTTCATCATCGGACCCGTCACAGGCGGATTGCTCAGTCAGTGGGGCTATGCCGTGCCCGCCTTCGCCGCCGCCGCAATCTCGTTCATCAATCTCATCCTCATCTACGCCTGGCTTCCCGAATCGCTGACCGAAGAGAAGCGCAGTCAAATGCCTGAGAAGCGCCCCGCCATCACGTTGAACGCTTTGCTGGTTGCATTTCAACGTCCGTTCACTGGCTCAATCCTTATCACGCGTTTCTTCTTTGGACTGGCTTTCGCAATCTTCCAAACCATCTTCTCGCTGTACGCGCTGGCAAAATTCAATCTCACCGCCCGCGACACAGGCTTTGTCTTAACCTACGTCGGCGTGCTTTCCGTCATCGTGCAAGGCTTTCTGGTTGGGCGGCTCACCAGCCAGTTCCGTGAAGACATCCTCATTACCGCTTCGGTTGTGCTGATGGGCATCTCGCTTCTCGGCTGGGCGCTGGCTCCGTCCGTACTCTGGCTGTACATCATCATGACTCCCACCGCCCTCTCAGGCGGCTTGCTCAACACACTGCTCTCCAGCACGCTCACCAAAGCCGTCGCCCCGCAGGAGATCGGCGGCATCCTCGGTCTCTCCGCCGCAGTCGAAAGTTCCACGCGCATCATTGCTCCGCTTCTTGGCGGCGTGCTGTTGCAGCAGATCGGCACATGGGCGCCCGGCACATTTGGCGCAATCGTCATGACGGGCGTCAGCATTTATGTTTTTGCCACCATCTACAACCACCCGATCATGGCTACCCTCAAACAGAATAAACCTGCGACAGTCCCAGCTTCGGATTAACATGACTTCGATCTGGTGGATTCGCCGCGACTTAAGGCTGACCGATAACCCCTCGCTTCGCGCCGCGCTCGGGGCGGGTGACGTCGTCCCAGTCTTTATCCTCGACCCGGCATTTTCCACCCAATCCCCGCGCCGACGAAGTTTCCTGCACGAAGGGCTTGCCGCCCTCGACAATGACCTCCGCACTCGTAACTCATATCTCGTCACTCGTCACGGAAACCCTCTCAAAGTCCTGCGCCAGTTGATTCAAGAAACCAGCGCAACCTCCATCTTCGCCGAAGAAGATTACACCCCCTACGCCCGCAAACGCGACTCGCTTGTCGCAAGTCAACTTCCGCTGAAACTGATTCTCGGTCAAACCATTCACCATCCTGAGTTCGTCAAAAAAGCAGACGGCAAACCGTACACCATTTACACGCCCTATTCCAAAGTATGGAAATCTTTCTTAACCGAAATTCAACTTCTCCCCGCGCCCGAAAAAATTTCCACGCCTGCTGGAATCAAAAGCGAAGCCACCCCATCTTTTGAGAGCAACCCGCTATTCCCCGCCAGCGAAGCCGAAGCCCAACGCCGCCTAACTCAATTTACCCAATTACCAATCACCAATTACCACGACCTCCGCAACCGCATGGACTTGGACGGCACGTCCACCCTCTCGCCCTACATCAGATTCGGCATGGTCGGGTTACGTCAGGCAGTCCACGCCGCAAAACTTTCAACCTTCAACCAGCAACCTGCAACCGAAACCTGGCTCAACGAACTCATCTGGCGCGAGTTCTACATCCAAATTTTGTACCACTTCCCGTATGTTGCAAAAACAGCCTTCAACAAATCGCTGGCAAATATCCCCTGGCGAAATGACGAAACCGAATTCGCCGCGTGGAAAGAAGGGCGCACAGGCATGCCCATCGTGGATGCCGCCATGCGTCAACTCAAAGAGACAGGCTGGATGCACAACCGCGCGCGGATGATCGTCGCGTCGTTTTTGGTCAAGGATTTGCTGATTGACTGGCGCTGGGGCGAAGCGTGGTTCATGCAAAACCTGCTCGATGGCGACCTCTCCGCCAACAACGGCGGCTGGCAATGGACAGCAGGCACAGGCACCGATGCCGCGCCGTATTTCCGCATCTTCAACCCAGTGTTGCAAAGTGCCAAATTCGACCCACACGGAGATTACATCCGCAAGTGGGTTCCTGAGTTGCGCGAACTCAATGCAAAAGAAATTCATGCTCCGTGGGAAAAGGGCATCAAAGTAACTGGCTATCCCGAAAGACCGATTATAGATCGCAGTCTCGTAAAAGAAAGAACAATGAAAGCATATCAATTATCAAAGGACATAAAGGACATCTCATGACACTCAGACAATTTGAACAACAAAAATATTTGAACATCGAAACCGTCCGCAAGAATGGACAGGCAATCAAAACTCCCGTCTGGTTTGTGCAAGACGGAGAAACACTTCGCGTCTGGACCCAGGCGGATGCCGGCAAGTCCAAGCGGATTCGCAACAACGGCACCGTGCGGATCGCACCCTGCACTGCGTCTGGCGAAGTCCTCGGCGAATGGCTGCCCGCCCGCGCCCAAACGAATGAATCGCCAGAAGCGATCAAGTATCTGGAAAAATTGATGCAGAAAAAATACGGCATCATGTTTTACATCTTTGGCTTCCTCGGCAGAATGCGCGGCGGAGCGAAATATACCGCCATTCAAATTCAGGTGTAAAACAATCAAAGGTGACAGTCATCTCGCGCAGCGGATGACTGTCACCTTTTTATTCCTAAGTTGACCAATACTTCTTCTGCGGGTATGCTTCCACAAAATGGAGGACTTATGACTGCAAAGCCAACCCGCTACTTCTGGATCATCCTTCTCGCCCTGCTCACCGCCTGCGGACATCTCCCACCAAAGACGAAACCAACCGCAACCTTGACCCCGCTCTCGCCAACGGCGACGAGCATTCCCACTATCACCTCCACGCCAGAGACTCAACAGCCGCCCGCCTGCACCTTCCCTTTGGCAGGAACGACGATGGAAGAGTCAACGCCTAAGACATACACTTTTTCAGAGCCGAGGGTGGTGTTGAGTTCGCCTAATGGTGGGCTTGCTATTTCTGAATGGCTTCCAGATAGTCAGCATGTATTGATAAGAAGAACTACAATAGAAAAAATAAATTATGGCTTTGTGGAACTTTTTAATCCTGTTGAAGTAAAGACTCAAGTTTATGACAAACTTAAGCAGGCTTATAGCGTACCAATGCGGGACTTACCAGTATGGGTATCTGGTTTGGACAGCGCTCTTTATCAAGAATTTGTAACAGATCACTTTCGTTATAACATCAATGAAAACTACATTCCTCCAGCCAGTGAAACGATTAATATGCTGCTTTTACTTAGTAATGGCAATCCTGATATGATAAAACAGGTTGAGGATTCTGCATATTCACCTAAAAAATATGATTGGGTGTATTCCACCCTTGCAGTAAAACCTGATGGAAGCGAAATTGTGTATCTGAAAGCGAAGGATGGAACTTATCAATTCATTCGCCGCGAAATATTACAAGGGCAACTTGGTGAAGGGCAAATGCTTCCTATTGGTGCAGATATGTTGAAGAACCACAATGTTATGTGGTACCAAATGGTGTGGCGTCCTTATACAGAACAAATATTTTTCGCAGGTCATGATGAGGTAGGTAATGATCAGTCGTTTTTACTCGATATAAATACAGGGAAATTTTGCATATTGGATTTCAAAACTTCCAAACAGATTCACACTCAATGGGTAGAGTACGCTCATTGGAGTCCTGATGGACGTTATCTTGCTATTGTTAGGATGGTAGGCGGATACCCAGACAGTTTTACCGATTTATTTGTCATGGATATGGTGACGGGCGATTCGTATACATTAACATTTTCTCCCGATGTAGAAGGCAGACATTTTGTAGGGGATATTGCCTGGGCTCCAGACAATTATCACCTTGTTGCTATTGGAAAAACTGTTGCATTTCCACATTGCGCTCCAAATTGTATGGATGATGTTAACAGGTTGTACTTGGTTGATTTTATATCTGGAAAAGCCGACCTTATCTTTCCTTCATTTCAGGTTTCTGGCGGTGACCCAGGTGGAAACTTAGCATGGTCACCAGATGGAACAAAGATATTGGCAAACTGCCCTACAAAAGGAATAGGAAGGTTGTGTTACATCCCCGTCCATGTTGGCGGAAATTAGCTACCAACTCCTCAACAAAACTTCCAGCAGCAAGAGTGCCCTCGCAATGACATGACAAGCATTACGCGCCAATCGGCTTTACCCGCTTCCAATTACCGATGACAAATGCGGTCAATGCCAGTGCTTCGAAAATCCTTCCGATAAAAGAAAGCCAGTGCAACCCAAACAGGCTTTGCAAAACAACACAAATGATCCCCGCATTGAGCAGAATAAATGCGCCCCAACTCCAGCGCTCATCGCCGCGGATGGGACTCTTTGAAAAGCGCGGCAGAATCCAAAAGGCAATGCCGATTGCCAGTTGAACCATCCAGCCAACAAACGTAAATTCTATGTGAATGGGGAGCAGCGCCCAGATCAACGGCGAGATCATCACGCCTTTGTTTGCCAGCAATAATCCGCCAAGCGTAAATCCCAAAATGAGATAGATCAACGAAGCGCGGACAAAGTAAACACTCAAGCGTGGCATTTATTTCTCCCTGATGCGTACCCAGGTGTTGGCAAAGAAACAAACACCCGCCAGCCATTGCAAAATCGCCGCGAGGACGATCATCCAGCCGCCAAGCGGAGAAGGTGAAATGCTGTTGAATGGCTCAAAAATGATCCGCAGAATCAAACCCGCATTGAGAGAGATAAAAGTTGCCCAGCCCAGCCATTCATGTCCGCGAGGTCTGGCGCTGGTGTATTTTGGAAACATCCACAAAGCGACGCCAAAGATCAACTGTGTCAGCCAGCCGAAAGTCAGCATGTGCAAATAGGCAGGAAAGAGACTCGAAACGGGAGCGTCAATCGGCATGACCAGCAGAATCCCCACGCATAAAGCCAGAACCAGATAAAGGAGCGCGGCTTTGATAAACCAGCGAGTGAGTTGTGGCATGGTTACTTTTTACCTTTCAGAATGGAGTAAATCGTCATCCCCAAGAATAGCACAATTGCGACTTCATTAAGCAATCCACCCCATTTGCGGACGGCAACCAAATTGGTCAAATCGCCTGTGATGCGGAGGATGAGCGAGAGATGCAGAAGAACGAGATGCCCATAAAAAGCGCGGGAAAAATTTACAGGCGCGCCAAGAATGGCAGGAAAAATAATCGGGGCGTGACCGAAGATCATCGAAATGATAAAGCCAACGAATACCGTATGCAAAGCCGCGTCATAAAGCGGACCTGCGTACAGCGCGCCAAAATATAAATGAACAAGTCCGCCGATGCCAAGCCAAATAAATCCGCTGAAAAGGCAAATGGCGATATAACGAGTGAGCGGATTGGGGTGGCGGATGTTGCGCGTGGATAAATCATTTTTCACGAACCAGAATGCCAATGTCAGCATGGCGAGTCCGCTCAGGCGCGCGCCCCAGTTAAGGTTGAATGTCGCAAGGAGCGTGCCGACAAAAAGCATGGAAGCGAAAATACCAAAGACGAGAATCTGCCTGGGTGCAGGGCGCAGGACTCGGTTAAGTTCGAGGCGTTCTCCGCCTATCGTCAGAATCAGGAAGGACATCCACCAAAATACGATTTGAAAAATAGGGAAGCCGATCATCCACAAAATATTTCCGATGACCCATGCCAGCGCACCGAATGCCATGGTGACGGTGTGGCTGTGCGGTTCGCGTTTCACCATCACACCGAGAATGGCGAGTGTGCCGAGGCTGCCGAGCGTGAATAAAATGCCGCTGAGAAATGGTGCAAAGAATAAACTGACCCAACCGAGACCTGAGAAAAGTGGTACGAAGAACATCCATTTTTGGCGGATGGCTACTGCGCGTTCAAGCGGAATGAGTACGCCAAGAAAACCGCAGATCATCAATGGACCGTGTGCCAGCGCAAGATTGGGAATGGATGGTAATAACCAGCCAAGACGAATCAAGCCCGCCCACATGGCGAAGATTAACGCCAAAATAGCGAGGGCAATAAAAGGGATAAATCGGGTTTGAAGTTTCATGTCGAAAATTGTAATTGCTTGTGAAGGATCCGTCTTTGCGCTTAAGCAAATTGCAGGAAAATCCACCAGATAAAAAAGTGACAGTCACCTTAAAGGTGACTGTCACTTTTTACTTCTCTTACTTCTCTACCCCATATTCTTCTTCATCACACGCTTCAACACAACCTTGTAAATCTCGCTGAGTTTGCCTGCCATGTCTTTCGCTTCGGGATTTTCGCCGCCCTGCGTTTCCATTTGAGTGACCAGTCCGCTCAGGGCATCTACAAATTCCTGGTTTATCATCGCATCGTTTTCGGTAAGCATTTTATCCAGTGCCGCGCCATCAGGCGCTTGCAATAACTGCTCGATAAATGCCACCTCAGGCGGGGGCGCACTGGCTTCCTGCAAGACCTGCACCATCTTTTGCAATTTACCCATGCGGGCGTAATCGTTCTTTTCAGAAGCCTGACGCAGCATCTGGTTGACAACTTCTGCGGCATCCTGACTGAAACCTTCGAGATTTTCCTGCGTAGCCTTCGCCACATCATCCTGCGCCAAAATAGACTCGACGAAATCCTGCGCCTGCTTCAAGCGCGCTTCCATTTGTTTGTCCACATCGGCCACGAAGCCCAGCACTTTCTCGCGGATCGATTCGAGGCGGGCTTTTTCCTCGCCTTCGGCTTTCTCGATCTTCTCGGTCAAATTCTGGAAGAAGGTATAGTCCATGCCGCCGCGCGCCAATGAGACATAAGCGCGGATGCGTGCCTCGCTCTTGGCTTCGATCACAAAGTCCAGCAACTTTTCACGGGTCAGGCTTCTGCCAGCTTCCTGCAAAACCTTTGTCGCGGCTTCCATTTCGCCGACAGATTCCTTAAGCTGGCGTCCAAACGCCGTTTCATCCAATAATTGTTTTTGCAGTTCGATCAGGGAACGTGCAACAGATTCTTGTCCGCCTTGCATTACGCTTTGCGCGATACGGCTGAACATGCCAAAGAACTGCTCATCAATGATCTTCTCGTTTTGTTTGATCAATTCAAGGCGCGCATCCGGCGAGGTCATCTGGAGCAATTTCTCGACCAGCACCACCCGTTCCTGCTGTGCCTTGATCATCTCGGAGGAAATGCCGTCCTTGTTAAGAATGGTTTCGATCATTGATTCATAGGTGAAATTAGCTACTGGATTGAATAAATAACCTTTGCGTTTTTCAGGCGGCAATCTATCCACCACCTGTTTGATCAATGGACCGATCATTCTTTCCTGTTCGTTGAGAGGTAATCCCAATTCAGGCGGAAAGAATGTCAGCAACAATTCCTTTTCGTTGTCATGATACACGACAGGAGTTGCAAGGCGTCCGTCATATCCGCAGTGCGGACACATCGCGCGGTTTGATTGTCCGCTCAGCAGGCGCTGTTTGGAGGCGGGTTCATGGGTCACGTCGAAAAGTTGTTCAACGTTGGCTGCAATCGTTTGTCTACAGCGCGGGCACGAGATTTGTGTTTGTGGCATTGGTTGATTTCCGATTCTTGATTTTGGATTTACGGTTTTAGATTTACGATTTATGGATTATGAATAGTGCGTTATTTTACCATCTGGTTTAACGCGGAAGGGAGAAACATATCCTCGCGCCAGAATCAGGCTTGGGATCGGCCCACATGCGGCCGCCGTGCGCTTCGACAATTGCGCGCGCAAGGTAGAGTCCCAGTCCCGCGCCTTTCGTCTGCTTGACTGCATTCGTCGAACGATAGAAACGGTCAAAAATGTGCGGCAGGTCCTTGGCTTCGATTCCGGAGCCTTCGTCGCTCACGCAGATAATGACCTGCTCAGGCCGCGCCGTGCCGCTGATCTTTATTTCGCCTTTGGGCGTATATTTGATGGCGTTTGAAACCAGGTTGGACAGCACCTGCTCGATGCGGGTTTCATCCCCAATGATGACTGGGAAATTCTGCGGGAAATCGGTAACAAGCTGATGCTTTGGAGACTGCGACGAAAAGCGCGCGGTCACGCGTAACGCCAGGCTGGGTATGGCGACATCGGCCTGGTTCAAGCTCAAGCCTCCCGCTTGCAAACGTGAGGCGTCCAGTAGATCGTCGATCATCTTCGATAAACGATCGGCTTCCTCTTCGATGACCGCCAGCGAATCGCTGATGGTGGCTTTGTCCCATTTTGCATCATCGCGCCGCAAAGTGGATGCGTAACCCTTGATCAGCGCAACCGGCGTCCGCAGTTCATGGCTCACAATGGAAATGAAGGTTGCCTTGATCTCATCCGCGTTTCTAAAGTGTGTAATATCGCGCACACTGACAAATATATTGCGCAATTTATTCTCACTTGAAAGCAAAGGCGCGTAGGTAATACCCACAGGCAGATGAGGAGGAAATGGTCTTTCGATATCGCCTTCCACATATAACGTTGCGTTCGGCGTGAGCGGCCATCCACTGACAACCGATTCTTCAAGCGTTGTCCCTTGTGGCTCTTTCTTCCAGTGAATGATCTCGCCATGCTTCCTGCCGACGATTTCCTCGCGTGTAAGACCGTAAAGTTTCTCGAAGGCCGGGTTGCATCTTTCCACTACCTGCTCGGCATTCAGAATGAGAATGCCATCCGCGGCAGAGTCAAGAAGCGCATCAAGACGCTGCTTCTCGTAGGAGACTTCGCCATAAAGTTGAGCATTGAAAACTGCGATTGCGGCCTGGTCCGCAAAAGATTGCAGCAACACGCGGTCATTGGGTGTGAACAGATCGGCATAGTTGCGAAAGATAAAGATCACACCAATGACCTGACCATGTGCGGCGAGAGGCAGTCCTGTGCCATTGAGCAATCCCATGCTGGCGGTGTAGGTCAGTTCCTTTAACATGCGATTCAATTCGCGCACATCCAACTCGCTCACGACCTCTTCAGCAAGCAATGGCGTAAGATAGCTTAAAAACGCGGGCGCAATCCCATGCGCGGCAGATACGCGCCAGCCGTCGGGTTGTTTGAGCGCGATCAGTCCCGCCTGCCCCGCCAGCATTTCAATCGAGACGCGCAAAATGCGCGCCAGCAATTTCTCAAGATCCAATTCCTGAGTGAGCAAACGCGAGATTTCGAGTAAATAATCTCGTTGACGAACGCGGAAGTCGGGGAGCATATTGGGAGGTAGCATGGGGAAACGTGCCTGCGTGTTTACTTTTTGACCTATCTTTGTCAATTTTATCACTCGTAAGGCGTGGACAGTGTAAGAGTTGCGTAAGCGGTATAATCGTCCTAAAATTATTTCGGACATTCAAACTGACGCATAATTTACCCACCGGGAGGCCAAGCCATGAAACCCCTCAAAGTTTTCCTCTGTCATTCATCAGGCGATAAAGCCGAAGTGAAAAATTTATACAACCTGCTTGTCCAACGCGGAGCCGACCCCTGGCTGGATTCTGAAAATCTCCTGCCCGGTCAGGATTGGAACCTTGAGATCAACAAGGCGCTGGACGACTCGGATGTCATTCTGCTTTGCCTCTCAAAGAAATCTGTGGACAAGGAGGGTTATGTCCAAAAGGAGATCCGCCTCGCCCTTGACCGCGCACTGGAGATGCCAGACGGACGCATTTTCCTCATCCCAGCCCGCCTCGAGGAATGTGAACTGCCCTATAGAATCAGAACCTACCAGTGGGTGGATTTGTTCACAGAAAGCGGCATGTTCAAATTAATGAAAAGCCTCGACCTGCGCGCCAGTCAAGTCAAGGCACAGCCGCTTTCAGTAGACGGATCAGCGCCGGTGGTCAAGCAGCCCGCTCCGAAAAAACCAACCAAGCCGAAGCAGGCCAACACCACCATCAACATCCACGGCAACGTTAGTGGCTCCAATATTGTCATCGGCAATGACAATGATGTGAATAACAATTAACCAGAACCTGCATAAAATCGAGTAGGGAGCGGTGGCTAACCGCTCCCTCTCACACCACCGGACATACGGGTCCGCACGCTTCGCAGACGGTTCAATGAGAATAACGTAATTGGTTGTATCGTTCGGTAATACCTTCAAGCTCTGCGCTTCGCCAAAAGGCGTTGTTCAGGGCTTCATGTATTATGGAACTATGGGGCATTCGCCAGGAACTTGTGCCAACTGCTCCAAGCGCCGCTCGTTCTCTTGGCACTCCAAGCCTCACGACAACACCCTCGCTGGGCGCACCAAAAAAAGCGCTGGAAAAAATCCCAACGCTTTTTAGATTCTATTTATGAGTCTACTGCAAAAACCCTTT
>DYDH01000140.1 GCA_020717985.1 Herpetosiphon sp. | reverse complement strand
CTCGATGCGGGCGAGAACGCCATCCGCCTTGGGCATCCCGCGCGCGTGTCGCCTGAGCTGCGCGAGCACACGCTCGACCTGCTGGTCGAGAAACATCCCGATTTCAAGATCGCGCGCAAGCTCACCCGTGACGCGCACGCATTGAAAGATCAGTCATTCAAATACACTCGCGCAAAACCTGAGCCGGGCGCGCGCGAGGCGATCCGTCAGCAGGCAAAGGATATGCTGCGCGAGGCGCGTCAGATCGAAGAAGGCGTGGTCGAGCGCGTACTGAACTCAGCGCGCATTGTGTGCGCCACGTCCACCGGGCTGGACGATGAAATTTTGCATGGGCGCATTTTCGATTGGTGCATCATGGACGAAGCCAGCCAGAGCACCGAGCCTGCCGCGTGGATTCCGCTTCAATATGCGAATCGACTCGTGCTCGCGGGCGATCACTTTCAACTGCCGCCGACGGTCATTTCAACCGAAGCCGCCAAAGAGGGATTTGACACCAGCCTGATGGAACGCCTGCTTTCAAGCATCGGCACAAAGATCTCGCGCCGTTTGGATGTTCAATATCGGATGCACTCGGACATCATGTCTTTTTCTTCGGATGTCTTCTACGAGAACAGTTTACAAGCCGATGAGACGGTTCGCACCGCCCTGTTAGCGGACCTGCCCGCTGTGACATCTTCCCCGCTGACAACTTGCCCCGTGAACTTCATTGATACTGCTGGCGCAAGTTACGATGAAGAGCAGGAACCGAATGGCGACAGCCGCTTCAATCCACTCGAAGCGGAACTGGTGGTCAAAAAAGTGAATGCATTGATCGAGGCTGGCGTAAGCCCAAGCATGATCGCCGTCATCAGCCCCTACTCGGCGCAAGTGCGCTTGCTGCGTGAGATGCTGGGTGAATCTGAAATCGAAATAGACAGCGTGGATGGTTTTCAGGGACGCGAGAAAGAAGCCGTGATCGTCAGCCTTGTCCGCTCGAACCGTGAAGGTGAAGTTGGCTTCCTCGCCGACACGCGGCGCATGAACGTCGCCCTGACCCGCGCCCGCCGCAAGTTGATCGTCATCGGTGACAGCGCCACGATCACAAGTCATGGGTTTTATAAACGCATGGTGGAATATTTTGAGTCGATTGGGGCATATCATTCGGTATGGGAAGAGTAAAGATTTTTATGAAGTGTAAAAGGAGAAATATATGACAGAAACAAATGTACTTCAATGGATTGCGGTCAATGAAATGATGGATGACGAGTATCGTCATCTGGTCGTTGCAGATGCGCTAAGTTATTATCCAAAGGCTTCCCCGGAATTAAATAAATTCGCGTTGGATATCCTCAAGAAGACGATCCACATGAATGGATTTCGCTCATTCCAAAGCATTCCGCCTCATATCGCAAAAATGCAGGTTATTAAAGAATTCAAAATCAATGATCAACTCGCAACAGCAATCATTTGTTTGTGGGCTGAAAAACAACACGAGATCATTGAGACACTCTCGAATGCGGCACGAGAAGCGAATATTCCCATACCTGAAACATGGGACTGGCATGAAGCACGTCTAGGC
Source organism: Herpetosiphon sp. (assembly GCA_020717985.1). Lineage (GTDB taxonomy): Bacteria > Chloroflexota > Anaerolineae > Anaerolineales > Villigracilaceae > Villigracilis. The sequence continues at coordinate 10,551 of DYDH01000140.1, read as the reverse complement.
TTTGTCCAGGGTGAAGATACACCGGACTTCGATAAATTGGCAACTACGCTCGCCGCACAAAAGACAAAGCCCGAATCAGATCATTATCTTTTGGCTGCATTATGGTTAAGCAACAGTCTTTTTGTGGAATAAGTGCAGTAGTCCGTGCTGGATAGGCGCTCAAGGGAGTGAATATCTGGCAGGTTTCCAAAGAACCATGTCTGACTCGAATCTCGGTGCGTTCATGGGTTATGGTCGACTCAGGTCACGATGACGTGTACCCTTTAGGGTGAACCTGCCAGATTTGGATTTGTAAAACAAGACCTGACAGGTTTTCAATAAATGATAAAGTTCCCGCCAGTTGGCGGGAACTTTATCATTATCCCAATTACCTAATTCCTATTCCCTACACAGGAATCGTAAAAAAGAACGAACTGCCGATCTCTGCCTTGCTCTCGAACCAGGTCTCGCCATCGTGCAGGTCAATGATGTGCTCGACGATCTTTAGTCCAAGCCCAAAGCCGAGGCGCGGGTCGTTCTTATCTTCAAGGATGGTTTCAAACGGCTCGAAGACCAGTTCCTGATTCTCTTCGGCGATCCCGATCCCGGTATCGCGGACCTCGAACAAAACATTATTCGGTTCGCGCGAAACGCGGATGGTGATATGTCCCCTGTCGGTAAATTTGACCGCGTTATGGATCAAATTCAACAACACCTGTGAAAGGCGGGTCGGGTCGGCTTCGACAGTTGGCAGGTTTTCCGCAACATCTTCTTCGAGCGTGACACCTGATTTGGTCTCCATCAATTGATCGGCGATGGTCATCACACCATCCAGCACAGCGGAGATATCCACATCCTGCAAATCCAGTTCCATCCTGCCTGTCACAGTTTCAGCGTAATCTTGAAAGTCATTTACCTGCGCCACCAGCGGAATGAGCGCCGCCTGAATGTATTCAATCGGGGAATCCTTCACGCCAATATAATCCTCCAACTCCTCGATGCTGTACAGGTCATTCACATACTTCCGCACCTCGGCCAGTTCCATGCGCATGTGTCTGGACATTTTGTATAGAAACTCATTCTGTTGTTCAATGTTCGTCATATTATTTCCTTTTCATCTGGCAATTTTAGTGTACTTGACTTGAATCCAGAAAAATCGAATTGTATAATAATTATAATAAAGGAGGCCGACATGGCAACGCCAAAGCCAAAACCAAAAGTTAATGAAACACCCGAACCTGACCCTGCTGCCGCAGAAGAAAATACTCCCGAACCCGCAGCAGAAGCAACCCCCACCCCAAAAAGCGTAACCACCGATAAACCATCCATCGAAATAGTCCGCATAAAGTATGCTTTCTACCTTGGCGTGATCGGGCTTGCGATCGTGGTAATCCTAGCCATGACCCTTGCCTGGCTCACACTGCGCGGATTCCAAGACGCCCAAACTGTAGCGGTAATTGTATCGCCGTTTTTAACAGTCCTGGGCACCCTGGTCGGCGCCTTTTTCGGATTACAAATTGGGTCTGCCGGGACAGATCAACTCAACCAGCAAGTGCAGGATGCAAATAACAAGACAGAGGCGGCAAACACCCGCGCGGCAGCATTTGCCGCGGCAGTGGACCCGTCCAAAATACAATCAGCCATTGAGGCTTTTAACAAATTAACCCCACCGCGCACAGGAGGATAATATGTTTTACAACATTTACAACTCTGCCACCACAGCCATTATGGTGGATGAAACCGGGCAGTTGTGCATTTTCTCCAAAGACGCAAAAAAGATCTGGTCAGGGCAATTGGAGGTCGTTGACTGGAAAGAATCAACGTCCGCTTCGAATACCGAACGGGCACAACCGCTGATAGACCTGGCAGTGAACAACAGGTCATTCCTTGAAGATATTGGCATTGAATCTGACATGATCGATTCTCTCGCAAAAGGTTTCGACAAGGATTAATATCATTACACAGCGCATTATAAAAGGCGACTAAAGTCGCAACTACGAATGTCCTTTCGTGAAGTATTAATAAAGTATGGGGAGTGTCTGATTACCTTACAGATTGATTTTGGGACGCAGAAGAACGCCGGTTTTCGCTTATTCAAAAGAAAAATCTGCGTTTTCAGCGCGAATCAGCGTCCCGATTTTTAAAGTGTAAGGTATTCAGGGGGAGTGTTTAATTCTGCGACTAACTACAAGGGGCACAAGGTCAAAAAGCCTGTGAATTTTTGACCTTGTGTTAAATATGTTCATCCTTATGGATTTTCCGCCTTGCCAGAATTAGAGCCCCAATTCAGCGATCAATGTTTCCCAATTTTCAAAATGACGAATGCCTGCCAAGCTAAACGCTTCAACTTTGGAGGCGCTGCCGGAAGTCAAACCAAGCGTATGAGTGGTTATGTCGAATCCGTTTTGGCGAAGGATTTCCCCCGCCGCCTGTGTGGACCGAATCCCGCCCATCGTATCTTCGACAACGAATAATTCAAATTCACGCGGCAGGGTTGAAAAAACTCCATTGAGTTTGCCCGTCTGAAACCAATCAGCGGCGGACTGTAAACCAGCCCATTCGTCGCCAGTCAGGGCTGCGGCAGTCGCCGCCAAAGCGTGGACAGGTGACGGTTTGAGTAAAGCGCCCGGGTCAAGTCCGCGCTGCGCGGCGAGATATTCCAACTTTCCAAAAGCGATCAGGGGAATGTCAGCAAGCCCCACCAACTCCAATGCGATTTCCGCTTCGGGAGCATATCCAAAATGCGAATCATCCACTTCACGCGGCGGCGCAGAGGGGCGCGCTGTCAGCCCAGCCAGATGAATATGCGGCTGGAGCAATTTTGAACGTACCTCGTGATTGATATTCGACCGATCATGCTGTAAAAACGATTCCGTTTCCACTTCCACAGGCATATTGTATGTCTCGCTAAACACACGGCTGCCCAGCGAATAATGCTGAAATAAGCGCATCGTCTGTGACAACTTGATATTCCGCGATTGGCTCAGGATATTTACCCGCAAATCCATGGGGATAAACGGAAAGCATCCGTGCTGCAAAGCGGCTTCTGCGGGATATTGACCTGCGATGAATTCAAACTCAGGGATGACGAGTTCGCGCGGTATGTATCCATTGGCGTTGTGACCGATCATCACTGCGGCAGAGAATAAATCGGCAGGCAAATTCAAGTCGGCTCGATGGGAAAGAATATCATTCCACAATGTCGCCAGCAGCAGCGGAACCATATCCCACTCGCTAAAAATCCCGTGTTTTTCCAATTCAGCCAGTTTTTCTTCTGGAAAATCAAAATTGGATAGTCCCATCAGACTGGCAAAATGATTCAACGTGGCGTGCAGCGCGGCGCGGTATCCACCATGATGGACGAGAACACCGTCAATATCGAGCAGAATCACTTTTTTCATTTATGACGCTTCTCCAATTCAGCAACCACATCGGCGGGAGTCAATCCGCGCGCAGATAACAGGACGAGCGTGTGATAGGTCAAGTCGGCGACTTCTTCGATGAGACGTTGATCCTCCTGCGCCAGCGCCGCCACGACAACTTCCGTCCCTTCCTCACCAACCTTTTGCGCGATCTTCGGCAAGCCTTCGGCGAAGAGACTTGAGGTATACGATTTTTCAGAAGGGTTTTGTTTTCTATTTTCGATAACTTCAAACAACCATTGAATGCTCATTTTGATTCTCCAATATAATTACCACAAAGGGTCACGAAGGTACACAAAGGAAAACCTTCGTGACCCTTTGTGTACCTTCGTGGTTAATAAAGTTTTTCCAATTCACGATAAAAACAAGTTTGATTCCCCGTATGGCAGGCTGGACCCGCGGGATTAACCAAAACCAATAAAGTATCCGCATCACAATCCACGCGGACTTCGGCCACGCGTTGAATATTTCCTGATGTCGCGCCCTTGTGCCACAACTCCGCACGGCTGCGTGACCAGAACCACGTCTCACCTGATTCAATTGTCAATCGCAATGACTCAGCGTTCATATAGGCCAGCATCAACACTTCATCTGTATTCACATCCTGCACAATGGCGGGGATAAGTCCGTTAATGTCGTATTTAATTTGAGATAATAATTTCATTTCTTCATCGTTCATAATTCATCCTTTTCATATCCTTTCAATTCGCACAGGCACATTCAACGATTGCAATTCTCGCTTCAACTCAGGGATCAACAACTTCCCATCGTGGAAAAGCGATGCCGCCAATGCCGCATCGGCTTTGCCCTCTGTCAGCACCTCCGCAAAATGAGACGGAAGACCCGCTCCGCCCGAAGCAATGACCGGCACGGAGACGGATTCTGAGATTCGACGAGTCAGCGCAATATCATAGCCTGCAAGCGTTCCGTCAGAGTCCATGCTTGTCAACAGGATTTCTCCCGCGCCAAGTTGAACGCCGCGCACAGCCCACTCGACTGCATCAATACCCGTTGGCGCGCGTCCGCCGTTGACATAGACTTCCCAACTGGAGCCTTTTCTGCGCGCGTCAATAGCCAGCACGATACACTGCGCCCCGAAGCGCATCGCGCCTTCTGACAATAACTCAGGGCGCTTGACCGCCGCCGAGTTAACACTGACCTTGTCTGCACCCGCGAGCAGGAGGTTCCGCATATCGTCCACTTCGCGGATTCCGCCGCCAACCGCCAGCGGCATGAAGACCGTCTCTGCCACACGGCTTACCAATTCCAGCGTGGTCTTGCGTCCCTCGTGTGTGGCAGAAATATCGAGAAAGACCAACTCATCCGCGCCTTGTGCGTCGTAAAGCCGCGCCTGCTCCACAGGGTCGCCCGCATCGCGCAGGTTGACAAAGTTCACGCCTTTCACCACGCGCCCATCTTTGATATCAAGACAGGGAATGATTCGTTTTGCTAACATAAAAATTCCTCTTCTGTCGAAGCCCCGTTTGCTTCATCCGTTTATTCGCTTTGCCGCAGGCAATCCGCTAACTCGATCGTCCCTTCATACAAGGCGCTGCCAATGATCGCGCCAGCCAAGCCAGCCTCTTTCGCCGCCAACACATCGTCCAACGTATGCACACCGCCCGAAGCGATCACATCCAAACCGCTGATATCCGCCAGCACGCGCGTCGCGGGAATATTCAGCCCATGTCCCATGCCGTCACGGCTGACATCTGTAAAGATGACAGTACGCAGCCCAAGTATCCGCATGTGAAGCGCGAGGTCTTGCGCGGAAATCCCGCCATCCGACTGCCATCCGCGTACACGCACCACTCCATCGCGCGCATCAATTCCAATGGCAATTTTTTCCACGCCAAAATTTTCCAATGCGCTCACAACCACATCAGGCTGTTCAACCGAAACAGTACCAAGCACAATGCGACTCACACCCAAATTCAAAGCCCGCGTCACAGAATCCAACGAACGCAGTCCGCCGCCAAATTGCACGGCTGCGCCAAATTCCTTTGCAGTCTTCAAGATGGAAACAAGCGCACTTTGATTCGCGCCATCTCCCTCACCGAACGCGCCATCGAGGTTGACCACGTGCAGCCACTTTGCGCCCATCGTCAGCCAACGCCGCGCCATCTCGGCGGGGTCATCGCCATAAGCCTTCATGCGCGCAGGGTCGCCTTCCTTCAAACGCACCACTTTGCCGCCGCGCAAATCAATTGCAGGAAAGATCGTAAAATTCATACCGCCTCCAAAAAGTTTTTTAATATTTTCAAGCCCACCGTCTGGCTTTTCTCTGGATGAAATTGCACGCCGAATATCTTATCACGCTGCACCGCACACGCATATTGCAAGCCGTATTCTGTTGTCGCGATCACATCGGATGAATTCCACGGCTGACAGTAATACGAGTGATTGAAATAAACATACGCCCCATCATTAACCTGATCAAATAACAGCGCATCCGGTTTAACTGTGAGCTGATTCCAACCCGTATGCGGAATCTTCACTGACAGCGACTCTGCAAAGCGCCCAACGCGCCCGGGTAATAGTCCAAGTCCCGCATGCTCGCCCATCTCCTCGCCAACCTCAAACAAGGCTTGCATCCCCACGCAAATCCCAAGCAAAGGGACTCCGCGCACTACAACTTCTTTAATCGCAGACTCCAACCCACGCGTGCGCAAACCAGACATAAAATCACCGAACGCGCCAACGCCTGGCAATACAACTTGTTTGGCAATTAGAACTTTATTCGGGTCATCGGTGCGTAATACATTCGCGCCAATACTTTCCAATGCCTTTTGCACAGAACGGAGATTTCCAGTGCCGGCATCAATCAAAATGACATCATTTATTTTCATCCTTCATCCCTCATTATTCATCCTTTTATAATGTCCCTTTCGTGGATGGGATCACTCCCGCGCGGCGTGGATCCAATTGCGTCACCAAATCCAGCGCACGCGCCCAAGCTTTGAAAAGCGCCTCGGCTTGATGATGGTCGTCGCGTCCATACAAAATACGCGCATGTAAATTACAGCGCGCCGTCACCGCAAAAGACTCAAAGAAATGCGGAAATAGTGTGGAAGGGATATTACCAACATAAGGCGTATGCCACTCCGCTTGAATTACAGCATACGGACGTCCCGACAGATCCAGGGCGACATGCGCCAGTGTTTCATCCATCGGTGCGAAACAATCTCCCATGCGAACAATGCCCTTGCGGTCACCGAGCGCCTTATCAAAGGCTTGACCCAGCGCCAGCGCAACATCCTCAACGGTATGATGGACATCAATGTGCAAATCGCCTTTTGCCTGCACAGTGAGATCAAATAATCCATGCACAGCAAGATGGGTCAACATGTGATCGAGAAATCCGATCTCGGTGGAGATTTCATGTTTTCCACTTCCATCCAAATTCAACTTGATTGTAATTTGCGTCTCATTCGTTTGACGTGATATTTCAGCAGTTCGCATGTTTGCTCCTTTGGATTGCAAGTTGCAAGTCGCAGGTCAGAGTGTAACTTTTAACCTTAAACCTTCAACCTTTTCAACGCACTTAATAACGCATCCGTATCCTGTGGTCTGCCCACGCTGATGCGGATATGATCGCGCAATCCGGGCTTGTTAAAATAACGGATAAAGACTCCATGCTTTTGCGCAAGCTGCGCCTTGAGTTCGGCGGCATCCTGGTCAACGACCTGACATAAAATAAAATTGGATTGGGTGGGATAGGGTTTCAAATACGGAATTTTCCGCAACTCTGCCAATAGCCTGGTCCGTTCGCTTTTCAAAAGCTCAACCACCTTTGCCAGTTCATCCGTATGCTCCAGAGAGACTTGCGCCGCAACACTCGCCGCAACATTGACATTGTACGGCTGTTTGGATTTCCACAAAATCGGCATCAGCCAGAGCGGAAACGCACCATATCCGATTCGCAGTCCAGCCAGTCCCGCCCATTTGCTGAATGTTCTGAGAACCACCAAATTTTCCCGCGCAGAGACTTCACGAATGCGGCTTAAATTGGCACCAAGGTTTTCGCCCGCAAATTCAATGTAGGCTTCGTCCAATACAACCAGAGTGGGCAACTCCAACAATGCGTCAATCGTTTTCGCATCAAGAACTGAACCATCCGGATTATTCGGCGATGTAATAAAGAAAAGTTTCGGACGATAAGTTTCCACTGCACTGCGGATGGATTCCATATCCAGTGAAAAATCTGCGCGGCGAGGGACTTCGATACAGCGCGCCGCATTGAGGTCTGCATCAAAGGGGTACATGCCAAAGGTCGGTGGACAGGAAAGGATGCAATCATTCGGCTCAAGGAAAACGCGCATGAGCAGATCGAGCAATTCATCAGCGCCCGAGCCTGCAAGCAGATATTCTTCGGGGACTTGCGTAAACTTTGCCAGCGACTTCCGCAGTATGCGGCTTTCAGGGTCGGGATAAATATGCGGGAACTGCATACTTCCCAAGGCTTCACGCACCGCGGTCAATGGTCCGTAGGGATTCTCGTTGGCATCCAATTTGACGATCTGGTCTGGACTTCGTCCCAGCCGCGCCGATAAAACTTCAAAGGGTTCGATTGGCGTGTATGGCGGAAGAGATTCCAAGTGTTGACGGATTTTCATGGGCGACTCCTCGTCGAGCGGATTAATTCCATTGAAACAGAATCAGGTTTGAGCTTTAGGAAAAGAGGCGTGGGTTTCATCATCCATTTAATGCGGTCAGCATCGCCTTATAACGCGGCGGCTCTTCTTCAAAAATATAAGTGATGGGCGAAACGATGATGCCGCTGCCGCCAATGAGACGCAATTCAGAAATGGCTTGCGGCAAATGATCGCGTCGCACGACAACTGTAACCGCGTACCAATTGGGCGTCCCGTCCCGCACACCGAGCGGGCTGATGGTCGGCCCTTGCAAGCCGCCCACTGAAGTTTGTGTAAATATTTTTTGTGCTATCACCTGTGGATTTTCGCCGCGCATGTTGGCAATGACCAGCACGTTATCCTTGGCGCGCATGTGGGCTTCAATGTATTCAAGCAGGCGGCGCGCCATCTCAAGCACCTCAGGGCGGGTTTGCAATGCTTTGCGATTCGCGATTAACACGGCCTGTGAACGCTGGATGACGCCGTCGGTCAACGGGCGCAGGCGGTTATCCAATAAAGTTTGGCCGGAAGACACGAGGTCAGAGATCATATCGGCATAGCCAATGGTGGGCGCGCTTTCAAGCGTACCTTCCGCGGAGATCAGCGAATGGGCTATGTTATGTTGATTAAGAAAGCGTTCAGTCAGAAACGGGAATTTAGTGGCTACGCGTAAATTACTTTCAAGGGTAGCGGCATACTCCTTGAGCGATGCGATGTCCGTCACTGTTTTCCAATTTTCTGGGACAGCCAATTTCAGCGCACAGCTTCCAAAGCCAAGCGCATCGTGCAGGATGAGGATATCATCATGTCCGCCCTTTTCTTCGATCATATCCAACCCGGTAATGCCAAAATCAATACTCCCCTGCCGCACACTAACGACAATATCACCTGGACGTTGAAAGATAACTCTCAAATCCGGCAATGCGGGTAGGTCTGCCAAATATTGGCGCGGATTGGGCTTGAAGACATGCAAGCCGGCTTCAGAAAGGAATTCCAGCGCGCCAGTTTCGAGGCGGCCCTTGGATGGAAGAGAGAGTCGAACATTTTGTTGTGAGAACATAAACGATCCTTATGGTGAAATGATGGATATAAAGAAAAACCCCAGTCAATGACCGGGGTGATGAAACAAAGCACATTATCCTGTTAAGTTGATTCAGGTACGCGCAAAGAATCTCCCGGTCTTGCAGGGATGTGATGGTGAACATGGTGCTTGTGCGCAAACGCTGAATTCATATTCATAATGGTTGGCAGTATACCAACGTAAATTGGATTTGGCAAGACAGCCATTAATATCTCCCTCGCGCCAACACTATCTCAGGATTCGCCAGATCATTCTCCCGCGCAGGAAAGACCTGCACCGCGCAGGCTTTGAATTCGGGAATTTTCGCCTGCGGATCGAGCGCATCGTTGGTCAATAGATTTGCGGCAGCCTCGGCGAAATGGAAAGGGATGAAGACTACTCCGACGGTTGTTTTCTCTGTGACTGTTGCGCGCAGAATAACCTCTCCGCGTCTTGACTTGACCCGAAGTGGGTCGCCGTTTCGAATGCCGTGGATGTCGGCGTCGGCTGGATGAATCTCGGCGCGGGCTTCGGGATAGGCATCGTTGAGTGATGAGTTGCGAGTCATCGAGCCGCCATGCCAATGTTCGAGCACGCGTCCCGTGGTCAGGATGAAAGGATATTCATCATCCACAGATTCCATCGCGGGGACGTAATCCAACGGATGAAATTTTCCACGTCCGCGCGGAAAGGATTCGGTGAAGAGGGTCGGCGTGCCAGGGTGAGTCAGGTCAGGCACAGGATAGATCAAGCCAATTTTATCAATGCGTTCGTAGGTCACGCCTGCATAATCTGGATTGACGCTCGCCATCTCACCCAGAATTTCCTCGGGGTGGGAATACTGCCAGTAAGCCGAATCAAGACCAAGGCGAGACTCGAGGCGCAGGGCTAAGTCGCAGATGATCTGCCAGTCGACTCGCGCCAATCCACGCGGGGCATGAGCGGCGCGGACTCTCTGCACACGGCGGTCAGTGTTGGAAAATGTCCCATCTTTTTCAGCAAAGGGCGTGGCGGGTAGAAACACATCAGCAAAGGCGGCAGACTCGTTGAGGAAAATATCCTGCGAAACGAGGAATTCAAGTTGTTCCATGTGCTTGCGCGTTTCATTCAAATTCGGCTCAGACATCATCGGATTCTCGCCCATGATGTACAACGCGCGGATGCCGCCTTCGTGCGCGTGACTGAGAATTTCAGTAGTGGTCAAACCCAATTTGCGCGAGAGTCCGCCCGCTTCGATATGCCATGTTTTTTCCCATTTGGCTGCGTTGACTTCATCGTCCACGCGCATGTAGCCTGGGTAATGGAAAGGCATACATCCCATGTCGCTCGCGCCCTGCACATTGTTTTGTCCGCGCAGTGGATTTAATCCCGTGCCATCGCGTCCAATGTGTCCCGTGAGAAATGCAAGATGAATGAGCGCCATCGCGCTGGCGGTGCCGTGGGAAAGCTGCGAAAT
>DYDH01000428.1 GCA_020717985.1 Herpetosiphon sp. | reverse complement strand
ATAACCGAAGACAAGAGATGAAATGAACCAGAGGTGGAGAAAGTCTCCAGAATAAATAAAGTTTGGGGAAAAGAAGCGCTGGAATACAGTTTTGAGGTCATGCTGGTCTGCGATCACCGGTGCATAAATGAGCGACCAGAGCAGGAAGACCCAGATCAACCGCCCGACCATTTGTTGTATGTTCAGCTTTTTCGCATCCGCATTTTGGGCGGCGAAATAATATCCGCTGATGATGAAAAAGAAGGGGATGGCCCAGCGGCTTAATAAGCGGATGCCAACGACAATATTTCCCGGCAAGGCGGGATATTCCAGATGCAAGATGATGATGCACAAAGCGGCAAGCAGGCGAAATGCATCCACTGACTGATTTCGATTTATAGTGTGAGCGGCTGGGGTGGTCATATTGCGAAATTATAATGGGAAAGGTGAGATGTAAAAAGTGAGAAGTAATGGCGTAACCTTCGCTTCTCACTTTTTACTCTCTTCTAAATCACGCCCAATTTTTTTCCCACGCTCTTGAATGCCTCCAGTCCTTTATTGAGGTCATCCTTTGAATGTGCGGCGGAGATCATCACGCGGATCCTTGCTTTGCCTTGCGGCACGGTTGGGAATCCAAGCGCCATGGCGAAGATGCCCATGTCAAATAACTCGCGGCTGAATTGCTGCGCGAGCGGCGCTTCGCCGAGCATGACGGGAGTGATGGGGGTTTCGGTGACGCCGGTGTTGAATCCAAGCGTCTTCATTTCGGCTTTGAAGTATTTGGCGTTATCCCAAAGTTTATCCACCAGTTGCGTGGAGTCTTCGAGGATATCCACCGCCGCGAGACATGCCGCCGCATCTGGAACGGTCATGGCGGACGAAAAGAGGAACGGGCGTCCGCGCTGACGTAACCAGTCAATGATGACCGCATTGCCCGCGACGATGCCGCCCATCACGCCAAATGCCTTCGACATCGTGCCAACTTCAACGTCCACTTTGCCGTGCAGTCCGAAATGATCCACAATGCCGCGTCCGCCTTTGCCGAGGACTCCTTCGCCGTGCGCGTCATCCACCATTAAGAGAATATCGTATTTTTTTGCCACTTCGTAAATATCAAGCAAGGGGGCAATGTCACCATCCATGCTGAAGACGCCGTCGGTCACGATCAACGCGCGGCGGTATTGACTTTGATTCGCCTTGATCTGTTCTTCCAGTGATTTCACGTCGTTGTGTTCATAGGGGATGATCTTCGCACCGGACAAACGAGCGCCGTCAATGATCGAAGCATGGTTTAATCTGTCAGAGAAAATTACATCCTCTTTTCCAACCAGCGCGGGGATGGTGGCGAGGTTGGCGGTGAATCCCGATTGAAACGTAATTGCGGCTTCCACGCCCTTGAATTGTGCGAGTCTTTTTTCGAGTTCAACATGCAGTGTCATTGTGCCTGCGATGGAGCGCACTGCGGCGGGACCCACGCCCATTTCATCCAGCGCTTTCTTCGCGGCGGAAACCAGCGCGGGGTGATTTGCCAGTCCCAAATAGTTGTTCGAGCAAAAATTCAAGACCTGTTTGCCATCCACCGTCAGCCATGCGCCTTGCGGTGAGCCGATGGTGCGGATGCGGTTATATAATCCGGCGCTGTGTAAATTTTCAATTTCCTGTGTGATCCAGTCAGTTTTGGACATGCTGAAACTCCTTGGTTGTGGAAATAGTAAAGCCTGATTTATTATAGCCACTTTCGACTGTGATGTTTGTCATGAACTTTTATACACAGAACGTCCCAAAGGTATGCTGGGAAAAACATATTCAGCCAGCAAAACCTCGGGACGGTGTGGACGGTGTCCAGGAAAATGATATGTTTAAATTGAGAGAGCCGGGGTCGCCTGTCCCGGCTCTCTTTCACAAGGAGGAGAAGAGAAATCACCTTACTGCGTTAACTTTATCACTGACTGGCAAAACCTACTTGACGCCAGCCCTACGTTTGTCCGTTGATTACACAACGATTGACGTTTTTGTAAGCCTGGGATTTTGCGCTTTTTCATCTTTCAATAGATATACCTTGTACGGTCACAAATTGCGGTTTTGTCGTGAAGGTTTTAG
>DYDH01000427.1 GCA_020717985.1 Herpetosiphon sp. | reverse complement strand
ATCCGCGAATCTACGCGAATCCGCGCTAATCTTTTTTCCATTCGCGCAAATTCGCGTGGATTCGCGGATGAAAAAATCTTTGCTTTTTGTACAACGATTTCACTCGTAAGGTACTAATCCCAGATTATTGATCCGCGAATCACGCGAAACTTCGCCAATTTGGATCTTCTATTCGCGCTCAATGCCGGATGCGCGTGAACCGTGTGCCTCTCCATAATAGCAAGACTCGACTTGCCAGTCAACTCCAAGTTTGGAGCCAACCAGCGGCAAGTCGAGAATCGCGGCATACTATTTGTCCGCCACCGGGCTGGCGAACCTTTCGGTTCTGCAAGGGCGCGCCGATGCGAGTCCGGTTCAGCAGCGCGCTCTATTTTTGGGTGTCCTTTTCTGTGTTGATGAGATGACTGCGGTTGCAATAATATTGTCCGTATAGTTTTCTGGGTTTCCAATCATTCCCATCAAAGTAAAGCATTTTTTCGTACAGCGCGCCGGTCGGACAGGCATAGACACACGCCATACAAGTGGCACAGTCACTTTCTGCCCACGGTTTGTTCAGCCCTGTCACCACAATCACCCGACTGCCCCGGTGGGCAAAAGAGAGGTTGTGTTTGCCCGCGATTTCGTCGCAGGCGCGCACACATCTGCCGCACAAGATGCAGCGGTTGGGATCCTTGACGATAGCGTCGCTGCTTTCGTCAAGCGGTATCGGTTGGAATTTTTTTCCAAACCGGAGGTCTACGATGCTGTGTTCCCGGATGAGTGTCCGAAGTTGGCAGTCTTCCTCTTTGACGCAAGTCAGACAATTGTGTTCCTGGCTGCTGAGCAGCAACTCTAGCGTAATTCTGCGATCTTCTTTGATCTCATCGTCTTCGGTAATGACCTGCATTCCCTTTTGAACCAAAGTACAGCACGAAGCCACCAGACCTTTCCTGCCTTTAATCTTGACCAGACACATTCGGCATGCTCCGGTCGGCAAGAGACTTTTCATATGACAGAGATGCGGAATGGGAAAACCGTTGGCTTGACACTCTTCCAGAAGGTTGGCGCCCTCTTTGGCTAGGATTGTTTTTCCGTCCACCGTGATTTCGATCAAGTTGGCTGGCTGGAGGGGTTCTTGGAGATCGGCGTCGAAAAAAGTGTGGAAGGTCTTGCTCTGTTTCGCCGCTTGTTCGACGGGAATGCCGCCTGGCACCGCATCGAATTCAGTATCCTGGAAGGGGTTTGTGAGATGAACCCCGCGTTCTTCTGAAATATTCCCAAAACCGAACGATCGCGTTACCTGAATAACCTTCTTGTCTGGAAAGGCGAGATGCACCCGCTCCCAGGCTTCTTCGCAGGCAAGGACAATGATAGCAGTGGCTTGGTCGAAGATTTCTTTTTTGACATCGTCGAGTTTACGATCCTCAACCAGTTCATCCACACAGGAGATGCCCAGCAACTCTTTGCGGATAACTTGGTAGCCATCATTGACCAGCATATCTTCCAAGATTTGCATCTTGGAAATGCCGCCCAATCCGGAAAAGCGGATACAGGTATCGCAACTCCAAAGCACGATCTTATCTTCGCGGCTGAGTTTTTCTTTCAACTCATCGTAGGTCAAAGTTCGCAATGAAATAATCATCGTTTGGTCCCTCTGAATGATTTCTTGTGAGTCACCAAGTCCTCCACCACCGTCCCACGATCAATGACGGTTGGGACGATTTTCACGTCTGGATACCGGACCGCGATGTTCGCACAGGCGCAGGAGCATCCTAGCACGACTACGGTATTGATGGTGGGATGGAGTGTGACATTGTCCAGACAATAATCCCAGCACGGGAGCGTGATCAAAAAACCATCCTTGACTTGGAATCCATCTTCCCGCAACTGCAATGCCAGTTCCCTCATTTTCCCGGCTCCGCCTGTCTTGGCGAGCCGGACACAGGTATTGCAACTGACCATCGAGATGACGTCTTTTCCCTTGTCTAGTTGCCCTGCAATGACTTCGTATTTGACTGCCCTGGTTCGATTCATTGTCTATCCTTTTGCAAGTGACCCTCGGCTCGACGTTCTGCGTTCCGGGCGAACGAATCGGTCTGACCGGCGGTGCGCTTGGCTCAGCCTGTTTTCAAGGGTTACGCGATTTTAATCGGTTTTCGTTGCTAAAT
>DYDH01000139.1:11063-12143 GCA_020717985.1 Herpetosiphon sp. | reverse complement strand
CATATCACTTTGCGCGCGCGTATAGACTAACAATTAAGTAGGTCAGGTGATTGATATGACAAGATCACATTCACTTAATTTGGAGTCCAGAAGTTCTACTCCTGGAACATGGCAAATATCCGCAAGTATGCTGAACGCGGTTACAAATTTCGCTTTTGCTTGACATAGATTCGGCGGGCTAAAGCCCTGCCTCAGTACACTGAAGTCGGATAAATCCGACTCAACTACCAGCCCGAAGGGCTTCCTCGCACTGAGCAGGAAGCAGAAAACAGCAATTTATGCCCGCGCTTAGTATAGAACTTGCGGATTCCTCACTGCCAACTTTTTGAAAACATATGGCTTGTTTGCAACTTGTGGAATTCACGCTTGCCACGGGAGTTTTTCCAGATCCACATTTCCGCCGCTGAGGATCACGCCGACTTTGAGTCCCCGCAGGTCAATTTTCTTTTCCCATAATACGCCAATTGCCACCGCCGACGACGGCTCGATGATGATCTTCGCGCGCTCCCAAACATACTTCATCGATTCAATGATCCCCGCTTCGCTCACGGTGACAATCTGCTCGACGCGCTGTTGAATGATGGGGAAGGTCAGCTCGCCGAGTGAAGTGAGCAGGCCATCTGCAATGGTCTTTGGATTTTCCGAAGGGATGATCTCACCCGCCTGCATCGAACGGAACGCATCATCTGCCATTTCGGGTTCGCCCGCGATCACACGGATTCCCTTTTTGATTTCAGTCGCCGCAATGGCTGTGCCGCTCAACAATCCGCCGCCGCCGACGGGCGCGATGACCACATCCAGATCGGGGACATCCTCCAGTAATTCCAATGCCGCCGTGCCTTGACCTGTGATCACGCGTTCATCATTATATGGATGGACAACAGTCGCTCCCGTATCGAGCCTGATCTTGTCCAATGTGCTTTCCCTCGCTGCGAGAGTCGGCTCACAAAACGTGATCAAGCCGCCATAGCCCGCCACCGCGTTTTTCTTCACCGACGGCGCATTGTCCGGCATCACGATGTATGCGGGAATTCCGCGCAATTTGGCCGCCAACGCCAACGCCGCCGCATGATTCCCCGA
>DYDH01000139.1:10867-10980 GCA_020717985.1 Herpetosiphon sp. | reverse complement strand
CCACCTTTTGAAAATTCTCACATTTGAGAAACACCTGCGCGCCAACCTGCTGGTTCAGGCTTGCGTTGGTCAATACGGGTGTGCGGTGCGCGTAGGGTTTAATCCTCTGCGCG
>DYDH01000139.1:0-10146 GCA_020717985.1 Herpetosiphon sp. | reverse complement strand
AAAATCCCAGCACGAACGCGGACGCGAACAGCAAGATGCCTGATGTGGCAAAGGTCAAGCCGATCAGCCCTGGGATTGCACCAATGAAGGATATAAAAAGAAATAACTGTCGTCTGTGATATTTATCGGAGAGCGCGGGAAGGACTACTGCACCGATCACACCGCCGACGATCATCAACGCGCCGAGTGTGCCCGCATCTGTTGGCGTGAATCCGCGCGGACGGATGATGTTCTCGACCCATGTCGTCACGCCGTTGAAAATGCCAAGCCCAACAA
This sequence comes from Herpetosiphon sp., assembly GCA_020717985.1. Taxonomy (GTDB): domain Bacteria; phylum Chloroflexota; class Anaerolineae; order Anaerolineales; family Villigracilaceae; genus Villigracilis. Next base: position 9,870 of record DYDH01000139.1, on the reverse strand, counting down.
ATGTAATTGCCAGCCCGAACCAAAATACTTTCACAGTTAGTGCATGTTTCAAACCGTCCAACATCAAAGCGCGGACTTCCTGTCCGGGCGGGCAGGGCGGGGTGGGCGGAGTCTCACGCGATAACACAATAAATAAAATTGTTGAGACTGCGGCAATACCACCGTAATAAAGTTGAATGGTCGGGATTGCCATGCTTTCCATGAGTATCGGAGTGAGGGCCATGCCTAATGCAGTGCCAACGAGACTTGCCAGAGTCACCAGTCCAACCGCAGTGGCGCGTTCTTCCAGCGCAAACCAATTGGCAGGGACTTTCGTCCACGTGTTGAGCAGGAAGGGCTGAGCGGCGGCAATACCGAATGTACTCCACAAGACCAGTGTGTAATTCGTGCCCGCCAGCCCGCGCATGATCCCAAAAAATCCCATCATCACCGCGCCGATGCCGACCGCCAGCCGAAAGCCATAGGTGTCAATGACCCACGAAACAGGAATGGACAGTGGGATGAAAGCAATCATGAACGACATGGATAATAATCCAATTTGCAGATCGCTCACGCCGTAGAATTTGGCGGCAGGCCCCGTGATCGGAGCGTACGAGATCCACAGGATTTGGATGGTGATATTGACCAGCATAAAAACAGCCAGCACCACCCAGCGGTAGGGATAAACCTTGTATTGTGTTGTCATGAATGCTCCTTGAGGAAATGCGGAATGCAGAATGAGGAATGCAAAATAAAAATTCTTATTTTTTCATTCTTCATTTGCCTAATATCCTTTTTCAAAATCCACTTGATATTTCAATGGCTTGCCTTCGTTGAACGACTTATAATTTTCGATAAATAATTTTGTTATGTCTTCTACGAAACTTGGAGCGGCGGTGTGGAAGGTCATCAGCAGGTTGGGTGTTGTCCAAAATGGATGTTCTTTTGGAAGCGGTTCGCGTTCAAATACATCCAACACCGCGCCCGCGATTTTGTTCTGATTCAAGGCTTCGATCAGTGCAGATTCGTCCACTGCCTGCCCACGCCCGACATTGATGAAGAGGGCATGGGAGGGCAGGGCGTTGAGCAAGGCTGTGCTGACTATTTTGCGTGTATCCACTGTGCTGGGCAGGATGTTGAGGAGATAATCCAATCCCTCTGCGAATTCAAGCAAATTGCTTCCGTGATAATACATGTCTACGTGTTTACTTGTCTCACTGCCCCTCGTATAACCACGAACGTTCATACCGAAGAACTTCGCCGCACGCGCAACTTCCGCGCCGATGGAGCCGACGCCGAGCAAACCGATTGTTTTTCCAAGCAGTGTGCCTGTTTCGGTTTCGTCCCAGGATTTATTTTTTTGATCTTCAAGTCGCTTGAATATCTTGCGTTCATGCGCCAGCAAATAACCGATGACGTACTCAGACATGAGTCTGCCGAAGACTCCGCGCGCGTTGGTAAGAATATAATTGCGGCGCGAAGCGGGACCCACCAAAGGCTCGATCCCAGCCCAAATGGACTGCGCCCAGATCAAGGCGGGGAGGGAGTCGAGCGCGGCTTTGATGGGTTTGGGTTCGCCTAAAACGATGTCCACGTCATCAGCGGGCTGAGTCGCAAATTCCAAATTAACAAGCCGCGCTTCTTCGATCAAAGCGCGGTACTGGTTTTCATCTTGCGAAAGAATTAAAAGTTTGTGCTTCACTGACATTCCTTCAAAACAAGTTCAAAACGATCCAACGCGTCATCAATAACTTCATCGGTATCAGCCATCGAAGTGTACATGCGTGAGCCAGCAAGCGTGACCAGCCCATTCGCCATGTATGCCGCGCCCATTTCTTCCATCATGTGTTTGCGCGGCTTGAGTTGTTTGAGCAGGCGCAAAGGATGCTTGAGATCAAGCAGCATCGTGCCAGCCGTTTCGAGATGAACAATCGATCCCTGATTGTACGCGACAAACGGCAGGGAATATTTTTCGATGATGGCTTGCAGACCTTTTGTGAGTCTGTCGCCTGCCCTGCCTGCAATGACCGCAGCGTCTGTTCTTTCCATTTCAAGCAGCGCATAATAACCCGCCACGCATGAAAGCGGATTTGCCGAAAGTGTGCCGCCGATATACGCGCGTTCGCCCACGCCGCCAATTCCCGCCGCAAAGGTTGCGATCACATCGCGCCGTCCGCCGACTCCGCCCGCCATTGGGTAGCCGCCCGTGATGCATTTTCCAAACACGGTCAGGTCGGGCTTCACGTTGAAATATCCCTGCGCGCCGCCCAGCCCCAAACGAAAACCTGTGACCACTTCATCGAAGATCAGCAATGCGCCAAACTCATCGCACAACCCGCGGACTTTTTGATTGAAGTCTTTCGGAACGGGACGCGTGCCGCTTTCGGGTCCAACAGGTTCGACGATGACCGCCGCAGTGCCGCCCCTCAGCCTGTTCAACAAAAGCTGACGCTTCAACGCCCCGAGAGCATTTGGGTAGAACTCACGCGTGGACGCGCTTGCTCCGCGCGGAATTCCTTTTGCTTCGAGTCGTCCCGTGCCCGGGATGTGCAAGCCGTAGACCATCGAGTCGCTCCAGCCGTGATACGCACCGCCGACCTTTATTACATATTTCTTCTTTGTAAACGTTCTCGCCGCGCGGATTGCCGCCATCACGCTTTCAGTCCCCGAGCCTAACATGCGGAACATTTCAATCGAAGGCATGAAACGCTGGACAAGTTGCGCGAGTTTCAATTCGTATTCGTGGAACAAGCCAGTAACAGGTCCGCAGGTTTGCAGCATCTCGATCACTTTTTCACGCACTGGCGCGTAGTTGCTGCCGAGGATGGTAGGCCCGCCGGCTTGCAGGAAATCAATATATTGGTTGCCGTCCGCGTCCCAAAGATAGGCTCCATCCGCTTTCTCAATGGCAATCGGAAATGGATAGTTGAAGGCAAGGTTATGCTGCACGCCGCCGGGGATAATGGTTTTCGCTTCTTCGATAAGTTGTTTTGAGCGGATACATTTTGCGTCAAAATAATTTAGATACTCCGCCATCTTCTCGCGTCGCACAGGACGGGTCGGCTGGCTGATCAGCTTCTCAAGTTTGGCGTAGACTTCATCCACATTGGGGTATTCTGAGATGGCGTATTGTTGGGTCATGGGAATTCCAGTTTAGGTATGTGGTCATAACACGGAACACGCAACAAATATTACGTATTGCGTGTTCCGTATCACGTAATTTCAGCAAATTTCTTTTCATCGGCGCGCAACTTCGCAAATGCAATCTCGCGGATTGGCAGCGGGATCTTCGTGATCTTCTTCTCAGTTATGATCGCCAGCAGGTAGGTCAACGCGCATTTTTCGAGCAGCGCCATGTTGTGTATGGCTTGCTCCATTGTCCCGCCGAATACCAGCACGCCGTGATTTTGCATGATGTAGGCGTTGTTGCTATTTTTAATTTTCGATTTCACAGCGTTCTTGAGAAAGCCTGTTCCAGATGGGGCGTAGGGGATGATGTCCACGCTGCGACCCAGCCGCATGACTTGTTCATCGAACAGGGCGGGGATCGGCATTTTGATCAATGCCAGTGCACTGGCGTAGGGTTGGTGCGTGTGAATAATGCAATGTACGTCAGGGCGGGTTTGGTATACCCCGGCGTGCATTCCACTTTCGATGGACGGTTTCATTTTGCCCTCGATTTTCTGCATCTCAAAGTCGAGAATGCAAATATCGTCCGCTTGCATTTTGGCATAATCATAATTCGACGGCGTGATGGCGAATGCGCTTTGTCCACTGACGCACGCAGAGATGTTGCCCTCGGTCTCTTTGAGGTAACCTCGTTCAAGCAGGGTGTGGCAGGTGTCCACGATTTGTTGTTTGTAGGGCTGGTATTCTGACATTTGAAAATCCTCTTTTTTGAACCGCGAAGCACGCCAGGATTCTTTTGATTTTTTCCTTGGTTTTCTTTGCAAACTTCACGGTCTTGGCGGTGAAAATTCTTGACAGCATAATAATTATTATCTATAATCTTTACAGTGTCAAGATTGATTTTATTATGTCCCCCTGGGCGGAGCGACACTTGCGCCGCGCACCAGTGCGGTGAGGGTCTCAAAGAAAATGTGAGAGACTCTTCGGTCGCAAAGTGCGCTCCCTCAGAGTGACATGGAAGTGAATATGCCCAAAAAGAAAACCTATCATCACGGCGACTTGAAGAATGCGCTGATCAAGGCGGGAATGGAAATTCTCGCGAAGGATGGTGTGAGCGGACTATCCCTGCGCAAGGTGGCGGGCAGGGCGGGCGTGAGTCATACCGCGCCGTATTCGCATTTTGCGGATAAGCAGGCGTTGATCGCGGCGATTTCGACGGAAGGATTTCGTCAACTATATGAACGGGTTGGCGCGGTGGCGGAGGAATATAAAACAAAACCGTCCAGGCAATTGAAGGAAGTTGCCTGGACGTATGTCCAATTTGCGCTGGATGACCGCGACCGATTCAAGGTCATGTTTTCGGGGGTATTGGAGAAGGAAAAGGAATACCCTGAGTTTGTTGCGGCATCGCAGAGAAACTTCCAGTTGGTGAAAATGATCGTCGAAGCGAATCAGGCGTCGGGTGTGTTAAGAAGCGGACCGTCAGACCTGGTGGCGCTGTCAGCGTGGGGAATCATCCATGGGTTTATCATGTTGCTGCTCGAAGGTCAGATATCTCATGCAGTGTTGGAGCAAATGAGCCTGCGCGATTTGGTGGAGTTTCAGTTGGGACAGATCATGGCGAAGAGCAGCAAATAGGGAAACGCATAAATAACAAAGAGCCGCACATGTGAAATATGCGGCTCTTTGTTTTGAAAGATTTGACGGATATTACCTGCGGCGGCGGCTAAATAAACCCACGATGAAGAGCAAGACGACCGCGCCCACTATCGCCACAAGCAGGCTGGGAAGGTTGAATCCGGTCACGCCCTCTGCGCCGAAGAAGTCCATAATGTAGCCGCCAATGAAAGCGCCGATAATACCGACGACGATGTTGGCAATGGCTCCCATTTTCTTGTTTTTGCCCATGACGATGCTTGCGATCCAGCCGGCAATCGCGCCAAAGATGATCCATACAAAAATATTCATTTCTACCTCCAAAGGGATTTTGATGATCGTTTGAATATTTTTATTTTATCACCCACTGACCAAATTCGCGGGTAAGTGGTCGGTGCGGTTCATATAACAAACCGTGATCTCGCTTTCGTGAATATCGAAGCGGCTGATGGAGCAGTTGTTGATATAGAACCATGATTTCATGCCGTGAGCGCCCTGCCGCCAGGGGAGTTTGAGCATGGCCGAGACCAGCCGCACAAAGAATCCGCCGTGACTGACAAAGACGATGCGTTCTTCGGGCTGATCTTCCCTGTCGCCGTGATGGGCGATCAACTCCGCAAGTACCTTGTCTGCTCGGAGTTGGCGTTCCTCATGGTTTTCAAATGGACGATTCCACCAGCCTGATTCATCATATCCATCCGGTAATTTCATTTCAGGGAAATTCTTTTCAAAGAACGAACGCGGCTTGCCTGGCAAGCCATTGAATCTGCCTTCTGCTTCGCGGGCGTAGATTCCGCCTTCTTCGTGGATATCTGTCCACGCACTGAATGGGATGCCCAAAGCGCGGGCGATGGGGGCCGCAGTTGTCGCAGCGCGTTCCATCAGGCTGGCGTAGATATGTGTGATGCCAAACCCGTATTGGTTCTGTTCATTCCAAACCTTGTCATTGGTAATGTGTTGTTTTTCCTTGAGATACCTGGCGAGAATTTCGGCCTGTTCAAGCCCGGTCTCTGTCAGGAAAGGGTCTGAGTGCTGCATATATTCGGAGTTGCCGATATTTACATTATTGATTGATTGTCCGTGACGGATGAAATAAAGTTGCATTGTTTTTCCTCTAATAGACCTCCGAGGCGCTTGCGCGAAACCTCGGAGGTCTGAATTTGTCAGATTATAAAGCGTCCTGACACAATCCTGCCACAAATTCATGATATGCTACGGCGTATGTCACACCGCATTCTTGTTGTGGACGATGAACCGTCTGTTACTGACTTGATCGCCTATAACCTCCGCAAAGCCCTGTACGATGTGCAGACGGCGGGGGATGGGCGCGAGGCGCTGCGACTTGCCCGTGAATACAATCCTGACCTGATCCTGCTGGACCTGATGATCCCTGAAGTGGATGGACTTGATGTTTGCCGTGAACTTCGCAAGTCCAGCGCTGTACCCATCATCATGATCACGGCGCGTGGCGAAGAGATTGATCGCGTGCTCGGCCTTGAGATCGGCGCGGACGATTATGTCACCAAGCCGTTCAGTATGCGCGAGTTGATGGCGCGCATTAAAGCCGTTTTGCGCCGCACGCAAAAAGATAAAGATGGCGAGGTCGAATCCTCCGCACTGTTGCGCGGACCCGGGAACTTACTAATGGATGTGGAACGCCGCTCTGTCATGGTTGGGGATGTCTCCGTTGAACTAACCCGCCTTGAGTTTGACCTGCTCCATCGTCTGCTGATCAACCCCGGGCGAGTCCTGACCCGTGAACGATTATTGGAACAAGCCTGGGGTTATGATTTTGTCGGCGATACGCGCGCGGTGGATAGCGCCGTCAAACGTCTGCGCGCAAAGCTCCGCGCCGTTGCTCCCGAAGCCGATAGCATCGAGTCTGTGCGCGGACTCGGTTATAGAATCAATACCGTCCCGCAGGTTTGATCGTACATTATGGTTAAACCATAAAACCTGCGGGACGTTTTCCTACTATGCAAACCATTCGCGCGCGCCTCTCCCTGAATTACCTTATCGTGCTGAGCCTTGGCATGTTCCTTGCCGGCGCGCTTGTGTGGCTGGCGGTCAGTGGACTTTACATCACAACACAGCGCGAAAACCTTCTGGCGCAGGCAAAGCTCATTGCGGCAAGTTTGCAGGATTCGACACTTCCATCTCAACCTGTTGAACCTTATCTGCAAACATCAAACGTATCACCCGGCGTTCATACGCGGTTGATCGGAGACAGCGGCGCGGTCATTGTTGGATTGCCCCTGACGGATGAAATGATTCAATTGACCCAGGCGGAACAGTTCGCCTCGATCCCGCCCCGGGAGTTGATCCAACGCCCCGAAATAGAATCAGCCCTGAAAGGGACTCCTGCCACTGCACTGCGGCGGGTGGTTGACAACCAGCGCGTGCTTTATGCGGCCGCGCCGATTCAAAATTCCAATGGACAGGTCACAGGCGTTATTTATATCGCCACTCCCTTGCCTTCAGCGGGACTGCCAGTTAATTTGATTTTTCAATTACTTGGCGCGGCTGTGACCGCGGTTGTACTTGCCGGTATTGCCGGTGGATTATTGGCGCGCAAGATCGCAACTCCGCTTGAGGGGTTGGTCAGCGCCGCAATTGCCATTTCAAGAGGCGACCTCAGACAAAACGTGCCAGCCAATAGCGACATCTCCGAACTTCACAGCCTCAATCAAACATTCAATGAAATGGCTGAAAGCCTGCGCCGATCTGACGAAGCGAAAAAGGTATTCCTTGCGGATGTCACTCACGAACTGCGGACTCCGTTGACTGTCATCAAAGGCACGATTGAGACTCTCGAAGACGGCGCGATGGACGACCTCGAAGGCCGTATTCCCTTGCTTGCATCCATGATGCGTGAGACGGATCGCCTGATCCGCTTGGTCAATGAATTGCTTGTATTGACCCGCGCTGATGCAAGCTCACTTAAGTTGAATATTCAAAACCTGGATTTGGCCGAGTTGGCGCGTATGCGCTGCGAAACCATGAGTCTGCTGGCTTCGCGTCAACATGTGGAATTGAAGGTAATAAGTGCGACGCACTCCCTTATTCCCGCCGACCCGGACCGTATCTCGCAAGTCCTCGATAACCTGCTGGATAATGCCATTCGCCATGCGCCGGAACATTCGACCATCACGATTACCATCAAACCAAAGGATGATGGAATCGAATGCTCGGTCAGCGATCAGGGAGTTGGCATTCCTGAAAAACATCTACCTTTCATCTTCGAGCGGTTTTATCGCGTTGACACATCCCGGGACCGTATCCGCGGCGGCGCAGGCTTGGGACTCGCCATTGCGCGCGCATTGGTCGCTGCGCATGGGGGACATATATTTGCATCGAGTATTGAAGGTGAGGGGACAACGATTTCATTCTGGCTGCCGAAAAATTCTGGACCCCAACTGCCCACAATCTGACACAGCCCTGACAATCTGCGGGAATAAAATTGTAGGCAAGATACCAACTTGCTTTACAAGGAGATTCCCATGAAACAGATTTCAACCATCGTTAATACCATTCTTGCCTGCACGTTGATCTTTATTCTTTTCAGCGCAGGTTTGCCAAACTTCAATGCTCACGCTGCCACGCCAACGCCCACAGCGTCCACTCCCCAACCTCAAGCCGCCGCATGTGACTCGACCCGTTCTGTACAAGTCAGCGGGGTGGCCGTGGTTAATGTGACTCCTGACCGCGCGCTCATCAAATTGGGAGTGCAGTCAAATGGCAGGTCGGCAAAGGAAGCGCAGGCAAAGAATTCTGCCACGATCAATCAAGTCGTCAAAGCCTTGAAAGCGCAGGGTATTGAAGCGAAGGACATTGCCACAGATTGGTACACCATCGAGCCATTGTATGAGGACTATGACTCGCTCCGCATCAAAGGTTATCGCATCTATAACATTGTCGAGATTACCATGCGCGATGCAGGCAAATCCAATGATGCGATTATCGCGGCTTTTCAGGCGGGAGCCAATCAAGTTGTGGATGTCCAGTTTTACACAAGCGAATTGCGGAAATACCGCGATCAGGCGCGCGAACTGGCGATGAAAGCCGCAAAGGAAAAGGCGGATGCCCTTTCGAGCGCAGCCGGGTCTGGAGTTACTTGCATCCTGACCATCAACGAGAATACCCAGTCCAATTTTTATAGCGGAGGTTGGTGGTGGTATGGTTACAACTCAAATCAAAACCTGATGACCCAAAACGTCGTTCAAAATGCGGCGCCATCAGGCGGTGAATCCCCAACATTGGATGATGGTCCCCTTAGCGCCGGACAGATTTCCATCCGTGCCGAAATCACTGCCTCCTTTGGATTGAAGTAAAAGGTATGACAATTTGTGGAGGTTCATTTTTCCTCCGAGGCGTTTAGTCTCCATACAGCCATCACGAAGAAAAACACCGCATAGCCCGCCAGCGCCGCGCATGGAATCAGCACAGACTCAAATCCAAGCCCGCGCGCGCAGATGTTTTCGAATCCGTCCATGCCCCATGCCACAGGCGAGAGGTGCCCGATAGCCTGAAAAGTCTCGCCCGTAAATTCAAGCGGAACCCACGCACCGCCCAGCCCTGAGAACACGAACATGGGTATCAGTGAAAAAGCGATGGCTTGTTCCTCGGTCTTGGCAAATATTCCGATCAGCAAGCCCAGTGCCGAAATACACAGCGCAGCGCAGAATGCCACCAGCATGGTTGCACTGGGCAGGCGTAAATAATTCACCTTCAATACGAATTGACCGAAAACGATCAAGATCGTGAATTGGGTAAAGATCAGCAGGAAGATCGCCAGATAGTGACCGAACAGGACATGGATTTTGCGTGTGTCGGTTGTCAGCAGCCTTTGCAGTGTGCGTGACTTGCGCTCGGTGACAATGATCTGCGCCGCAGTCAATAACCCGGCAATCGCAAATTGCAGCATCATGCCCGGTGATGTGTGCGCCAGCGCACTGCTTTCGTCGCTCGTATCTTTGATGGCAAGGCTGGATGTTTCATTGATCGTGATCGGCGGCTTGTCCCATGCTGAAATCGTTTGATCGAAAGCATAATCGAACGGCACGCCTTCCAACTCCATTCCTTCCATGATGGTTGCCGTGCGGACAG
>DYDH01000012.1:31226-41994 GCA_020717985.1 Herpetosiphon sp. | reverse complement strand
TCACCAATCCCGCTTGAATTACGCGGTGGATGCGCTCTTCTTCGTCGCCATGACCGTCACCATGCTCAGCGGCTTGATGATCTCGAAAGACATCCTCTCGCTGCTGGGAATTCAACTTGATGTCAGCCGCGCCTGGAAAAGCATTCACAGCCTTGGGTCTGACGCCTCCATCATCCTGCTTGGCATTCACTCTGCCCTGCACTGGAAATGGATTGTAAACTCCGTCAAGCTCTACATCATCGACCCCATTCTTGGCGCGCCCCACAAGCCAATAGCCAAGCCTTTCCCCGTTGGGTCGTTGCAGATCAGCCAGGAGAAATAACCATGAAAAACATTCTGTACATCATCGTCATTTTGCTCGTCGCCGCAGCCATTTCCGCGGGAACGTACGCCCTCGTTGAAAACAATGGCGACAGCGCCTCGATGCAAGGCGGAACACCGCCGAACATGACCAACACAGAGGGAATGCCCGCCAGACCTGAGGGCGAACACCACGAAGGCGGCGGGCATGGAACCTCGTTTGCAGGCGGATTATCAGGAGTATTTGTCACGCTCGGCAAATTGACCGCCATCACAGTTGTCATCGCGCTTCTTCAAAAGGGATTCGACCTTTTGAGCGCAATGAATTTGAAAACCATCCAAAATTAACCTTTATATACGCCAAAGAGGAACCATGAAAAAAACCATTTCAGCATTTATCGCAGCCATGCTCATTACCGTTTTACTGGGCGGTGGAATGTTCCTGATGGGACAGGACGCCCTCGGGACATCCACCGTAAAGGCTGCGGCTGCCACCCAGGTATCAGCGGATACGGTCGCGCAGTACGAACAAATCGTCGCGCAATACCAGACCCGCGAAACGCAGTACCAGAACCTGATCAATCAGGCTTCACAGCAGATCAACACTGCCAATCAGCAAGTTGAACTGGCAAGACAGCAAGTGGAAGAGTACCAGTCCCTGTTGCAGCAGTTGCAGGACGATGGAGTAATTACGATTGCCAGCGACGGCACAGTCACAGTCAATCAAACGAATACATCAGCGTTCATGCAGCCGCCGTCAGGCGGACACCACGGCGGAGGAAACCACTAATGAACGCCTATCGCAACCTTTTTCGGATTTGGATCGCCGCTGCAAGTTTTGTTGGTTTCATCACCGGATGGGTCTTTATCGCCCGCGCAGCCGAAACCGAAGCCGTAAGACACATCGGCAATACGGCTGTGACCATGCCCAATCTGCCGCCCGTCCCAACCGTGGAGGGTTTGGCGGGCAACCCGCTCACAATTGACAATGTACAGACCTTCACTGTCAACCCTGTAACTCAAAGCCAGCAATCGTTCTCGCAGCCAATGCGGACAGGAGGCTCATAATGCAATATCACCAATTTCATGCCATGAATACAACGATAACCTTGGGAGCAGAGGAGCCACAACACACGGCTGTATTCACCATGGCAAAAGGATTTATCGAACGAAACGAAAAACGCTTTACGCGCTTTATGCCCGATAGTGAATTGTCCGCCCTCAATCGGTCTGCGGGGACATGGTTTTATGCTTCATCGGAAATGATGGGATTGTTGGACGCTGCCGTTGAGTGCCATAAAATAACAAATGGGCTGTTCGATCCTTCAATCCTGCCTGACTTGCAAGCAATTGGCTACACATGTAGCTTGGGCGATATTTCGACCAGCGATGCAGAGCCGTCGTTGGCAACACATTCGAGAACCAGCTCTTCCCTATTCAGCGAAATGGAATTGGAATTCACAAAGGGCAGGGTTTGCCTGCCCGAAGGAATGCAAATCGATCTGGGAGGGATTGCCAAGGGATGGATTGCCGAAAACGCGGCAAAGTGTGTGACAGGCTTTTCACCCGCTTGCGCCGTCAACGCGGGGGGCGACATGTTCCTGATCGGACAACCACAAGGACAGGCTGTATGGGAGGTCGTGCTGGAAGATCCACTTGATCCAAGCCGCGACCTGATGACCCTGCTGGTTGAGGGAGGCGCTGTAGCGACCTCGTCTGTCACCAAACGTACCTGGAACCAGGAAGGCATGAAACGTCACCATATCATCAACCCGCATACGGGCGGACCAGCGGAATCTCCCTGGTTGAGTGTGACGGTTTTTGCGCCAAAAGCTGTACTGGCAGAGACCTTTGCCAAAGCTATTTTGATTGCCGGTCCCAACCAGTCGCAATCCCTGCTCGATGACCACCCTGAAATCTCCTTCCTCGCAGTGGACGCAGAAGGTTATATCTGGACATCGCCAACTGAAAAGGAAAGAATCCATGAATACGCGTAACAATTTTGAAAACCGTCCCGCTACAAACAGTCTTACAGATGTCGTCCTCGTTACCGGGGCGCTGGTCGGCGGAATATGCGTTATGGCGCTGGGATTACTCGCCTTGCAGTTGGGCTTTGGCGCTACGCCTTCCCAGGTGGTTCGTGAATTTCTGGCGCTCGATAGTATTCACATCTGGTGGTACGTGACTCGTGCCTCCGGGCTGATGGGCTATCTGCTCTTCTGGCTCTCGACGATTTGGGGTTTCGCCGTCAGCAGCAAAATATTCGACCCGTTTCTGGAGCGCGTGTTCACCTATGACTTTCATGAACACCTTTCCCTTTTGAGTCTGGGATTCGTCGTCCTGCATGCGCTGGCGCTGCTTGCCGAAAAAGTGGAACCGCTGAGTCTGGTGGAGGTCCTCATCCCATTCGTCTCCGCATATCGTCCCTTCTGGACGGGTATCGGCATCATTGCGTTCTACCTGACCGTACTCGTCACTGTGACGTTTTACATCCGCAGTTGGATTTCGATGAAAGTCTTCCGCGTCATTCACTACCTGAGCATCGCCGCGTATTTCGGAGTCCTCTTTCACAGTTTGTACGCTGGGACGGATTCCGCGCTGACCTGGGTGCAGTGGATGTACGGCGGAACCACCCTTGTCACCGTCTTTTTCCTCGCCTACTGGTCGATTCTGCTGTGGCTGCGCAAAACGGAAAACGCCGTAACTCGCAGTTGATGCCGAAGCAATTTCAACGCCTTCCCGATCTGGGAGGGCGTTTTTTTGTTCCCCAAATTTCTCAACAAGTTCACAGGCATTTCTTGGCTTGGTCACAGCGAGGAATTCTAGAATGAGGGTATCAAAAGGAGTTCACCATGAGTCTCAAATTCAAACGCAACCTACCCACCGTCGCCCTGCTAGTCGGAATTCTGTTCAGCCTGGCAGTTTTCATGGGCGATCAAACCATCACTTCCTATAGTTTCGATACTGAATCCTTACGGACTGCAATTCAACTCAATCTTTCATCAGAAGATCTGACAGCGTTACAAATGGCTTCGATGAACCAGTAGGACGCACTTAAGTGTATCCTACACAGGAGAATAAAATGAAGAAAATAATAGCTTTACTTTTACAGGTGATATTGATACTTTCCATAGCGGCGTGTTCGGCGGTGGGAGCGGATTCGGGGACGACGTCCCAAGCTGCGGCGGAGTCGGTCACAACCGATGTGGCAGCGGTCATCGTCAACCCGTTATCGGTCGAGTACGACAGCGCGGATTTGAATCCCAGCGCGGACGCAAGCGCGACAATCCAACTGAATGGGGATTCAATTTCCTTTGAGGGTGTCGGCGCGACGGTCAACGGGAGTATCGTGACCATCACTGCGATTGGAACATACAACATCAGCGGCACGTTGAACGATGGACAAATCATCGTGGACACCGAAGATGAAGGCGCGGTCAACCTTGTGTTGAACAACGCGACCATCAATAGTTCAACCAGCGCGCCGATTTATGTCCGCAGCGCCGATAAGACCGTCATCACCCTGGCGGACGGTACACAAAACTACGTTACCGATGGGTCGGCATACACCTACGACGACGCGGAGGCGGAAGAACCCAACGCGGCGATTTTTAGCAAGGACGACTTGACCATCAACGGGAGTGGCTCGCTGACCGTGACTGCGAATTTCAACGACGGCATCACCAGCAAGGATAACCTCAAAATCACGGGCGGCGTGATTACGGTCAATGCAGTCAATGATGGCATTCGCGGCAGGAATTATCTCGCCATCAAAGATGGGACAATCACGATCAACGCGCTCGGCGACGGGTTGCAATCGAATAACGACGAAGACGCCACGAAAGGCTATGTGCTGATCGAAGGCGGCACGATCAGCCTCAACACGGGCATGGACGGAATCCAGGCGGAGACCCAACTCACGGTCAGCGGCGGCACGCTCAATATTTTTACTGGCGGTGGCAGCGGAATCAACTTCGAGTTGGAGAACAGCGCCAAAGGTTTGCGCGCTGGCGTGGACATCACCATCAGCGGCGGATTGATCAACATCGACTCGGCGGACGACGCGATCCACTCGAACGGCAGCCTGACGATGGACGGCGGCGAGGTCTCGATCTCCTCTGGCGATGACGGCATCCACTCTGATGCGACACTGACCATCAACAGCGGAACATTGAACATCGCCAAATCCTACGAAGGCATCGAAAGCGAGGTCATCACGCTCAACGGCGGAACCATCCACCTGGTTGCAAGTGACGACGGCTTGAACGCGGCTGGCGGCGCGGACGGTTCTTCGGTCAACGGCAGGGCGGGACAAAACTCATTCGAGGGAGCCAGCAATGCCTACATCCATATCAACGGCGGCTATCTCTACCTGGACTCAGGCGGCGACGGCATCGACAGCAACGGCTCGATTGACATGACCGCAGGCACAGCCATCGTCAACGGACCGACAAATGACGGCAACGGTCCGCTGGATTACAACGGCACGTTCAACATCAGCGGCGGCTACTTGCTGGCGGTGGGAAGTTCGGGCATGGCACAGGCTCCGAGCGAGTCATCCACCCAATACTCGGTACTGTACGGCTTCGAAACGGCACAGGCTGCTGGCACGATGATCCGCATCGAAAGCGAAAGTGGCGAGGAGATTTTGACCTTCACCCCAAACAAGTCCTATCAATCGGTTGTGCTCTCTTCGCCTGAACTGGGGAACGGTTCCTACGTCCTCTACAGCGGCGGCACATCCAGCGGCGCAAGCATGGATGGGCTTTACTCAGACGGAACCTACACCGCAGGGACACAGGTCGCCAGTTTCACAATCTCCAGTGTAGTGACCAGCGCCGGCACAGTCGGCGGCTTCGGCGGCGGTCCAGGTGGAATGCCTGGCGGCGGTCCGCCTCCGCAACAGCCTGTGCAATAGAATTCAATCACGTATCAAACCCGCCCCGACGTAAACGTCGGGGCTATTTTTACAAAGCCGCCTGAAGGCGGCTCAAGTTTTCTCAACAAATTCACAGCTTTTTCTTGGTTTATGCACAGCATGAAAATCTAGAATGGGGACATAGAAACGGAATAAAAACCATGTCAAATCTCAGTCACACCATTCGGCGGTTCAACCGCTTCGAGTTGAAATATCTCATCACCCTCAAACAGGCAGAACTGTTCAAGAAGGCGCTGCGCGCCTTTCTGGTCGCGGACGAACACGGCGGCAACAACGGCAGTTATGGACTCAACAGTCTCTACTACGACTCGCCCGATTTCCGTTGTTATTGGGAAAAAGTGGACGGGATCAAATTCCGCCGCAAGTTGCGGATTCGACGCTACGAGTCTGAGTCCCCGCTGACAGCGGATACGCCAGTCTTCGTCGAGATCAAGCAGCGGCTGGATCGTGTCACCCAGAAGCGGCGTGCAGTCCTCCCCTACGCTAACGCGCTGCGATTGTGCAACGAACGCGAATTTCCCGAAACCTTTGCCCCCGAAGACAAAACCGTGCTCGAAGAAATTTACGCCTATCTCTGGCAGTACAACCTGCGCCCAACCAGCATCGTGCATTACGACAGGCAGGCGCTGATCGGCACTGATTACGATCTCGGCTTGCGCGTGACCTTCGACACTTCGCTCACGTACCAAATCCATCAACTGGCGCTGCATGAGGAAGCCGCCACCCAGCCGATGTTTTCCGCTGACCAGGTGGTGATGGAGATCAAAGTCAACGAGCGGATTCCCTACTGGCTGACGGAGATGATCGCGGCGCACAACCTGAAGATGATCCGCGTCAGCAAGTATTGTCGCGGTATCGAGTTGGCAAATGGCTGGACTTCACTTTTTACAAAAAACCTGACAGGTTTCGAGCAGCAACCCGCTCAAATCGCAGTGTCACAATAAAACCTGTCAGGTTTCACTTTCAAGGAGATTCATAATGGACATTTTCAATTTTCAAGATTTGACAGGCGAATTCTCGGTGCTGGACATCGTGATCGTCATGACGTTGAGCTTTTTGCTGAGCGCCTTCATCGGCTGGATTTACAAGATCACCCATCGTGGCACTTCGTACACGCAGAGTTTTGTCTTTACGCTGGTGATGAACGGCATGGTCGTGGCGCTGGTGATGATGATCGTCGGCTCGAACATTGCGAGGGCGTTTTCGCTGGTGGGCGCGCTGTCCATCATCCGCTTCCGTAATGCGGTGAAGGAAACGCGAGACGTAGGCTTCATCTTCTTCACCATGGCAATCGGCATGGCAATCGGCACCAAGTTCTATCTGCTCGCTGTCGCAGGGACAATCGTCATCAGTCTGATGGTCGTGGTCATGATGCGCTTCAACTGGTTCGCGCGTGACGTGGCAAGCCAGATCCTACGCATACAAGTCCCCAGCGGTATTCCCTTCGACACACTCTTCGACAACCTCTTCGTCAAGTTCACCAACTCGTCCGAACTGATCAGCGTGGACACCGTCCACAGCGGCATGTTGACCGAACTGACCTACAGCATCGGCTTGAAGAAATCGAACCGTGTGCAGGAATTCCTGAGCGAAATCCGCAACCTGAACGGCAACAACAAGGTCACGCTGATCGCTGGCTACAACAGCACCGATTTGTAGCCCTTTCCTTGGGGTGCTCGTAGTGACGGTACTGGCCGCACCCGCCAGATATCCATCCCCTCCCCTCTCGAACCACCACCGTCACTACGTTTCTACGAAAGACCCTAAAGGTCTCCAAGACCTTTAGGGTCTGACAAGAGAAAACCAATGAGCATCAACTTTAAACGAAATTACCCAATTATCTTGATACTGGCAGCGCTGGTATCGGTTCTCGTTTTTGCGCTTGGCGACGCGCGTGTAATTGCCTACACCACTTCGCCGACGGCAACAGTGACTGCCAACGTGGATGGCGCGGACTACACAAACGACGTGGAACTCTTCGACGATACCGTTGTCCACAGCGTTCAGGTCATCATGGACAATGACGATTACGACGAAATGATCTCCACCTACCAACAAACCAGTTTGAAGGAATATTTCAAGGCGGATGTCATTATCGACGGGGTACGGATCAACGATGTGGGGATTCGGCTCAAGGGGAATGCGTCGCTGCAAACCGCGCTCGGAGGTGGAATGGCGATGGGCGGCGGAAACATGCCCCAAGACGGTGAGCGACCAGAACCGCCTGAGGGAATGCCCAATTTTGAAAATGGTGTTCCGCCGCAGAGACCAGAAACCAACAGCGAGGACAATGCCCAATCTGATGAATCAGCCCAGGGCGGAGTCAATCAGGAAATGTCCCAGCGTGGATCAAGCGAAGAGTCCGAATCTGGCGAGAAGAAAATCCCGTTCATGATCAAGTTCGATGAATACGTGGAAGGGCAGACCTATCAGGGTTACACCAACCTGTCCATCCGCAACTATGGGACTTCGTACAACGAGGCGCTGTTACAGGAGCCGCTGACAAATCTGGTTGCACAGTTATCAGGGATACCCGCCACAGAGACCGCGTACACGGGATTCAAAATCAACAAGAACGAGGAAACGCTGTACGTGATTACGGAACTGGTCAACGAGAATTATCTCGCAGAGCATTTTGAAAACGCAGACGGCATTTTGTACAAAGCCGAACTCGGCTCGACCTTGAGCTACGAAGGCGAAGACCCCAGCAGTTATGCAAACAGTTTCACCCAGCAGACCCGAGTCAATGACGCCGACCTTGCGCCACTGATTGAGTTCATGCGTTTCCTCGATGAAGCCGATGACGCGACCTTCGAGAAGGAACTGCCCAATTATCTGGATGTGGATTCGTTTGCGACTTATCTCGCGGTCAACGCGATGGTGGTCAACACGGATTCAATGCTCGGCATGAACAACAACTATTACCTGTACTACGACGAGGGATCTGAAAAATTCACCCTGTTGATGTGGGACGCCAATGAGAGTTTTGGAAAACTCGGTGGCAGCGCAACCTATGACCTGTCGCTGACAAATACCCAAAGCGGACCTGGGGGAGGCGGCATGGGTCGCGGCGGAGGTGGACCTGGGGGCGGGCAAAACACGCTCCTCACCCGCTTCATGGCGAGCGACACCTTCAAAGCTTTGTACGAGGAAAAACTGCAAGTGGTCTACGAGCAGGCATTCACCAGCGGAGCAATGACCGAAACCGCCGAACGATATTCAGACCTGATTCATTCGGTCAACGACAAACGCGGACTGGTTGACATCGAAGCCTATGACAAGGCAGTTGAGAATATCCTGAACTTTATCAATCAACGCACAGAGTATTTGAAGTCAACGGGAATGTTTGAGTGATACATCCTGTGTCATTCTGAGCGAAGCGAAGAATCTCTGACATTACGGTAGAGACCCTCACTGCACTGGCGTGCAGCGCAAGTGTCGCTATCGCTCAGGGTGACACACTCAAGGAATAATGTATGAACCTGACTTTTGAAAAATCGAAACATAAAATCCTGCCGCTGGCGGCGCTGACAGCGATCCTCATCCTTGCTGCCGCGCTGCGGTTTGTCAACATCGACTCGCTGGGCTATGTCAACCATTACTATGCCGCCGCAGTAAAAAGCATGTTGCAATCGTGGCACAACTTCTTCTTCGTCGCCGCGGAACCAGGCGGAGCAGTCTCGGTGGACAAGCCACCCGTCGGTCTTTGGCTGCAAACCATCTCCGCATATTTTCTCGGCGTGAACACCCTTGGCTTGCTCATGCCGCAAATCCTCGCGGGGCTGGCTTCGGTGGTTTTGGTCTATCACCTTGTCAGCCGCAAGTTTGGCGAATGGGCTGGGCTGATCGCCGCGCTCGCGCTGGCAGTCACGCCCGTCGCCGTCGCCGTGGATCGCAACAACACCATCGACAGCACGATGATCTTCACATTGCTCCTCGCGGCATGGGCATTCATCAAAGCCACCGAGAGCGCCAAAATGCGCTACCTCGCGCTCGGCGCAGTCCTCGTCGGCGTGGCATTCAACATCAAAATGATGGCAGCCTTCCTGCCCGTCCCCGCTTTCTTTGCGCTGTATTTCCTCGGCGTGCGCGAAGGACTGTGGCGCAAGGTCGGCAAGCTGGCAGTCACCTTTGCCCTGCTGATCGCGGTCTCGTTCTCG
This sequence comes from Herpetosiphon sp., assembly GCA_020717985.1. GTDB lineage: Bacteria > Chloroflexota > Anaerolineae > Anaerolineales > Villigracilaceae > Villigracilis. Next base: position 32,595 of record DYDH01000012.1, on the reverse strand, counting down.
TGGGCAATCGCCGTCGACCTCACCCCCGCCGACCAACGTCCCTACGTGGGAAGCAGCGCCGACAACTCCGAGATGACTTTGATCGTCGGCTACAACGGGATTAATCGACTCATGGGAATGGGACGCAACCGAAGCGTGGCTTCCACTGACGGAGACTCGGACACGACTCAGCCCAAGCCTGATTCCCCGCAGGGGGCTGTGCCAGCTTCGAGCGGCATGGCAGCCCGCCCGAGCAATCCGCCGTCAGGAAACCGCCCCCAGCCCAACAGTCAGGATGGAAACGGACCGCAAAACGTCCCAACTGGAAATCGCCCACAGGGTCAAGGTGGTGGTACACCATCCAATATCGGTGAAACAGGTGCGTTGCGGCTATTCACATCACCGCTAAACAAGGAGACGAGTTGGTTGCTGCCCATCGCGTTGCTCGCCATTGTTCTCCTGCTGACTAGCTCGCGTTTCAGTTTTCCGCTTTCAGAGAAACATCAGGCGCTGGTCTTGTGGGGCGGCTGGCTGGTCACGGGCGGCGTGTTCTTCAGCGTGGCGTCCTACTTCCACGAGTACTATCTAACGTTGCTCGCCGCTCCGCTTGCCGCGCTGGTTGGGATTGGAATTGTCGAGTTGTGGAAAATGCGCAAGCAATATCCGCTGTTCGCCATGCTTGCATCGATTGCAGTTGTTGGCGGCACCCTTGCCTTTCAATATTACATCGCCATCTCCTTCGTAAAGACCGTTGGCTGGCTACTACCCACGCTGGCAATCTTCCTGGCAGGAATGATTCTGCTGGCGGCAGGGAAAATCGTCACAGTGAAAAATCTTGCGCTGGCGGGAGTCACATTGCTGGTCGCATCCATGTTCATCACACCCGCCATCTGGTCGCGTTACACCGCCCTAAACCCTGGAAGTAATCTCTCGCTGCCCGCCGCATATTCAGGCAAGGAATCAAACCCGTCCAATCGCGGAAGTGTGCAGGTCAATGAAAGCCTGGTGGATTATCTCGAAGCCAACACACAAGACACCACCTATCTGATGGCTGTTCCCACCTCCATGCAAGGCGCGGATTACGTTCTCGCCACAGGTCGCCCCGTGTTGTACATCGGCGGATTCAAAGGCGCGGATGAAGTGGTCAATGCAGATGAGTTATCCCAACTGGTGGAAGACGGCGACCTGCGCTACATCTACTGGGGCTCGCAAGGCATGGGAAGCAACTCTGAAATCGCAAGTTGGGTCGAGTCTGCTTGTGAGCCTGTGCAAGGTTACGACACCGCCACCCGCAACGCGGGTGCGCCCGATGGCACATCTGCCACGGCAAACGTCAGCACAGGCGGCAATCGCCAATCCATCACACTCTACGACTGCGGAAAGTAAAGAT
>DYDH01000012.1:9828-31168 GCA_020717985.1 Herpetosiphon sp. | reverse complement strand
TGCGGCACAGATGCTGCAGCCACGCTTGCTCCTACGGACGAGGCAATCCCGATTGAACAAGCCTACACCGCCGCCGCGATGACGGTTGTCTCTCAATTCAATCAAACCGCTCAAGCCACATCCACGCCGCTTCCCGCGTCTACGCCAACATTGTTTCCAACCGTCACCTTGATTGGCATCAACAGCCTGCCGACCGCAACACTTTTCCAAACCATTCTTAATACCTCATCAAGCGCCGCCACTGGTTGCGACAATTCGGTCTATCTCAGCGATGTGACCATCCCAGACGGAACAACCCTTACCCCGGGTGAATCTTTTACCAAAACATGGAGCCTTCAAAACACCGGCAGTTGTGCTTGGACAACATCCTATTCGATCACCTACTACAGCGGTAACTCAATGAACGGTTCGGCAACCGTGTTAACCGACGCAGTCAGTTCCGGCGGAAGTATCAATGTGTCCGTTGATCTGGTCGCGCCATCTACAGCAGGGACATACACCGGCTATTGGCGGTTGCAAAACGCAAGCAGCGTTTCCTTCGGCGAGGCGGTCTACGTACAGATCGTTGTATCGGGGAGCACAGCCACCCCAACTGCTACCGACGGAGACGAATCGTATACCAGCACACCCACCACCGAGGCAACATCCACAAAAACACCTACGCCGACAACAGCGCCAACATCCGCGCCAACTGCAACGCCTGTGCCAACCAGCGTCGTGGAGCCGACCACTGTAGAGACTGCTTCTTCATAAATTTATTTCAGGTAAAACGTTCCGCTAAATTTGCGGAGCGATACAAATACTTAATCATAAAAGGAAACCATCATGAAAAAAATAACCCTCTCTACTTTAATTTTTTTAACTCTTCTGATTAGCGCCTGTGCGAACACGCCTCCCGCCGCAGTAGCGGAGCCAGGAGCCGCGCCAATTGTCGAATCATCGTCCGCGCAGAAGCCGGCCACACCTGCTCCAGATATGGCGCAGAAACCGACACAGACAGATTCCACGGGGCTGAGCACTGATTACCAAAACGCGGCTTCCGTTGCGATGCAACTATTGCTTGGGACGATAAAACTTGAAGGAACGGAGCACACGGTAACGGCGGAACAGGCAGCCACATTGACGCCCCTCTGGACAAATTTCAAGTCCGTCAGCTATAGCGTGAAACCCCAGGGAGAGCCTGGTCAAGGCCAACAAGGTCAGCCCAATACAACACCCCAACCCATAGACAGTGAATTGCAAACACAGCTTGACGAAATCATCAAGCAAATCGCGTCAGCCATGACTGCGGATCAAATCAAGTACATTGCCGCAATGCAGATTACACAAGAAACAGCGCAGACCATGATGCAGGAGCAAGGCATCACCATGAGCGGACCTCAACAAGGAAATGGCAACGCGCAGGGAGGCGGGCAGGGACAGCCTTCTGCCGGAGGAAATATGCCGCAAGGGACGCCACCCGCTGGTGGAGCTGGCGGCGGTCACCACCCCGGTGGTGGACAAATGGGCACCTCGCCCGCCAATGGAATACAACCAGGAAAAGGAATGGAGTTTGTTCCTTCCGAGTTAATAGATGTGGTCATCAAATTGTTGGGGCAAAAGAAATAATTCGTAATTTCCTCTCCTGGCAAAATCAGATCATAGAAATTAAGTTGTTAAAGCATCCTAAAACATTACCGACAAATTACGCTCCCTTTCCATAGGGAGCGTAATATTTTATTAATATTTCTCTACCGTACATTGTCTCGCAGAAGAGACTCTAAAGGTTTTCTGTGCCAACCCATACCCTGTAAGCGGGAACTTTTTGCAAATTTTGCCTCTGGTTTGCGGTAAAAACCTTTAGGGTCTGGCTTTTCAGGTTGTATATGTGGTAGGGAAATTAATATTTCGAATGAACCAACAATCTAAAAAATGACATTTTCATCAGATCACAGCCAAAAAATCTAATATAAGCGATTACGCATCGTTCGGGACTTCGCCCGGAAGATGTGGTCCCTGCGGGCAGTTGAAATCAAGTTTGTTTTTCTTTAGAGTTATAGCATAACCCCATGAAGGATAAAGAGATGACCGAAGTACTGGATAAATACAGTGGCTATTATGTTGACGTGCTGGACAACACCTATGATTGCGTAGAGCGGAATCTTAAGAGTTCCGTTTCCGCTGCTTTTGCAGTCCGGTTTTCATCAGGGTATACGCATCCTGAAAATCTTTTGGGCATGTATTGAGAATATTGTGGCGAATAATGATTCCACTTTTCTATTCCGAAGAAATGTGATTGTTTATGAGAGATATCAACATGGTAAACTTGATTTGTTTCCCCAAAACATTATAAGTTGCGATGTAATCACAAGAGAACAGTATTTTTGCGCAACTTATATGCTATCAAAGAAAGAAAAAGTGTCATGATACTTGACACTTTCCTAAAATTGCCCACCATTTTGCAAGTCGAGACGATATGAAAACTCTTTCAGCCACCGCCCTCGCTCATCCTAACATCGCATTCATCAAATACTGGGGCAATCGTGATAACGCCCTGCGACTTCCTTCCAACGGTTCCATCTCCATGAACCTCGATGGACTTTTTACGCGCACAACGGTTACATTCAATTCGTCCCAACGCGATTTACTGCTGATTAACAATCATGCGGTCATGGGCAAGGGACTTGACCGTGTATCGTACATTCTCGATCTGGTGCGCGAGATGGCGAATATAAACGAGCGCGCTGAAGTTTCCAGCTCGAATAATTTTCCTGCCGGTGCCGGAATTGCCTCCTCGGCGGCGGCTTTTGCGGCACTTGCGCTCGCCTCCTCCCGCGCCGCCGACTTGACTCTGTCCGAGGGACAATTATCGCGGCTGGCACGGCGCGGTTCGGGATCTGCATCACGCTCCATCCCCGGCGGATTTGTCGAATGGAAGATGGGCGCCGGTGACGATGATTGTGTCGCGGTTTCCATCGCGCCTCCCGAACATTGGGCTTTGACCGACTGCGTGGCAATTGTCAACGCCAGCCATAAGAAGACAGGTTCCACCGAAGGACATGCGCTTGCATGGACGAGTCCTTTGCAATCTGCCCGTGTTGCCGATGCATCGCGCAGGCTGGATATTTGCCGCAATGCGATCCTCCATAAAGACTTTGAAGCATTTGCAAACATCATCGAACATGATTCAGATATGATGCACGCGGTCATGATGACATCCAATCCGCCGTTGATGTATTGGCAGGCGGCGACGGTTGGGATTTTCCACGAAGTACGCGCCTGGCGCGCCAGCGGACTTCCCGTTGGCTACACAGTGGATGCGGGCGCGAATGTGCATGTGATCTGTCTGGCAGATCATGCCAAAGAGGTTGAAAAACGCCTGCGTGATTTGTCGGGTGTCAATGATGTGTTGGTGGCGGGCGTGGGCGGCGCGGCGCGGGTGATTGAGTCCGCTTGAGCGGGCTTTGTAAATGAGCGCGGGGATTTTATTCCCGCGCGGGCATGAGGAGAGACAAATGCCTGTCGAAACAGGCGCAGCCATCAGCGGGGAGCGGAATTTGTCTAATAAATCTTTAACTTAAGTCAAATCCATTTGAAGATATAATCCATTTTAGATGGACTTTGGAAACCTTCCGAAGTCTTAATAAAAAAGGATAAAGATATGGTATCTGGTTTTGTAACGTTAATCATCTTCCTGTTCGCTTTGGGCGGGATGATCCTGGTACATGAGTTGGGTCACTTCATTGCCGCGCGCTGGGCGGGGATCGAGGTGGAGGAATTTGGCATTGGCTTGCCGTCTTATAAATTAGCGACACTCTTCACCTGGAAAGGAACGGAGTTCACCATTCACGCGCTGCTGCTTGGCGGGTTCATTCGACCAAAAGGCGAAAATGATCCCAACATCCCGGGCGGACTCGCCTCTGCAAATCCGTGGAAACGGCTGGTGGTTTTATTTGCTGGGCCTTTGATGAATTTGCTCACTGCCATTGTGGTGTTCTCTTTTCTCATCTCGTTTGAAGGCATGCCAATGTCCGGCTCGATAAAAATAGATTCGGTCTCCGAGAATTCTCCCGCGCAGCAGGCAGGAATACAAGCCGGAGATATTCTGCTCTCCATCAACGGGCAAAGTGTAACTGAAGTAACTCCCGCCATTGCAATCATTAAAGAAAATCTCGATCAACCGGTTGAACTATTGATCGAACGCAACGGCGAACAGATCACACTTACAGCCACGCCGCTCTCCACTCGAAAAGCAAGCGAAGGTGCGCTTGGGGTTGGGCTTGGGTATCCCACACGCCCCGCCACATTTGTTGAAAGTGTTTCCGGCGGATTCATGGTGACAGGCATTCAAGCCGCCACCATCGTCTATCTGCCCATTGCGTTGATCGCAGGCGCAATTGCCCCCGCAGACGCGCGCTTCATTGGCTTCAAAGGTATCTTTGACATGTTTGATGTGGCAGTTGAGGAGGATGTAACAAGCCGTCAGGAAGTTACGGCAGCCCCCACAGGCGCAAGCGCGCCGCAACCCACCAACTGGACCCTCAACCTGATCGGCGTCCTCAGCATTTCACTCGGCGTGATGAATCTCTTGCCCATTCCCGCGCTGGATGGCGGGCGCATTCTGTTTACACTTCCTGAAATCCTCTTCCGCAAACGCATTCCCCCCCAATGGGAAAACACGGTCAACGGCATTGCCATGCTGCTGCTCATCGGACTGATGCTCTTTGTCAATGTCATGGATTTCGTCAACCCCGCAAAAATTCCCATCCCATAAATATGGCTGCAAAAATTTCCTTTCAAAACGTTCTCGATCACCTGGCGGATTCCAAAAAGGATATTCCGCAAAGCCACCTGAAATTCTATTCAGACCTTGACCCAAAATCCTTGCAGCTCTTTTTGGATGTCTGGACCCGCGTCCAACTGCCCCGAAAACTGATCCTGCTCGATGCGCTTTTATCTCAACTCGAGGCGGATACCGTCGTTTATTACGAAGACATCGGCCGCGCACTGTTGGATGACTCTGATGGCGAAGTGCGTGCGCGCGCCATCCGCCTGCTCGTCGAATCAGATGACCCGAAACTTGCCGGCAAATTAATTAACATTTTCCTGTACGATGAAGAACTCGCCCCGCGCATGGAAGCCGTGCAATTACTCGGCGAGTTCATCCTGCTGGGTGAACTGGAAAAAGTGAAGGAAGACCAGCAGCGCAAAATAGAAGATGCCTTGATTTCGGTGATCCACAGCGAAGATGATTCGATTTTACGCAAACGCGCGCTCGAATCTCTGAGCTTTTCGTCACGCCCTGAAGTAGCCGCGCTGATCGAATCTGCTTTTGAGCGCGTTGACCCCGCATGGATCGCCAGCGCCCTGCGCGCCATGGGACGTTCACACGATGAACGTTGGAACGAAAACGTGGTGAGCATGTTGCTGGATGAAGACCCGCTCATCAAATTTGCCGCTGTTGAAGCGGCAGGTCAACTTATCATCGAGGATGCAGTCCCCATCCTGCTTCAAATCCTTGAAGATGAAGAAGAGGATGACGATGTAGCCATCGCTGCCATTTGGGCGCTTTCACAGATCGGCGGTGATGAGGCGCGCACCTATCTGGTTGCCCTGATTGACCAAACCGAGGATGAAGAGCTGGTTGAATTCCTTGAAGATGCACTCGAAAACCTAAATTTTACCGAGGAGTTTAATAAGTTTGAACTATTAACTCTCGATGAAGACGATGTCGAAATAGACGAAGACGAATAAAACAAAAAGTCCTCCGAAAACCGGAGGACTTTTTGTGAGCTCGGAGAGGGTCGAACTCTCAACAAATGGCTTAAAAGGCCACTGCTCTGCCATTGAGCTACGAGCCCATTTATGAAGCGGATTGCATTCTATCACGGGTAATTATTTGCGTCAACGTAATAATGACAATTAACGGCGCGTCTATTTGGCTGGAGGCAAAAATGACAGATATCAATTATGTAACCGAATCAGATTTTCAGGAAGAAGTGATCGGCGCCGCGCTGCCCGTCCTTGTGGATTTCACCGCAACCTGGTGCCAGCCGTGCAAGATGATCGAACCGATCGTGAAACAACTTGCTGGGGAATGGGAGGGCAAGGTGAAGGTGGTGAAGCTTGATGCTGACCAAAACCCAAACATCATGATGAAGTACGGTGTCATGGGCATCCCCACCCTCATGCTTTTCAAAGGCGGTGAGGTCAAGGAACGCATGACCGGTTTTCAGCCGAAGGAAAAATTAGTGGCGAAAGTCACCCCGCATGTTTGATAAAAATAGAGCCGAGATACTCGGCTCTATTTTTATCAAACAGCAACTGCTTCGCGTCAGTCGGTCGGGTAAAAGCAGTGATTGAAACCATCACTGCAAGACATGGTTAATCGTAATAATAATAGGTTGAGCAGGAGAATTCTTCGCCATCGGGCGTGGTGACCATGACAGGATAGTCAGTGCTGGTAATTTGGTATCCTTTAATATCCTTCTTTATCGAAGCCAGCGCATTATCTGCGTTGAGGGTGGCGAAGTGAAATGACTGCCATGCTGCTTTCTGAGTGTCCTGTTCGCGTGTGTATTTGATACAGGCCAGAGATGCGCCAACCCTCTCCCGGATGGAATCAGGCAGGCTCGGAGTCTGATACGCCGAGACAAGTGCGGGAACCGCATCGTCGGAGAGATCCAGAAAATATTGAGTATCCAAATTCGTGCTGTCGTTTGCTTCCGCGTGGATCTCGCGTTGGATATTCTGGTTGACGATGAAGGCATCCACATTGAGAATGGGGAGTGAAACTGCAAATCCAAATGACGCGACCAGCATGGCGAAAGTAAACATGTGTTCCTTGCGCAAAATTTCAAGCGCCATGGTCACGATCAAGAGCAGTCCGATCCAGACCAGGAAAACATGTGTGTATGTGCGCAGCCGTGAGAAGCCGTACGCTTCTTCATACAAGCCGAGGCGTTTGAATGCCGAAAAAAGCATGACCAGCAAAAAGGCGACAAGGGCCACGCCCAGCCCTGAGAAAACGCGCCGTTGGGTTTCGGTCTCGCGTTTGGTAATGGCGCTCAATGAAAGCAGCATGAGCAGGGCGAAGAATGCCACTGTGACCAGTTCGCCAAATCCGCGGCGCGCGTATTCGGCGTAGGTGTAGCCTTCGACATTTATATTGGCTGTGCCGCCAAAGAAATATTGAAATTGAACGATTACAAATGCGGCGAAGAGCGCAACCACACTTCCCAGGACAATGGTTGCTTCCACGTAGCCGAGAAATGGCGGAATGAGTGGGGACGCAAGTTTTTCGTCTTTTGATTCTGTGGAGGCATGCAGGATAACCCCCGCAAGCGCATATCCGATGATGACGATGTAAATAAAGCGGAAGATCAACTCGGGCAGATTTTCAATGTTGAACCAATTGATCAAATCCTCCAGCCGCTGACCGAAGACCACGTCTGCCGAGGCGAGCAGGGAGGCAAAGATGGCGATGATGGGCAGGGCGATCACAATGCCGCGCACGACAGGCCAAATATTCCGTTTGGAAGGTTGAATGCCCGTCTCTGCCTGCTCTTTGCGAATGGCGGTCATAAAAGTAATTGGCCGTCCGATCATGCTCCCAACCAGTAGCAGGGATTTGCCAAGGTAATCTGCAAGAGTATACAGATACCAGCGCCCGCCGAGATAACTTACCGCAAGCAGGGTCATCATCAGAAGCGTGAAGGTGTATGCCAGGAATGTGGTCATCGGCTCGGCGCGGATAAATGTAACAGCGGCGAAAAAGCCGAAGAGCGGAAGCAGTATCAGGCTGGTGCGGTTCGGGCGAAGCCCATCGCTCAACAAAAGGTAGAATGCGACCACAAGGCAGGCAGTCGTAAAAATCGCAAAGTTGACACCAGGCTTCATTTTCCAAAACAGGAAATCGAACAGCCAGCCGAGGGCGAACACAAGGATCCAGAGTTTGTTGGGATTGGTTTTCATAAATCGCTCCTGATTGAATTTCAGAAAGGATAGCCGAGATAGTCTGGCGGAGGCTATCAAAAGGTATCACAAATCTTCAAAAATACAATATTACAATTTTGTGAGAATTCAATTCACCCTATTGACATCCGATTTGTTTTGTGACATACTTCGTACACTGATTGGGGGCAAACAATTAAATGCCATTCTATGAAATGGAGGAGGTGATGTCACTTATGAATAGTAGCAGTAAACCCAGCGCTGTGGCATCCCTCTCCGTGATCTAACAAAGAATTGCCACAGCGCCACACGATTGCCATCTGAAAGGATGGCAGTCTGGTTTAATAAACAGTTGCAGGTTGAAGGTTTTCGCGCAACTTTCAACCTGATAACTTTCCGACATGCAGCCGATTAATAAAATCCAACCGAGGAATCTACTTTACGCGCATACTCATTAATTCCCCCGCTGACATTGACTACATTTTTATATCCCTGTTGAGCCAGCCACATGGTTACTTGCACACTGCGGCTGCCGTGATGACATAAAACATACACGGGAATTTCCTGCGATTGGGCGGACTGGGATAATGCTTTGATTCCCTCGCGCGCCAGGCGGCTCATCGGCATGACTTCGAGCCTGCTGTCTGTTACTTTGGCATTTTCCAACTCTGACAGTTCGCGCACATCCAGCAGGATGAATTTTTCATCTGACTTAAGTTTTTCACCAAGTTCGGTGACGGTGATTTCTGGGTACATGATTTTCTAGGTGATGCGTGATGCGTGTTCCGTACAAAACGGAACACGCATCACGCATCATAATTTATTTCAACGCGGGGGCGTAGAATTTCTCCGCGTATTCCTTTACCATGCGGCGGGTGGAGAATTGCGGGATGACAGTCTTCATGGTGTCTTTCATCATGGCAACCCATTCACGCGAAATTTCCTTCGGGTCACGGTGATAATACATGGGGATGATCTTGTGTTCGAGGGTCTGGTACAGATCTTCGGCATCGGCCGCATCTTGAATTTCATTGGACGGGTATTCCTTGTCTTCGCCAATAGACCAGCCGTTATTGCCATTGTAGGCTTCACGCCACCAGCCATCGAGAACGGAGAAATTCAACGCGCCGTTGATCGCGGCTTTCATGCCCGATGTGCCGCTGGCTTCCATCGGGCGGCGCGGGGTGTTCATCCACACGTCCACGCCCTGGACGAGGTAACGTGCAAGGTTCATATCGTAATCTTCAAGGAAGACCAGTCGTCCGCCGGTCTCGGCCTTCTTGACGGTGCGATAGACTTTTTGAATCAACTGCTTACCGGGTTCATCGGCGGGATGCGCCTTGCCTGCGAAGATAATTTGCACTGGCATGTTCGGACGGTTGATGAGATCGAGCAGGCGCTCAATGTCAGACATAATCAAGTTGGCGCGTTTGTATGTGGCAAAGCGGCGCGCAAAGCCAATGGTCAACGCATAGGGGTTAATGAGCACGCCCGAAGCAACGACCTGAACAGGATGGAATCCGCCGTCGGTCCATCTATCGCGGACACGTTCCCTCATGTAGAAGGCCAGTTTGCGTTTGAGGTGTAGGCGCACAGCCCAAAGTTCAGGGTCTGGCACGCCATCCAGTTTGGACCAAAAAGCGGGTTCATCCAAATGGTCATACCAGTCATCGCCCATATATTTTTCGAATAAATCCTTCAAGCGGCGCGCCATCCAATTGGCGGTGTGGACTCCATTGGTGATATGCTGGATCGGCACATCATTTTCCGCTTTATCAGGCCAAAGGAAATTCCACATTTCGCGTGAGACTTGTCCGTGTAATTCTGAAACGCCATTGCTGCCACGGGAGAGTCTCAATGCAAGGATGGGCATGGAGAAGGTTTCGCCGTGAGGCTGGTGATGCTTGGCGATGTCCACGAATTCTTCGCGGGTGAGTCCAAGTTCGGGCCAGAGTTTGGCGAGATATTTATCGAGCAGCCATAATGGGAATTCGTCGTTGCCCGCAGGCACGGGGGTATGCGTGGTAAATACATTTTGTCCAAGGGTCTTTTGCGCGGCGTCTGCAAAGGTGGAGCCGGATGCCACCAGTTCACGCGCCCGCTCAAGGGTCAGGAAGGAGGCGTGACCTTCGTTCATGTGCCAGACTGCGGGTTTGAATCCCAATGCGCGCAAGGCGCGTACGCCGCCGACTCCGAGCAACACTTCCTGCATCACGCGGCGGTCGAGGTCCGACCAATACAGGCGCGCGGTGAGCAGGCGGTCGTATTCGTTATTTTCTTCGACATTTGAATCAAGCAGGTAAAGCGGAACGCGTCCCACACGCACTTCCCAAATTTGGGCGATGACGTTGCGGTCAGGGAATTCGATTTGAATGGTGACGGGCTTCTTGTTTTTTGTTACCAGTGAAACGGGGAGATGTTCGAAGGTCAGCGGTTTGTTGATCGCTTCCTGCCAGCCGTCTTCGCTGATGCGCTGGGAGAAATATCCCTGCCCATACATGAAGCCGACAGCGATGAGCGGCAGGCCGAGGTCGGAGGATTCTTTTAGATGATCGCCCGCCAATACGCCGAGACCGCCTGAATAAATGGGGAGCGTTTCGTGCAAGCCGAATTCCATTGAAAAATATGCGATGGGTTTGTGATCAAATTCGGGATGCGCTTTTTGCGTCCAGGATTGTTTTTTGAAGTAGGTATCGAATTTTTCAAAGAGCGCATCATACAACGCGAGATACTCTTTATCCTTCGCGGCTTGAGCCAATTGGTCGCGGCTGAGTTCTTGCAGCAGGCGAATCGGATTGTGTTCAAGGCGTCCCCATAAGTCATAATCGAGTTTTCCAAATAGACGCGCGGCTTCAGGCTGCCATGTCCACCACAGGTTATAGGCTAATTCGCCAAGGCGCGCAATGCGCTTGGGCAGGTCAAATTTTTGAGGGGGTTTGGTTAGATATTCCATAGCGGCAAATGATACCGCATTTTTACTCGTTGGAGACCTTTGTATCGGAAAACCCAGATTTCGAAAATCTTTATCAAGGCACTCTGTACGGCTTTCTCAAAGTAAAAATTAATCCGCTAACACTTGCGCCTGCGCGCAGTGCAGGTGACTACGCCAATCTCCGCGAATTTTGGAAAAGATTAGCGACAATTCGCGCAGAGGGCGGATATAAAAAGACTTTGAGAAAACCATAAGTCACTCTGTTTTGGAAAACCATGACAGATTTCGTATTCTTTAGTGACATATTCGTTAGCTGACTTCCATCAATTCAGTACTATAATCCAGCCCGAAGTAAAAATTTATTCGGAGAATCTTTATGTCTACATATTCAAATATGCCAATTAAGAAAATAGCGATCAGCACCGGCGGCGGCGATGCTCCCGGTTTGAATGCTGTCATTCGCGCGGCGGCGCTTTCCGCAATCCTGCGCGGCTGGGAAGTGTACGGTGTCAGGGACGGTTTTCACGGGATATTATCCCCAGAGGAATATCCAGACGGGGCTTTTATTCCTCTCACACGTAAAAGAGTAAGCGGAATTACCCATTTGGGCGGCACCATTCTGGGAACAAGTAACCGCAATAATCCTCTAAGGTATCCGATCACACGCTCAGACGGGACCATCGAAGAAGTGGATCGCACCGATGAGATCGTTCGCGGATTCCGCCTCCATCACATTGATGCGTTGATCACGGTTGGTGGCGATGGATCGCTGGAGATCGCAAACGTCCTTGCAAAAAAAGGATTGCGCCTGATCTCAGTGCCCAAGACAATTGATAATGACCTCGACAAGACTGACGTCACTTTCGGTTTTGATACTGCCGTTGGGTTTGCCACCGAGGCGCTTGACCGACTGCATTCAACCGCAGCTTCTCACGGGCGTGTCATGGTTGTGGAAGTGATGGGACGTTACGCCGGCTGGATCGCTCTTCAATCGGGTGTGGCTGGTTCTGCAGATGTGATCCTGATCCCCGAACATCCCTACGATATTCACAAAGTCCTTGAAAAGATCAAGGATCGTGAGGAACACGGCGATAATTTCACCATCGTGGTGGTGGCAGAAGGCGCCTCGCCAATAGGCGGCGGGGTATCGGTAGTTGAGACTGAAGCGGGGAAGGCCGAGCGGCTGGGCGGTATCGGTGAAAAAGTGGCGGCTGACATCCATGAGATTTCAGGAAAAGAGACGCGCCTGGTTGTCCTCGGTCATCTGTTGCGCGGCGGCTCTCCAACTTCCTTCGACCGCCTGACAGCCCTGCGTTTTGGCGCAGCCGCTGTCCGCGGATTGGAAGAGGGTCATGCTGGCGTGATGGTGGCACTCGATCCGCCGCAAGTCAAATATGTGCCGATCGAAGAAGCCATGGGCAAAATGAAAATGGTGCCGATGAATTCGGATATCGTCCTGACCGCCAAGGACCTGGGAATTTCGTTTGGATAACGCCCAACCTTTATGAATCAACGCGCCCTGCTCAATTATGAGTTGGGCGCGTTTTTATTTTGGGATTACAAGGTATCGCAACAAGCGATAAAATGGATTTATGACCACAGTCCAACTTTTCGTCACCTGTCTCGTCGACTCATTCTTCCCTCAAACTGGTCAATCCGTCGTAGACATTCTCCGCCGCCTTGGCGTTGGCGTGGACTTCGCCCGCGAGCAAACCTGCTGCGGACAGCCCGCCTTCAACGCCGGTCTGCGCAAAGACGCGCGCGCGATTGCCGAACACACGATCAAAGTTTTTGAGAAGACAACGGGAGATATTATCACGCCGTCTGGTTCGTGCGCCCACATGTTCCGTCATAACTATCCTGAATTGTTTGAAGGCGATTCAGTTTGGCATCCGCGTGCCAAGGTACTCTCCGCGCGGACTTATGAATTCACCGAATACCTTGTGGATAAACTAGGTGTGACCGACCTCGGCGCAAAATGGGACGGCTTGCTGACTTATCATCCTTCCTGCCACACCCTGCGTGGAATCAACGTGGATAAACAACCACGCGTATTATTGGCGAATGTAAAAGGCGCAACGGTTGTTGAACTGCCCCACGCCGAAGAATGCTGCGGTTTCGGCGGGATTATGTCTGTCGAGCATCCCGAACTTTCTGCCGAATGGTTGAAACGCAAGATCAGTAATTTGGAAGTAACCAAATCCCCCACACTCGTTGTCACCGACGCGGGCTGTCTCATGCACATTGCCGGTGGATTACATCGTCAGAAAAAAACACAGAAGGTCATGCACATTGCGGAAGTCTTGAATCATCAGTAATGAGTGAAAAGTAAAGATAACTTTTTAACATGTAACCTTCAACCTGTAACTTGAAACCCATGAAAACATTCCGTCAAAGAATTCGTCTATCAATTAATAACGAAACTCTTCAAACCGCGCTAGATAACAATACCGAGCGTCGCCTAAATGGACGCGCCATCGCGTTTGCATCCATTCCTGATTGGCGCGAAAGACGTCAGCGCGCGCACGCCATCCGCGCGGATGTGATCGAACATCTCGATGAATATCTCGCAAAGTTCATTGCCAAAAATGAAGAGAACGGCGTCATCGTCCATCGCGCAAAAGACGCAGCGGACGCAATACAGGAAATTTTAAATATCACACGTCACGCAACACGCAATACGCAACACGCTTTAATCGCAAAATCCAAGAGCATGGTCTCGGAAGAAATTGAACTAAACCATGCGCTTGAAAAAGAAGGAATCGAAGTCGTCGAAACCGACCTTGGCGAGTACATAGTGCAACTGCGCCACGAGAAACCGAGTCATATCATCACGCCTGCCGCGCATTTGAAAAAGGAACAAGTTGCCGAACTCTTCCACGAAAAACTTGGCATTCCCTATACAGTGGATATTCCCACACTCACTGCCACAGCCCGAAAAGTTTTGCGCGAAGTTTTTCTTACTGCCGACATTGGCTTAAGCGGAGTTAACTTTGGCGTGGCTGAAACTGGCGGAATATGCGTCGTCACCAATGAAGGCAATGCGCGCATGGTCACCACCCTTCCGCCCGTTCACATCGCACTGATGGGCATGGAGCGCATCGTCCCAAACCTTGATGACCTTTCCCTTATGCTCTCGCTTCTTCCCCGCTCCGCAACGGGACAAAAACTCACGGTCTATACCCAACTGCTTCACAAGCCGCTCACGGGTCAACAGCGCCATCTCATCATCCTCGACAACGGGCGCGCGCGCTTGCGCAATTCTCCGCTCAAAGAATCGCTATATTGCATCCGTTGCGGCGCGTGCCTCAATGCCTGTCCCGTTTTCCGCGAACTGAGCGGGCACGCCTACATCGGCAGCGACCTTTCCATCGCGCCATATCCGGGACCGATTGGCTCGGTCATTTCACCCGGCTTGCTTGGCGAGAATTATGTCCAACTTGCGCAGGCTTCATCCTTGTGTGGTGCGTGCAAAGAAGTTTGCCCCGTGGATATTGACCTGCCGAAATTATTAACTCGTGTGAGAGCGGGAATGGCGACGGCGGACGGTGGACGACGGACGGTGGACAATGCGGGAGCGGGACTTTCCTCCTCAACGAGATTTGGTTTGAAACTATTCGCCTGCGTCGCGACTCGCCCGTGGTTGTTTGCCCTTTCCCAAAAATTCGCCTCGCTGGGAACTTTTCTGCTATCCCCGTTTTCGCGCTGGGTTCGTCTGCCCGCGTTTACAGGCTGGGGCTATAGCAAGGATTTTCCAAGATTTGCTGGGAAGACGTTTCGGGAGAAGTATCAAAGTAAACCAGTCGTTGAGGTAAATCGGTCAACTTCTAAATCTGCCAAATCACTATTTGCCAGCATCCAATCTAATACCCTGCCGCTCGCCGATGTTCGGTTTACCACTGAGCTTACCGCGCTTGGCGGGCATGTCATCTCCACTCAAAACCCGACACTGGCAGTGATTCAATTATTGAAATCGCGCGGCGTGGATAAAATTCACCTCGAACCAAACACGTTGGATGAAATTCTTTTGCAGGCGGCGGGAATTGATTTCACCCATGAGCCTGATCCGCAGATCACTGTCGGTGTGACAAATGCCATTTGCGGGCTGGCAGATACCGGGTCCGTTTTGGTCGTGGATGGGGCGGGCGATCCGCTCAAAGCGTCGCTGCTTCCAGAAATCCACATCGCAGTTTTGAAGTCATCCAATATCCTGCCTTCATTGCCTGACGCAATGCCTTTGGTGAAAAACGCATCCGCCGCAGTTTTCATCACGGGGCCTTCGCGCACGGCTGATATCGAAATGACGCTGACCATCGGCGTGCATGGACCGAAGGAGATACACGTTTTTTTGACTTGACATCCGCCCGTCGCGGTCATATACTGATTTCACAATTGAACGGGGAGCCTGCCGTCCCAAAGAACACCGGGACTTCGCAACAGGCTGAGAGGAGCGTATTTTTCGCTCGACCCGCATTACCTGATCTGGTTAATACCAGCGGAGGGACTCTTGATTCAATAAAAGCCATCCTCCGCCTTCGGAGGATTTTTTTCGCCCTGAGCGCAGTCGAAGGGCGATGGAAATAATAAACATGACTCGCATCATCATTTTTGCCAACGGCGATCTGCCCGATTTGGAAAAAGCCCGCGCCCTTTTGCATGACGACGACTTCATCGTCGCCGCGGATGGCGGCACGCGCCATGCCCTTGCATTGGGGCTTACCCCCAACGTCATTGTAGGCGACCTTGACTCGTTGCCTGTAAATTTTGAAATTTCAAAATTTGAAAATGATGTTGTGCTATATCCCAAAGACAAAAACGAAACCGACCTCGAACTTGCCATTCAACACGCGCTGACCTTGAACCCTGAACAGGTCATCATCCTTGCTGCGCTCGGCGGGCGATTGGATCAAACCCTTGGCAATATCGCTCTTATCCTTCGTCCTTTGACCTTTGTCCTTCATCTTGACGATGGCATCGAAGAAGTTTTCTTTTGCCGTGACAGAGGTGAAATTAATGGTAAGGCTGGCGACCTTGTTTCGCTTATTCCGTGGCAGGGAGAAGTGACAGGCATTGTTACGGCGGGACTCAAATGGCCTTTGCAAAACGAAACCTTATATCCACAAAAAACACGCGGTATCAGCAACGAAATGACGAGTGCAACCGCAGCCATCCAAATCAAATCTGGCTTGCTCCTTATCGTCCACCGTCGTATCGATAAGCCAGGTGACAGTCACTTTTAATGTGACTGTCACCTGTTACCACTAAACTGGAGACTAAAAAATGAAACGCATCACTTTTTACCTTTTACTTCTCACTTTACTTCTCGCATCCTGTGCGCCTGCGTCCACTGAACCTCAAACCATCACCATCATGACCCACGACTCTTTCGTCATCGGCGAAGATGTCATCAAGTCCTTTGAAGCGGACAACAACGCCAAAGTCATTTTCCTCCAAAGCGGCGATGCGGGCGCTGTGCTTAATCAAGCCGTCCTGACCAAAGACGCTCCGCTTGCGGATGTGCTCTTCGGCGTGGACAATACCTTCCTTTCCCGCGCTCTCGATGCGGATATTTTTGAAGTCTATCCATCACCTGTGCTGAGTGACATCGCTGATGAATTCAAAATTGATTCATCCAACCGAGCCCTGCCCGTGGACTATGGCGATGTCTGCATCAATTATGACAAGAATTATTTCACTGAAAAAAATCTAGCTATTCCACAATCTTTTGAAGATTTGGCGAAACCAGAATATAAGGATTTGCTGGTTGTGGAAAATCCCGCCACATCTTCGCCTGGGCTTGCCTTCCTGCTTGCCACCCGCGCCCACTTTGGTGATGACTATCTCGCTTACTGGCAAAGCCTGAAAGCAAATGGCGTCGTCTTTGTGGATGGATGGGAGACCGCCTATTACACAAACTTCTCTGCATCATCTGGCAAGGGACCTCAACCAATGGTCGTCTCCTACGCCTCAAGCCCCGCCGCGGAAGTGGTCTTTGCCTCCGAACCTTTGACCGAATCTCCAACCGCATCCATCGTCGCTACGGATATGTGTTTCCGTCAGATCGAATTTGTGGGCATTCTCAAAAACACGCCCAATCAAGCGCTTGCCCAAAAATTTGTGGACTTCATGCTAAGCCAGCAATTTCAGGAAGATATGCCGCTGAATATGTTCGTCTATCCAGTGAACAAAAACGCACAACTGCCAGAAGTCTTTACAAACTTTGCACAGGTTGCAGAAAGTCCCGCCGCGCTTTCCTATTCAGAGATCGCTGCCAATCGTGATTCATGGATCGAAGCCTGGACACAGTCACTGAAGTAGGTCGGGTTTGCAACCCGACAATTGGATTTAAATGCAAAATAAAATTTTGAACCATGGAGACACGGATGCACTGAGGGAAAAAATTCTCGACGCCTTCGCGTCTCCGTGGTTTTTTCGTATTCTCCTCTGGCTTGCGCCCATCCTCTTTTTGCTTTCATTTTTCTTCCTCCCCCTTTCCAAAATACTGATCCTTGCTTTCAATACCTCTGCCTTTACCAAAACAAACTTCCAATTAATCCTGTCTACATTAAGTTTCACCTTTTATCAAGCCGCTCTTTCCACGATATTAACCTTTGTCCTCGGACTGCCGTCTGCCATCCTCTTTTCCCGCTTCAACTTTCGCGGCAAATCCCTGCTCCGCGCATTAACCGCCGTCCCCTTCATGCTCCCCACCGTAGTTGTCGCATCAAGCTTCAACGCACTTGTCGGCAATCACGGCTTATTTTCGTCCCTCATTCCTAATCCCTCATTCCTAATTTCATCCTTCACCCTTCATCCTTCATCCTTCATCCTTATATTATCCGCCCACGTCTTCTACAACACCACCATCGTCATCCGCATCGTAGGCAATGCCCTCTCAAGGCTTGACCCCAAGCTTGAAGCCGCCGCCCACTCCCTCGGCGCGGATGCCTTCCGCGTCTGGAAAAATATCACTCTGCCGTTGCTTCGTCCTTCTTTACTTGCTGCCGCGCTGCTTGTCTTCATGTTTGACTTCACCAGCTTCGGCGTCATTCTTTTATTGGGTGGCTCACACTTCTCCACGCTCGAAGTGGAAATTTATCTGCGCGTGCTCAAACTTCCAAACCTGCCGCTTGCTGCATTGCTATCAATCGTCCAACTTATATTTACGTTGATCTTTTCCATTCTCTACACGCGCACCATCAACCAGGTTACAACTCAAACTGCTCCAAGATTTTCTATTGCTCGTAAGCCTAAAACCATCCGCGAACGCGCCTTCGTTTTCACTTTTTACTTATTACTTATTACTTTTTTTGCTCTTCCACTGATTTCCCTCCCCATCCGCTCGCTCACCCGTCTCGAAGCAGACCGTGGTCAACGCGGCGAAGTCCAATACGGATTCACCACCGATTACTACGAAGAACTTTTCATCAACCGTCGCGGATCGTTGTTCTACGTCCCGCCGATTCAAGCCGCAGTCAATTCGCTTGGATACGCCAGCATCACCGTCTTGCTTTCTCTCGCGCTTGGGTATCCTGCCGCGTATGCGCTTGCCAAACCGACCCGCCTCGAAAAAATTCTCGACCCGCTCATCATGCTTCCTCTCGGCGCGTCGGCTGTAATGCTTGGGTTGGGCTTCATCATTTCTTTCGGACGTTCTCTCGCTTCGCCGTGGTTCGTTCCAATTGCTCATACACTCGTCGCGTTGCCGTTTGTCATCCGCACGCTTCAGCCCGCGCTCGCTTCCATTCCCGAGCGGCTGCGTCAGGCCGCATCCACTTTGGGCGCGTCGCCTTTTCGCGTTTGGCAGACCGTTGATTTTCCCATCCTTTCGCGTGCCACACTTAGCGCCGCGACTTTTGCTTTCACCGTTTCGCTCGGCGAGTTTGGCGCGACCCTTCTGCTGACCCGTCCCGAGTACCCGACCATCCCGATTGCCATTCAACGTTTTCTATCCCAGCCTGGCGGGCTCAATTTCGGTCAGGCAATGGCGATGGCGACCCTGCTGATGCTGCTCACCACGCTTGCAATTTTGATTATCGAAAAACTGCGCCTGCCCAATTCGGGAGAATTCTAAAATGCTCGAAATCCGAAACCTCTTCAAATCCTACGAAAACAAACCGCTCCTGCGCGGCATTTCCTTTTCCGTTTCACAAGGCGAAACCATCTGCCTGCTTGGCGCATCGGGCAGCGGAAAGTCAACCCTCTTGCGGATGATCGCTGGTTTGGAGTTTCCTGAAAGTGGACAGATTTTGTTTAACAAGATTGACCTCGCCCAGACTCCGCCTCACGCCCGCGACTTTGGCTTGGTCTTCCAAGACTATGGGCTTTTTCCTCACCTGAATATTTTTGACAACGTCGCGTTCGGGTTGAAGATGAGAAACATTCCCGCCGCGCAAATTAATTCACGAGTCGCTGAAATGCTAGACTTAGTTAACTTACAGGGATTTGAAAAACGCAAAGTAACCGACCTTTCAGGCGGAGAGCAGCAACGTGTGGCGCTCGCCCGTGCTCTCGCGCCGAGTCCGCGTTTGCTGATGTTCGATGAACCTCTCGGCGCATTGGATAAATCTTTGAAGGAAGATTTATTAAATCAAATACGCGCCATCTTGCATAAGACGAAAATTCCCGCAATTTATGTCACGCACGATCAAGATGAAGCTTTCACCATCGCTGACCGAATTCTATTCCTGCACGACGGCGAAATCATCCGCGACGGCACGCCAGATGAAGTGTGGACAAATCCAAACTCAGCATGGGCGGCGCGGATGTTGGGCATGGGCAATGTCATCGAAGGAAGAATGCAGAATGCAGAAGGCAGAACGTGGAATGTGGAAACAGAGTTTGGCGTATTCAATGTGGAGTGTGAGCACAAACATTTGGCGGGAGAAAAAATTTCTTTACTTCTAAAACAGTTCCCCACTCCCGTTTTTGGGAGTGGGGCTAGGGGTGAGGGTGACGAGATAAAACTCAAGGTGGAGGACGTGCTTTTTAAGCAGGATCAATTTCAGGTTAAATTAAGAGGCGGGCTTGTCATCCACTTGAAAGATGCGCCAAAGGTCGGTCAGATCATCCGTGTGAAAGTTCAGGTAGAATGTCTCGCATGAAAATTTTGAAGAAGAATCTCGCAGACGAAGTGACCTGGCAATATGAAGGTGTGGTTTTGAGCCGCGAAGAAAATGCCATTACATTGGAGGCGTTGTTCAATCGTGATGACTTGCCTTTTATGGATATTGTATTGAAACGCAATGACCGCTTTGTGGAAACGTTCTATTCAGACCGCTGGTACAACATCTTCGAAATTTACGACCGCGATGATAATCACTTCAAAGGCTGGTATTGCAACATTGGCAAGCCCGCCATCATTGAAGATGACTTTGTTTCCTATGTTGACCTTGCATTGGATCTGTGGGTTTCAGCCAATGGAACGCAAACGGTTTTGGATGAAGACGAATTGGAAGAATTGAACTTGGATGATGCGTTGAAGCAAAAAGTATATGATGGCTTGAAGGCGTTGCAGGATGCTCTTAAATCAAAAAATCCTCCGAGTTGATCGGAGGATTTTTTGATCAGGCAAATTAGAAATTCAGTGATTGCACGATTTGGTCGCCAAAGAACCAACCGCCAGCGACAAATGCACAGCAGCAGCAAAGCAACACAACGACAACGATGCCGATGATGAGTCCAGTGTTGCTCTTCTTGGGTTGTTCTTCACTTGGTGTAACAGGCATTTCATTCATGATTTCTTCTCCTTATGATGATGTGGGTGAACAATTAACTTTATTCGATGAATAGCATAACAGAGCGCATTATATCAGGCAGTGCGCGCCTTGTCTGTGCGGCGCCAGAGCCACCAAAGTACTAGTGCCAGCAGAACGACCAAAATGCTGCCCATAACGATGGGGAGGAGGACTGCAAATACAGAAGCGAAAAATGCAAGGATATCTTCCGCGATGGAGACAGGTACATTTCCCGCGCCACTCGTGGTGGCTGTGACCGCAGGACGCAATGCCGCCGCCTTGACCACATGCACGCCGCCCGCCATGAGCAAGCCGCAAGCCAATGCCAGCACGGGATTTATATCCGTCACAACTTTTGCGCTTGCCGCGAAGGCAATCGCTCCCGCTGCCGGACGGACGACGGTTTGAATGATGTCGTTGATGTGATTGACCGCCGGGACTTTATCCGCAACCATTTCTATGATGACCAAAACCCCGAGCAGGATCAAAATCCAGGGATTGGCGATCAAGTCCCAGGGTTGGCTTAGTTTGAGCGTTTCAGGAAAATAATGTCCGATCACGCCCACAACCAGCAAAGGGATGTACGCATTTAATCCCGCGCTGGCTGAAAGCCCAAATGCGGAAAATATGCCAAGAAGCATTTCCATTTTTTTTCTCTCCTTTTTATAGACCGTTTGTCTTGCTTATATACGCTGTTTCGGTTGTATTTGTTTCTAGCCGGACATCCCAGGGAAGCCGC
>DYDH01000012.1:0-9447 GCA_020717985.1 Herpetosiphon sp. | reverse complement strand
AAAGACGTAATACATTGTTCGGGACATACAAATTGGGGATTTTATCCAGCGCGCCGTGAGATGTTTGTTTGAGTAAATAAAGATATGAATTACTGCCGTCAATGCCAAAGGCGAGGAAGAAGAGAACCAGCACGGCGATGATCCCGCGTGAAGGGAGTTTGCTTTTCTTTCCGCTGACAAATGTCTGGAAAAAAAGTGCAAATCCCGCCGCGTAGAATTCACCTGTGCAGCGCGCGCAAAGCGGAAGCTGGCGGTCGTCAATTTGAAACGAGCGCACATCAATGCGATGGCAGACAGCATAACCGATGGCGTCCAGTTTGCCGAGCGCGCCTTCGGGGGAAATATACATCCATGCCGCAAAGGCAAGCGCGGCCGCAACCGGAACGAACCAGCGCAGGATATTGTGTAATTTTTGTCTAAAGGGTTGATTTTCCATTTGGGTCATTATATGGGGTATGAGAGTGGATTGCAAGAAAGCAGATAACTTTGTAATGCGCTCACAGCATAAAACAAGAAGGTTGAGGCATAACACCTCAACCTTCAACTTTCAACCTGTAACTTTCAACATTACTTCTCAAACACAAATTGCCCGTTCTTATAAAATAACTCACCATCCACAAGGATCTCTGAATCGGTGCGCATGTCGCAGATCATGTCCCAGTGGATCGCGCTCTTGTTTTTTGAACCAGTTTCCGGGTAGCCTGCCCCGAGCGCCATGTGGAATGAGCCGCCGATCTTTTCGTCGAACAGAATATTGCCTGTAAATTGTTGAATGTCGAAATTGGTACCGATGGCAAATTCGCCAAGCGTGCGCGATCCTGCGTCGATCTCCAAAGTCTTGAGCAGGAAGTCTTCGTTCTTCTCCGCTTTGGCTGTGATCACGCGCCCGTTCGAGAAAGTCAACTCTGCGCCTTCGACGCTTGTGCCGCCATAATTGGCGGGATAGGTGAACTTCACCCAGCCGTTGACCGAGTTTTCCACGGGCCCCGTGTAAATTTCGCCGTCGGGCATGTTGAATGTGCCGAATGAATTCATGAACGTGCGTCCCTTCACTGAAAGGGACAGGTCAACATTGGGTCCGCGCAGAATAACCTGACTCTTGCCCTTCATAAAATCCACCGCGGATTGCTGTTTGCTTTCCACAGATTTCCAAAACGCGATCGGGTCATCTTCGTTGGCATGGACAGCGCCAAACACAAAGTCTTCATATTCCTTGAGACTCATGTTCGCATCCTGTGCGTAGCCGTCGGTGGGGAAGAGGGTGGTGACCCATTTGAATGCCCCGTCCGCGCCGCGGCGGAACTGGGCTTCGGTGATGGATGAAAGCGCCTTGCCGCGCCGTTGTATTTTCGCCGGGTCTATATTCGTTGTGCCGTGAGTGTTCGTTGCGGAATGAATGCGGACGCGTCCCTCGAACTGGTCGTACGCCAATTTATGAAAAGTCGGCACAAAGTCAAGCTGGGTGTCTTTGGCGTAAGTCAGATACATCTCGTCCTGGCTGAAGGGCATCAGGCCTGGAAGCGCCATCATCAAGTGCGGATGTCCGCCTTTTTCCAATATTTGAATATACAGTTCGCGCAATAACGGTTCGGCGGCGGTTGTGCCTTCAAGCAGAATCCGGTCACCGGGAACAACGCGCGCGGAATGTTCGACCAATATGTTTGCAAATTTAGTTATACGTGGGTCAGCCACTGGGTTTCTCCTGTATTGTGAATGGCAAAATTATATCACCGCCATTTCCCCCATCGTAAACTCAGGCGCAAACAAAAAAGGCCGGCGGGAAGCCAGTCTTTTTTGTTTGCGATAAGCGCTCGATGAGATGCTTAGCGCAGGTTGGGCGATTCGTCCAACAGACTTAGGAATGCTTCAACCACGCGCGGATCGAAATGTTTGCCGGATTCTTCAATGATATGTTCGCGTATCTTTTCAATTGTCCACCCCGCCCGATATGGACGATCTGAGCGCAGAGCGTCCCACACATCAATGATGGCAAAGATGCGCGCAGCCACGGGAATATCTTCGCCTTTCAATTCGCGCGGATAGCCGGTGCCGTCCCATCTTTCGTGGTGACAATAGGGAATATCCAAAGCAGGCCGCAGATAGACAATAGGCAGCAGCATTTTATATGCATAGGAGGGATGCTGGCGCATGACAGCCCATTCAAACGTGCTGAGCTTGTCCGGTTTGAGCAGGACGTTATCGGGCACTCCCAGTTTGCCGATGTCATGCAGGAGCGCACCGCGGCGCATCTGAACGATCTCCTGCTGGCTGATGCCCATTTTCTTTGCCAGTTGAACAGTCAGTTCGGTGACTCGCAGGGTATGCCCCTCAGTTTCCTTGTCGCGCAAATCCATGGCACGCGACCAGCCTTCGATGGTGGCATCGTAAGCTGTGACGAGTTCCAGGTTCGATTGCTGAACGCCCTCGAACATCTGCACATTGTCAATGGCGATGGCGGCCTGTCCGCCGAGAGTCTCCAGATAATTCAGCCAATCCAGATCGGGGGTCAGCGGGGTGCGGTGGAATACCTCCAGCACGCCCTTGAGCATACCCTTTGCGATCAAGGGAATGCCAAAGTACTCCACAAATTTTTCGTCTTTGGGCAATTCCTTGCTCTGGAATTGACCGCCAATCTCGTCCAAATTTGGAAGGTGGAGGACCTTGCGCTCCAAACCGACCTGTCCCGCCAGCCCTTCCCCAAGCCGCAAACTGGACTGGCGAATGCCAAGGGTGCGAAACCCTTTTCCGGCTACGTATTCAAGCGTTTGGTTGAAGTGATTCAAGAGCAGGATCGAAGCCGCGTCCACTCCCAATTGGGTAAGCAACTCAGTCAATAGAATATCAAGCGACAGGCGCATATCGAGGCTGGAGCCGATGGCGCGGTCAATCTCACTCAAGGCTCTCATACGCCGTAACTGGAGTTGGATTTGCTCCTCAGCCTGTTTGCGCTCGGTGATATCTGTAATGATGCCTGCCATGCCGGAAACCGCACCCTGCCTGTCCACGATGGGAAATCCGCGCGACCAGATCCAGTGCAGGCTGCCATCCGGGTGGATAATGCGTGTTTCGACAGAGGCCGAATTTCCGTCGCCAATTTTCTTGTAAGCAATATAAGCATCGATTCTGTCTTCCGGGTGAACCACTTTCAAGATGGCGCTCGGGTCTGCATAAAGACTTTCCCTTGTTTGTCCAAGCACTTTTTCATACGCCGGGCTGACATAATTGATCCGGTCGCTGGATAATTCATATGTCCAAAATGCTTCCTGTATATTTTCAGCCATCTGTCGAAAACGCAGTTCGCTTCGCGCCAATTCAGCTTGGTGTTCCGCCTCAAGCGCGTCACGGTGACGGGATGAGACATAAATGACGCCGGTTGTGATCCACAAAAACGCAATCGGACCTACCAGCAGGTCGACTAACTTGACTTCCGGGATGAAGATTGCCAGACTCAGCATGCCGAGACTGAATAGAATACTTAAATACCCCAGATTGCGGGAGGAAAAGAAGATACCGCCGATCAGCAATGGGATGAGTATATATGGCAATAAACCGATCATTTGCATCGGGGAATCGCTGGCGGTGATCATTACCAATATTCCTAGAGCGGGCATCAAGATTATTAGTATGGCGGCCAGTTTCACATATCCATTACGAGACAGGATATGCGCAGCCGCCAATGCAATGATAATACCGATGATTTCTGATATTCCATAAAAATCCTGCGTGACCCAACTGTAGAAGGACTCAAATAGAATTCCCGCACCGATCAATGTCAATGCAGACATCATCAGCAAGCGCGCTTGACGTTTTTGAACGGGTGGCAGAGTGTCCGGTGGTTCGGTCAACCAGCGGACGGCGGCAGATATGGTTTGGAATCTAACAGTAGATGACATTTTGCTTGCTCCCTTTAGATCACCTTCATAAAACCCGCATGTTTGGAGTCATTGTCTTTTCCTCTTGCTCATCATGAAAAGCGCCAGACAAAAAACGTTCAACGATCAATGAGGTTGAGATATGCATCCACCCTCATAGAATACAGCATAGCCTATTTATTATTTCCTGTCCACTTTAGGACATTTCAAAATCGTAATTTTTCCGATTAACACGAATGGCGCGAATTTCGCCAATACCATCTGAAAATTCGCGCCACACCTGCACTGTTGTGCGCTCATTAGCGAAAATTCGCGTTAAGAACTGTCACTTATAGGACTTACGCAAAACCCCAAAAAGCATCCGCCAACGATTGCGCCTGCGCGCAGCGCAGGTGTCTTCGCCAATCCACACGAATTTTAGAACGATTAGCGAAAATTCGCGCAGATTAATGGATGAAAGATCATTCTGCGTAAGTCCTGACTTACTTTTCATCCATTGCCCCCTAAATTCCAAGGTCGGGCGATTCATCCAACAGACTTATGAACGCTTCAACCACGCGCGGGTCGAAATGTTTGCCGGATCCTTCTATGATATGCTCCCGCGTCTTTTCAATCGTCCAGTTCGCGCAGTACGAACGATCCGAACACGACGCTCAATTCGCGTGGATAGCCGCTGCAGTCCCGTTTTTCGTAGTGACAACAGGGAACACACTGCGTTATTTATTATATGTTACCTATTCTGTTTTCATCCACTTCAACATCCCCGCCGCCGCCGCGCGTCCGCTGGTAAAGCAAGCCGTCAGCAAATATCCGCCCGTTTGCGCTTCCCAATCCAACATTTCGCCCGCGCAAAAAACGCCGGGCAAATTGCGGATCATCAAATTCTCGTCCAACGACTCAAACGTCACGCCGCCCGCGCTGCTGATGGCTTCATCCAGCGGACGCGGCGCAATCAACGGGATGGGCATTTGCTTGATGAAAGCAGCAAGTTTTTCAATATTTGAAAAGTCTTCCTTCGGCATGAACTCGTGCAGCAACCCCACCTTCACGCCTTTCAATCCCACTGTCTTTTCAAGATGACTCGCCATTGAGCGTGAGCCGCGCGGCTTCGATAACTTTTCAACCAGCCATTCATGCGACCTGTCCGGCGACATATCGAGTGCGATGACCGCCCTGCCTTTGGCTTCGATCTCATCACGTATCAGCGCTGACGCCGCATACACCAAACTGCCCTGCACGCCGTCCTTTGTCACAATGAATTCGCCTTGATGCTGAAACGTCCCAAACGACAACACGACAGACTTAAGCGGCTGACCATCGAATTTTTCTTTAAAGTGTGGACTCCACGCCACGTCAAATCCGCAGTTGGACGGCTTCAACGCTGCGACCTTAACCCCGGCTTGATCCAACCATTTGACCCATGCGCCGTCCGAGCCGAGCTTTGCCCAACTGCCGCCACCTAGAGCCAACACCACCACATCCGCGTGGACAGTTTTCCCGCCTTCGAGTGTTTCAAAATCAACTTCAACCGTCCCGTAGGTTGAGTTTAAATTATCACCGTCTTTGACCAAACCTACGGGACGTATTGACCCATTCCATTTATGCCGCAAATGAAATGTGACTCCCGCCTCATCCAACCGCTTCAACCACGCCCGCAACAAAGGACTGGATTTCATCCCAACCGGAAACACGCGCCCCGATGTGCCGACAAAAGTCTCGACCCCAAGCCCATGCGCCCACTCGATCAATTGATTGGGACCAAATAGCCGAAGCATTGGCTCGATCTTGTCGCGCCGATTTCCGTAGCGGGTGACAAATTGTTCAAAGGGTTCCGAGTGAGTCAGATTTAATCCGCCCCTGCCAGCGATTAAAAATTTACGTCCCAACGAAGACATGGCATCATAAACATCCGCCTTCACGCCATGTCCAATTAATACTTCCGCTGCCATAAGCCCCGCAGGTCCACCGCCGATGATGATTGCTGAATGATTCATGCGGTGATTATAAGCAGTTTGTCGTTTTATGTCGTTGCGAGGCGGGCTCTTGCTCTTCCCGCCGAAGCAATCTCCTGTTTCAATCCGCAGATTGCTTCGGCGGAAGTGCGCCGCCTCGCAATGACATCAATTATTTCAACACTGCCTGCATAGACCACGGCCCCGTCCATGTAACGGTGACGGGCAATAACTTGCCGCGCAGGTCATCTTCTGTTTCGACGAAGACGATCTTGTTGGTGGGGGTGCGTCCGCGCCAGCGGGCTTTGACTTTTTCTTCAAACAAAACTTCCACAGTTTGTCCGAGATGTTTTTTGTTGATCTCAGCCAGAATGCCTTCCTGCAAATCATCGAGCATGTGCAGGCGGCGCAGTTTGTCTTCTTCGGGGATATTATCTTCCATGTTGCGTGTGGCGACGGTGCCCGCTCTCAGCGAGTAACGTGCCAAATGGGCCACATCCAGTTTCAGGTCAGAGAGGACGCGATACGTTTCCATGAATTGTTCCTCGGTCTCGCCGGGGAATCCAACGATGATGTCTGTCGCGATGGAACAATCGGGAATTTGCGAGCGAATTTTTGCCACGAGGTCGCGGTAATCTTGTTGCGTGTATCCGCGCCGCATGTTTGACAGCACTTCGTCATCACCGGCTTGGATGGGAAGTTCGATGTGCGGCATGACGCGCGGAAGTTCGGCGATGGCGTCAATCAGGTCGTCGCCAAAATAATTGGGATGTGAGGTCAGGAAGCGGATGCGTTCGATTCCTTCGATTTCGTGAATGAGTCGCAGAAGCGCGGCGAGGTTTGGCCCGTCGGGAATGTCTTTGCCGTAACGGTCCACGATCTGACCGAGGAGAGTCACTTCCTTCACCCCTTGCCTTGCCAGCGAGCGGACTTCTGCCACCACGTCGCCAACGGGGCGCGAACGTTCGCCGCCGCGTTTGGAGGGGATGATGCAAAAAGTACAAGCATGGGAGCACCCGTAAACGATCGGCACATGCGCGCTGATGAGTTTGCCCTGTTCTGCCACGGGTAGGATCAGCTCATCGTCCATCATCAGGAATCGGCGGGTGGTTTCCGCGTCTTCCATCGAGTGGACTTCGCCTTGTGTGAGATGCGAGATCAGCGGTCCCGGGTCGGAGGGCGGGGAGAAGACATCCACGAAGGGAAGTTTCTCGCGCAATTTTTCCGCGCCGCGCACGCCGACCATGCAGCCCATGAGGTTGATGACGAGGTTGGGATTTTTCTTTTTCAACGGCGCAAGCGAGGTGACGCGTCCGTAGGCTTTGTCTTCGGCTGTCTGGCGCACGACACAGGTATTCAAAACGATCACGTCGGCGTCTTCGATGGTTTCGGTTAAGGAGTAGCCAAGATGCTCAAGCGACGACCCGACCCGCTGTGAGTCGGCTACGTTCATTTGGCATCCTTCTGTCCAGATGTGGTATTTCTTTTGCATGGCGCGAATTATACCAATAGTAGTCGGAATTTATATTTGGCTTGCTAAAAGGTTTAACCACGGAGCACACAGAGAGCACAGAGGAAAACCTCTAAAAAATCTCAGTGGACTCTGTGATCTCTGTGGTGGATGATCTCCTTACGTCATTCTTCTAGTGCGTTATGGGCTTGGCGGTCCGCCGGCAGGCATACAAGCCATCACGCTTTGATTGGGCGGTGTGCCGCATGTGCCGCTCACGGTTCCATTTGGGGTGTTCATCGAGCAAGCCGTTCCCTGTGCCAAACCGGTACAGGCATCAATCGCTTGCTGTGGAGGTGTTCCACCCGCGCCTTGTTGAGACTGGGCTTGCCCCTGTCCCTGTTGCTGTCCACTCGCAGGTTGTTGACCCTGTCCCTGCTGACTTTGTTGCCCACCCGGTGCGCTGGCATCCACGATGGACATGCTGGGTCGGTTGCTGACGGTAGTGTTGCCCGAAACATAAGCCGCTTCACCGCCACGCACACAGCGGACGTAATTGTTCATGCGCACGGCATCGCCCTGCGGGCCATGTCCCTGCGGATAATCGGATGCGCTGCCGGTCTTCGGGTCACTGCGCTGCGCGCCCGCGCCATGCACATCCACCCATGAATTCATGTAGCCGAGGGCTTTTCCAAAAGAGACATACGCCGCGAACGAACCGCGCCCCGATGAGTCGGCGTGTGTGGTGCTGCTCCAATAAAATGGATAATCGGTTTCTCCCGCTTCATTGGTGATGGAAGTCACGCTGAAAATCGGGTCAATTGCCGCAGAATTTGTCGTGGCAGGCGAGCGGGAATAATCCACGATGCTTTGCAGTTCCTTCGCGCTTGGCAAACGCCAGTCATCTGAGCCAGCCGCAGAGGAACCTTCGCAATACGCCAGCGCATCTGACCAGTTCATGCCCGCGCCGCTGTCAGCCTGTGACCAGACCAGTCCGGTGGCGTTGTCGCTGATGGTGCCGTTGCCGTTGTCTACAAATTGATTGATTCCGTAATTGGGATTGTTGCGCACATACAAAACGGCGAAGGTTTTGTCACTGCCGCGCATACTCAACCCGTAGCCTTTGATGCGCCCATCGGCAAAGTTCACGCCGAACATGGTCTCGTCGCCGTTCATGGTGGTGCTGACATATTTGCTGCTGGTGGCAAATTGCATGTCAATCACGCGCTCGCCCGCGTTGGTGTCGCCGTAGGCAAAATCGAAATAGCGCGTGTCAATAAACGGCGTAGCGGAACAGGTTCCACCAGGGCAGGCGCTCACATCCGTTCCATCGAACAAAATCAACGAATAAAGTTCCTTGATGGTCGGCAGTCGCCAATCGTCGTAGCCCGCTACCGTGGTGGATTCTGCGCTGCTCATGGCGTTGGCAAAACTCAACTTGTCGCTGGCAGTAATTGCCCCGTCGCCGTTCAGGTCGGGTGATTTCGTCCACATCAGCCCGGTCGTCAGGTCGCTCACGGTCCCATCGCCGTTATCCTGATATGCCGCAACCGCGCCCTGATAATTTCCATCCTGTCCGGCAAACGCCGCGCCCTGCGCCGCGCACGCCACCAATTGATTGTTGTCGTAGCACGCGATTTGCCCCGTGTCGGCGATGCGATAGGTCAAACTTGAAGTGTTGGCGGTCGTTGCCGTGTTTGAAGAATTGGCTTGCGTCGCCCCACCCGCGCTCGGCGCAGATTGGACTGCGTCCACAGCGGGCTGCGCGGCGTTTCCATTTGCCGATTGGGCAGGCGCGCCAACAGGAGCCGCACAGGCTGCCAGTAAAATTGAAGATACTACAAATAGTAGGAATGCTTTATTTTTTATCATGTTATTCTCCTTGTGTTTGATGTTGACAGTATTCTACCGGCGTAAAAATTTTGCTGAGAGTGCATCAAATCATCATGTTTGAGGAAATCCCATGCAAACCTCACAACCTGCCATGACAGGTGTCATGGGATAAAAAAAGAGACAGTCATTTTCAAGATGACTGTCTCTTCACTTATGATTCGTGTTTTTCCGGCAGAATCGTCGGACTAAAGTCCTGCCTCAGAACATGGAAGCCCCTTCGGGGCTGAGTCGGCTTTAGCCGACTTTCACGAACTGAGGCAGGATTTATCCCGCCTACTTG
>DYDH01000001.1:99871-109435 GCA_020717985.1 Herpetosiphon sp. | reverse complement strand
AAAGTTATGCGGACTAAGACACGCGGAACAAAACAATGCCGCGAAAATTATCGGCGCAAACGCGGTTCATTTCCTGGACCTTGCGGATGGGTACCTCGTCCCAAGCCTTGATCTGCGCCGTGACATTGTGCGCGAGATCCGCAGGCACAAGCCTGACATCCTCGTCACCTGCGACCCGCAAAATTTATTCGCCATGTACGGCATCAACCACCCCGACCACCGCGCCTGCGGACAAATCGTGTTGGACGCCGTTTTCCCCGCAGCGGGCAATCTTGCCTACTTTCCCGAATTGATCGCAGAAGGCTTTCAGCCGCACATGCCAAAAGAAGTCTGGTGCTCGCTCACCAGCCAGCCCAACACTACATTGGACATAACCGACACCTGGGACATCAAACTAAAAGCCATCCTCGAACACAAAACCCAGGTGCAGGATGTTGCAAAGTTGATCGAGCGCATGAAGTCCCGCCGCACCGAAGATAGTTCGGATGAAAATCCACGCTATGAAGAAAAATTCAGGGTTGTGAAGTATAGTTAGAGTATGTCATTGCGAGGGCGCTCTTGCTTTTTGCCCGAGGCAATCCCCGTGTTGAATAGAGATTGCTTCGTCGGGAAAAGCATCCTCCTCGCAATGACATAAAATTAGGAGTATCCATGACCGATTTTCTCCACGAAGCCAAATCATTATTCCCCTACACCCAAACCCTGCGCCGTGATTTTCACATGCACCCCGAACTCGGCTTCAACGAGATCCGCACGGGCGGAATTGTGGCCAAGGAACTCGAAACGCTCGGTATCGAAGTGACCAAAGGCATTGGTAAAACAGGCGTAGTCGGCTTGCTCGAAGGCGCGAAACCCGGGCCCACCCTGCTCCTGCGCTTCGACATGGACGCGCTCCCGATGACCGAAGACACAGGCGCGGAGTATGCCTCGCAGAATCAAGGCGTAATGCACGCCTGCGGACATGACGGCCACACGGCAATTGGACTAACCGTTGCGAAAATATTGAACGCGCACAAAAACGAACTGGCGGGCTCAATCAAATTTTGCTTCCAACCCTCCGAGGAAGGCACCAACGGCGAAGAGGTCGGCGGCGCGGAATTAATGATGAAAGACGGAGTGCTCGAAGGTCCAAAAGTGGACATGACTCTCTCGATGCATTTATGGAATGAAAAACCGCTTGGTTGGGTACATGTTGCCAGGGGACCCGTCATGGCGGGCGCGGAGGAATTCAAAATAAAGATCATCGGCAAAGGCGGGCATGGCGCAGTACCGCACGCCACCATTGACCCCGTGGTGTGCGCCGCGCAGATCATCTCAACGGCGCAGACCATCGTCTCGCGCAACGTCGCACCGCTGGAGACCGCAGTGGTCAGCTTTACGATCATCAATGGCGGAACGGCGTTCAATATCATCCCGCAGGAAGTAAGCATGGAAGGCACGATCCGCACCTTTGACCCACAGGTTAGAACAAAAGTTGTCAAACGCTTTGAAGAGATCGTAAAAGGCGTCGCATCTGCAATGGGATGTCAGGTGGAGATGAAGGTCAAACAACTCACGCCCGCGCTGATCAATGCGGAGCAGGTCACAGCCAAAGTGCAGGAAACCGCGCGGCGCGTGCTTCCGCAAGCCGACCACGACAACACGCCGTATCTCACCATGGGCGCGGAGGATATGGCCTTCATTCAGGAAAAAGTAAAGGGCTGTTATTTCTTCGTCGGTTCAAACAACAAGGAAAAACATTTGGATTACGGACATCATCACCCCAGGTTTGATTTTGACGAACAAGCCCTGATCAATGGCGCGGCGCTCATGTCTGCCGCCGCAATGGATATTTTGAAATGAAACGAAGCAGGAATTGGATCATCGGCGTCGTTCTGACAGCCACAGCGGGTTTCTTCGCGCTGCAAAATGGACTCACGCCCATATCAGATTCCGCAACGCAAATTCCCATTACAGACACAGTTACAGTTACAGTCACGGTCACATATACAGAAACGCCAGCCGCCGCACCTCTTGAGGGACCTTGCGCCTACGTCTGGGCACATCACGACGCACCCGAATTAACTCCAAAAATAGACGAGGCCGTTCACGCCATTAATCCTGACGCGAGCGCAAGAGCAGGGCTCTTTGGCGAAGATTGCGTCTACGCTGACGGACGCTCCACTTTCGGCGTAATGGAAACAGATTTTTACGTACACCTCCCCGCTGACGACCTGACTAACGAAGAAGCCTTTGGTAATTGGATGGCGCAAGTCCTGCCGCTGATCGTTGAAATTCCGCGCGAAGAGATCAAGGGACGTTTTGGCTTTGTGGAATTTTGGTTTAAGAAAAATGACGCAGAGCATCTGATCGTGCGCATCCCCATTCAAAAATATATTGACGAAGCACAGGGAAAAACCGGCGTGGAATTATTCCGCATGTTTAATGTTGCGCCGTAAACCATCCGCCCTGATTCGTAGCGCGGGTTTGTAACCCGCCAAACCCTGTGTTTTCAAAGACTGTCGGGCTTGCAGCCTGACCTGCTTGAAACTTTCCCAGCCGCCAAATTTGGCGGCTTTTTTATTCTTGACAATCCAGCACAACAGTCATATACTACGTTTAGTGATTACTAAACAAACTAAAGGAAGAAGACGTGACAAAAAAACTTTCCCAACTCAAGCAGGACTTCACAGAAGGTCTCAGCCAGATCAGCCGTTTTTGGGGGTTTCCCAAGGGCATGGGCGCGATCTTCGCCGTGTTATACATCTCCCCCGCCCCGCTTTCGCTGGATGAGATCGTCCAGCAGACCGGATTAACCAAAGGCGCGATCAGTACAGAGATCCGCACGCTGGCGCGCATGGGACTCGTGCATCGCTCATCAAAACTTGCCGACCGCAAGGATTACTACGAAGCCGAAAGCGATTTCTACAAATCCATCCGCTCGATCTTGAAGGAAAGACAGAACAGCGAATTCGACCGCGCGATCCGCTCGGTGCAGGAAACTCTCAAAGAGCTGGAATCAGGCTCGGTGTCGGGTGATGAAGCGGAAGTGAAATTCGTCCGCGAACGAATCAAGGCGCTCCAGGAATTTTTCAACGCGATTGACACACTCACCAGCGCAGTCATCAAGCTGGAAAGCCTGGGGCTGGGTAATGTCAAAAAAATCTTATCGGTATTGAAATAAGGAGACAAAATGAAAATAGCAGTGACAGGCGCATTCTCGTATTCAGGCAAATACATCACAAGCCGTTTGCTGGCGCGCGGCGAAAACGTGGT
The DNA here is from genome assembly GCA_020717985.1 of Herpetosiphon sp. Taxonomy (GTDB): domain Bacteria; phylum Chloroflexota; class Anaerolineae; order Anaerolineales; family Villigracilaceae; genus Villigracilis. Next base: position 106,180 of record DYDH01000001.1, on the reverse strand, counting down.
CACCTTGACCAATCACCCAAACCGTCCCGATCCATTTGCAGGGAAGGTAAAAGCGTTTCCGCTCAACTTCCAAAATGAACAGGAGTTGGTCTCGACCCTGCGCGGCGTGGACGTGCTGGTAAACACCTATTGGATACGTTTCGATAAGGATAACAACACACAGCCCAAAGCAGTCGAGAATACAAAAATTTTGGTGAGCGCCGCCGCAAAAGCGGGCGTAAAGCGGATCGTGCATATCAGCATCACAAATCCCTCCGCGGATTCGCACCTGCCGTATTTTTGGGGCAAGGCCGCCAATGAAAAAGCGGTGATCGATTCTGGCATGAGTTACGCGATCCTGCGCCCAACTGTGTTGTTCGGCAAAGAGGATATTCTGATCAATAACATTGCATGGTTGTTGAGAAGGCTTCCAATTTTCGGGCTGCCAGGCGACGGCTCCTACAAACTCTCCCCCATTTATGTGGATGACCTTGCTGAACTGGCTGTGAATGCAGTATATAACAAAGAAAATTTTGTGTGGGACGCAGTCGGTCCCGATGAATTTACTTTCAAGGAAATGGTGCAATTGATCGGAAAGAAAACCAATGCCAACAGATTGCTGGTACCGCTTCCGCCCCGCCTTGCTTTATTGGCGGCTCAATTTATGAGCATCTTTGTGCAGGACGTCATGCTCACTCCCGAAGAAGTGAATGGTCTGATGGCAAACCTGCTCATCTCAAAAGAACCTCCGCGCTCGCGTTGCGAAACCAGTTTACGGAATTGGCTGGAGGAGAATAAATCCACTGTTGGAAAACAATACGCATCTGAATTGGCAAGACATTTCTAAAAAACAAGACCCGCCGTCGATAAGCGGGTCTTGTTTTTTCTACTCTATCGAAGCCGCGCCAGTACAACGCGGACTATCCATACATCCATAATATTTTTCCCCAATTCCTAAGCCATTACGGTGAAACCGCAAAACCATCATTTTGCCGCATACGGGGCAGTTCGGCACAGAATCGGAGGCGCGGTTAATTCGCAAGGGAACAGTCCCGCCGATCCTGGACACAGCCAGTTGAAAAAGAATTATCACGTCCGATGGATCATACGACTCACTGGATGGCACATGTATCAGGGGCAGCCCCGCATTGGTAAATAATTCCTCCAAAAATTTATCGCTCTCACGTACTTCATTTTTTGAAATCGAACGCACAATTTCCACGCCGAACGCGGGAGACAACGTCTGTATATCGCAGAGCAAAAAATCCACGTGTTTTCTAAAAAATTTATTAAAGAAATGCACATTCTCATTTGGACGCGCAATATAAAAGACATCGTTCAACGACACCTTCGGGCAGATCGAATACCGCCTCCCCATCAAATCGGTCAGCACACGAAAAAGCGCCAATTCCGTGGAGGCAAGGAAAGGTTCGCGCAATCTATAGGGCAAACGTTGTGTATCTGTATCTTTATCTGCCATAAAATCCACCTTCAAATATTATCAATGGATCCCAAGTAGGATGAAATAAGGATGCAAGCTATTAAGTGGACAAAGAACCTCGCAACAATTCCACAATCTCGGGCTTGAGTGCGGCGTTACAGGCTAATGCGTCGCCGGAAGTGTGCCCCTCTTCGCCAGACCACGTGCCGAAAAATCCGCCCGCCTCGCGCAGGATCACCGGGTAGGGACCGTAATCCCAAATATCCAAAAATGGATCAATGCACACTTCCGCCCTACCGGTTGCCACGAGCAAATACCCATACGCATCACCCCATGTACGCAGCAGGGCTTTCCTGCCTGCAAAACGATCCATCAGGGATGTGTCTTTATCAGCGAGCCTTTGAAAATCGGAAGTGACCACGCAAGCCTGTGAAATCTCGCTGACATCTGAAACACGTGCGCGCCGTCCGTTGCACCAACAGCCCAAACCATCCGCCGCACACAGCATCTCATCCAATGGCGGATAATACGCCGCGCCCACGCGGATAATACCTTCCATCTCGAATCCGATCAAGACGCCGTACAAAGGCACGCCGCGGATAAACGATTTCGTTCCGTCAATCGGGTCAATCGTCCAGCGAAACGGAGTGCCATTGCTGTCATTGATTCCGAACTCCTCACCCACAATTGCATGACCGGGATACACGCGCTCGATCTCACCGCGGATAAAGGTCTCGGCATCATGGTCTGCAATGGTGACAGGGTCATTGTTTTCTTTTATGTTTACATGGACATCGGTATTGAAATGTCCCAGTGTGATCTTTCCGGCGCGATATGCAAGCGATGTGGCGAAATCAAGGTAGGGTTGGAGGTTCATAGCAATGTATTCAACAGCTCCTCTTCTTCTTTATCGTTTTTTATTTCCCCATCCAGCCTTGCGGCGCGGAGTTGGGATAATATTTCCTTGTAACGCGGGCCGGTTGGAATGCCGCGGGCTTTCAGGTCGTCGCCTGTAATACCCGATTTTATGTGCCGCCACTTTACCAGAAATTCTTTCAAAGCGGTTTCATTGGAGACAAGCCAAATGGCGTAAACCGCAATCAGCGGAATTTTTTCGAGGCGGAATGTCCATTGGCTGGGGCTGATTTTTTTTAGCGAATGCAAATCCTTCTTCAATTGAACAACAGCAAGAGATGCTTCCCTGAGTTCAGAATTGAAGTCCAGTCTCTTTGCGATTGCCTTAACGACATCCAAAGATGAATCCATCAACCAAAGCGAATAACCGAGGATGACTCGATTCGCAGAAACGCCAAACTCTGCGGGCGGATTGGAATTTAGTAATTTGGCATATTGGTCAATGAATTTCGGCAGGCTGGGATCAAATGCGTTGAAGATACCCAACTCGTTTAATCGCGCCAACATTTGCGCGGAGTTTTCCTCTTCAAAGATCAAATCAAATTCATGGCGGATGCGTTCGCCGCTGAGAGAGTTTAGGATGGAAAGGGATTCGAGATTAATAAGGATGACGGATGAGGGATGAAGGATGAATGAATAACGTGTCATGTAGCGGATGGCACGAAAGATCCTTGTGGGATCGTCCATCAATGAGCGTGGATGCAGGACACGGATGATCTTCTTTTCGAGGTCAGCCTGTCCATTCAATGGGTCGAGGAGTTCGCCGAAATGGTCGCCATCCAAGCGGACAGCCATGGCGTTGATGGTGAAGTCGCGGCGGCGAAGGTCATCGTCGATGGTGGATGGTTTTATGGTTGGTAATGCGCCGAGGCGGGAGTAGGTTTCTTTGCGGGCGGTGATGAGATCCAAGGATGAAGGATAAATGATGAAAGATGAAGGCAAATGCCAAATAGCAGTGCGGAATTTTGTATGGGGAGTTAATTTGCCGCCATATTTTTTTACAAGCGCTGCGCCAAGTTCAATTGCGTCGCCTTCGACGACGATATCGAAATCATTGACGGGTTGATTAAGTAAAAGGTCGCGCACAAATCCGCCGACGAGGTAACAAGGCATATCGAGGGACGCGGCCTGGTCGGCGATGTTCGAGAGTAGAGTCTGCTTTTCGGACGGGAACAGGTTCGGGTCGCGCATGAGGCGGGGCAAGTCCTTTTGCATAAAATCAATTTTACCCTTATAATCCGCAACATGTTAATGAACCCGAACCCGTCCCCTCGAATGGAACAAACCACCAGGTCTGGCTAGGTTCGCTTTTGCGTGTCCAAACGGCTCCCAGACTTGGTGAGCCGTTTTTTTTTTATTAGACGATGGACGGTGACCAATGGACGGTAAGGACTTGACAATCAAAGAGTTGACTGCGCGAATGCATGAGTTGGTAAAATCGAAAGGCTGGTACGAGAAGGACAGCAAACGTCCGCAGACGCCGCGTAATTTGGCAGTATCACTCTCCATTGAAGCGGCTGAGATTTTGGAGCATTTTCAATTCGGTGAAGAGATCAAAAACAAAGATGAACTGGGAAGCGAACTCGCGGATGTGACTCTGTATCTTTTACAACTTGCCTCGGTTTCAGGTATTGATCTCGAAGAAGCGGTGTTGAAGAAGATTGACGTGAATAAAACAAGAGAATGGGATGTAAGCGAAGTAAAAAGTGAGAAGTGAAAAGGTGAAAGATGAATGTAACAGTTTTTGGCGGCGCACAACCAAAAGAAGGAACGGCAGCTTATGAAGAAGCCCGCGAACTTGGCAAAACCCTTGCCGGTCGCGGACATGCCGTGTTGACCGGCGGCTATATGGGAACAATGGAAGCGGTCTCGCGCGGCGCATCCGAGGCGGGCGGACATGTCATTGGTGTGACCTGCATTGATATCGAAGAATGGCGCGGCGCAAAGCCCAATCTGTGGGTCAAAGAGGAAAGGCGCAAGAAGTCGCTTATTGAGAGATTGCAGGCATTGATCGAAGGCTGTGACGCGGCGATTGCTCTACCCGGCGGCGCAGGCACGTTGACTGAAATTTCGTTGATGTGGAATTTGATGATCGTGGAATCCCTGCCCCCGAGGCCGCTGATACTGGTCGGAAGCGGTTGGCAGTCCACCTTCGATCAGTTCTTCAAAGAGTTTCATACTTACATGCCCATACGCCAGCAAGAGTTGATATACTTTGCGAAAGACGTAAAAACTGCTGTAAAAATAGTAAATGGTGAATAGTAATTGGTTTTACACCTAGAAAACTACTCACCCTAATTCCTAATTACCTAATCACTAATTCCTGGAGCAAAAATGGCTGAAGATAAATTAACAAAACGCGCTGATGATTTTTCAGAATGGTATAACCAACTCGTATTAAAAGCGGACCTGGCGGATTACGCCCCTGTGCGCGGATGTATGGTGGTCAAACCTTATGGTTGGACGCTGTGGGAAAATATCACCGCTGCGCTCGATAAGGAATTCAAGGCAACAGGTCATGTCAATGCAGCATTTCCCATGTTGATCCCCATGTCATTCTTTGAAAAGGAAAAAGCACATGTGGAAGGCTTCGCGCCCGAACTGGCGGTGGTGACACATGGCGGCGGTGAATTACTTGAAGAGCCTCTGGTCGTACGCCCCACATCCGAAACCATTATTGGATACATGTATGCCAAGTGGATCAAATCATGGCGCGACCTGCCCATCTTGATCAATCAATGGGGCAGTGTCATGCGCTGGGAGCTTCGCACCAAACTCTTCCTGCGTACCGCCGAGTTTTACTGGCAGGAAGGTCACACCGCGCATTCCAACGCCGAAGAAGCCAAAGAGGAAATGTTCCGCATCCTCGACATCTATGCCAACTTTGCCATCAACGAAGCCGCACTGCCGGTCGTCAAAGGTACCAAGAGCGACACCGAAAGATTCGCGGGCGCGCAGATCACAACCTCCATCGAAGGCATGATGCAGGATAAAAAAGCGCTGCAATCCGCCACGTCACATTACTTCGGGCAAAATTTTGCGAAGGCTTTTGAAATTCAGTACGTTGACCAAAATAATACCCTGCAATTCTGCGAGACAACTTCGTGGGGACTCTCCACACGCATGATCGGCGCCATCATTATGACGCACGGCGATGACCAGGGACTCGTGCTTCCTCCCCGCCTCGCGCCCATTCAAGCCGTGATCGTGCCCATCTTCAAGACTCCCGAAGAGAAAACCAAAGTGATGGAAGTTGCCGACCGCGTCTTCAAGGAACTCAAAGCCGCCGGCATCCGCATCAAAATGGATGACCGCGATAACGTCAGCAGTGGATTCAAATTCAACGATTGGGAAATGCGCGGAGTTCCCGTCCGCATTGAAGTCGGACCCAAGGATGTGGAAAAGGGATCGGTTGCCCTCGCCCGACGTGACAAGCCCGGCAAGGAAGGCAAGTCCTTCGTCCCACAAGCGGGTCTGGACTCCGCTGTCAGCGGGCTGCTGGTCGAGATTCAGGATTCACTCCTCAAGCGCGCCACTGAATTCCGCGATGCGAACATCCATGAGCCCAAAGATTACGAAGACCTGAAAAACATCGTCAAAGACGGCTGGGCGTTCTCCTACTGGTGCGAATCCAGGGAATGCGAAGCCAAGGTCAAGGAAGACACCAAAGCCACCACCCGCAATATCCCCTTCGACCAGCCCAAAGAGGAAGGCACCTGCATCGTCTGCGGCAAAGCTTCCAAACGTAAAGTTTATTTCGCGAAAGCATATTAAGATCAGTAAAAAGTGAGAAGTAAAAAGTAGTCAGTAACTTCTCACTTTTTACTTCTCACTCTCCTCCCATGCCCGCCATAGACCTCGCACGCCTCCGTAAACAAGCCAATCGCCTGACAGATTTTTTCTTTCTGCCGGATGAGTTCATGAAGCACTTACGCGAGATGCTTGAGTTTTATGTCAACCATACCTTAAGAACA
>DYDH01000001.1:63118-99837 GCA_020717985.1 Herpetosiphon sp. | reverse complement strand
CCTATCGCACACCGCCCGCCGTATTAACACAAATTGAAAATGAACTGCGCGCAATAGCAGAAGCCAATCCGGAATTTGCGCTCGAACTGGCTGACATGCTCTGGGATGAAGGCGCGCTCGAAACCCGCCTGCTCGCGGCGTTTTTTCTCGGACGAATCCCGCCGCAGGAGGAACGCCTGCTCCCGCGCCTCACCGCATGGACTCAACAGGTCCGCGATCCGGATGTGCGCTCGGCATTGCTCTCGACAAGCCTGACGCGCATGAGGAAGGAGACGCCCGACCAATTCCTCAACCTGGTCCGCGAATATTTGCACCCCGCGCGGTTGCGCACCTGGACAAATGGGATTCAAGCCCTGCTCCCCATGATCGCAGATGCGACAAACACAAGCCTGCCCACGATCTTCGACATGGTCGAACCGATCATTGAAGAAGCGCCGTCCACTTTGCAAAATGACCTTAGCGATCTCATCGTCGCTTTATACCGCGCATCGTCCAACGAAACCACTTTCCTGCTCAAACACATCCTGACCAACGCGCAAAACCCAATGACCGTGGTCACCCTGCGCCGTATCGCCGCATCGTTCCCGCCGCCCCTGCAAAAAGAACTGCGCGACCTGCTTCGTCCACAACCGCTTTCAATGTCAAAACGCATTGAAGAGGAACCCGCGGATTTTGTGGTGGACGAAAGTCCCAAAGTAAAAACCCCAGCGAGAAAAAAGAAAATGGACAATACCAGGATCATCTATCTGCACGGACTCGAAAGCTCCAGCCAGAGCGGAAAGGCGCGCCAGTTTGCCGAAGTATTCCCAGGCATGGTCACGCCCGATTTCAGCGGCTCCTTTGAAGAGCGCATGAAACAACTCAAACCGATCTTGGGACGCAGGAAAAACTGGACGATCATCGGTTCCTCCTTTGGCGGGTTGATGGGAACGGTCTTCACCTGCGAACATCCGACCCAGGTGCGGAAGTTGGTCCTGCTCGCGCCCGCCCTTCTGCGCGACCACTTCGCCGCTTACCTTAATCTGGAGCCTGTTTCTGTTCCAACGGTCATTGTCCACGGGACGGGGGATGACGTCGTACCGCTTGAACCCGTGCGCGAACTGGCGGAGAAGTTATTCACTGACCTGAAATACATCGTCGTGGACGATGGTCACCGACTGCAAAAAACGTTTGGGGAATTGAATTGGCAAGAGATATTGGAATAGCAGGTCACTTTAACGTGACCTCACTGTCACACTGTAAGCATGATCTATGGGTTTTAATATTTCGAGTGCGGGATTGTGATATAAAGATTTTAGAGATAAGTGTGAGTCCATTGCAAAAACAATGCTTTTACCGCGAAGGCACGAAGAACGCGAAGGAATTTTAATGATCGCGAAGAAAAACGAAAGAAATCCCAAAAGATTCTTCAATTTCTTGAACTTTTTCTTAAAAATCTTTGCGGACTTCGCCTCTTCGCGGTGACAAAAGCCTTTTTGCAGTAGCCACGTGTCAAATAACCAAAATGGAGGCTGCCGATGTACAAGCGAATCCTTGTTCCGTTGGACGGCTCAACATTATCAGAGGCGGTGTTGCCACATGCGGAAAAACTTGCCCGCGCATTGGATGTGGAGATCGTCCTCCTGCACGTGGATGTAAGTCCCGCGCCCACATTTGACCCTCACGAGTCGCCGCTAACGCCGCCAGAGGAAATCAAAATCATGCATACGGATGAAAAGAACTACTTGAAAAACGTGTGCTCCAAATTGGAACGCGAAGGCTTGCGCGTCACCTATTTTCTGCGTGACGGGGTGGTGGCTGAGACCATCATGGAAACCGCGGAGATCGAACAAGCCGACCTGATCGCCATGACCACCCACGGACGGACAGGCATGTTACGGCTTTTGCTGGGCAGTGTGGCCGAACAGGTGGTACACCGCTCGAAAATCCCTGTGATGTTGATCCGCCCGAGTGAGGAGTGAATGTAATAAAAGACCTCCAAGATTTCGCACAAGGTGCCTCGGAAGTCTTTTTTATTCACGCGAAGCGTTTATCCTTCCTCTTTCATCCTTGCCTTTTTATGGTGAGCGGGAACAGCGAAAACCGATGCCGCTGCCGGCGGTAACCGCTGGAACGCTCCCGAAGCGGTAGGCAGAGCGCGCGAAGCCACCGTAGCTGACCCACGAGCCGCCCCGCAGCACTCGGCTGCTCCCTGTATCTGGACCCAAAGGATTCGATGATGGCGAACTTTGATAATAAGTTCCGTCATACCAATCATTCACCCACTCCCAAACATTGCCCGCCATATCATAAGCGCCATAAGGGCTAACGCCGCCAAGATAACTGCCAACTTGTTTTGTGTCTCCGGCGCAACCGCTTTGATAGTTGGCTTTCTCGCAGTCAATGCTTTCGCCCCAAGGGTATGTGCGTCCGTCTGTGCCGCGCGCGGCTTTTTCCCATTCGGCTTCGGTCGGCAATCGAGCATCGCGCCATTCGCAATAGGTCTTTGCCATATTCCAATCTACATAGATGACGGGATATTCATCAAATTCAGGGTTGCCATAATAGGCAGGGTGCGTTGGCGAATTACTTTGTTTAGGTACAACACATGCGCCCGCATCCACACAGCGTTTGTACGCCGTATTGGTCACTTCGAATTTATCAATGTAGTAGGCAGCAAGGTCAACGGGGTGAATGGGCTTTTCATCGTTATTTACTTCACTGCCCATTGAGAAAGTCCCTGCCGGCACATAAAGCATGATCACGCCATTAGAGTCATAAAGCGAACCCATGCCGAGACTTGGCGTCATCGTTGGCGATACAGCGGTATAAGTTGGGGGAATTTCTATTGCGATAGGCGACGCAGCGGTGTAAGTTGGGAGAATTTCTGTTGCAACAGGCGGCGTATTGGTGGACACAGTGGTATCCGTTTGCGGCGGTTCAGGGGTTGCCCTCGGCGTCGTCAGTTGCGACACGCCCCATATCAACAGGGAGATAACGACAACCGCAAAAATGGCAATTGCCCAAACAGGGTAGGTCGGGCTTTTAGCCTGACGGTCTCTCGGCGCTGCTACTGTCGGGTTGGAAACCCGACCTACGTGAAGGTTCGGTTCTACTTCCGCGTCTTCCGATTTTATTTTTTGGTCATAGCGCACTTGCAAGGCTTCCAACAGATCAGAATAAGCAGTCCGTTTTTGCGAACCGAAATAATCCACCCAATGGATTGTCCGTAATTTGCGAGGGACGGGGCAATCGTCCAATCGCAGGGGAATCAGGAAGATAGTGTCTTCGGGCTTTTCCAGCGCAAGGTCATAGGCGTAGCGAATCTCCCGTTGAACAAATCCCTCTTTCGTTACTGACTGGTTCGAAAGAAAAATAATGACAACGTCAGAAGCATCCACCGCCTTTTCAATCACCATCTCCCAATCCTGTCCGGGCAGGATTTTCGCCTTGTCCAGCCATGGATCGATCCAACCTTTGGACTTAAGCGCGTTATACAACTCGCGCACGGCGGGCTTATCTTGCGAGGCATGACAGAGGAAAACGCGGAGTGGACGGGGCATGTTGAATAGGATATCCCAATAAAGCGATTATATGCCTTCGAGTGAAAATTAGCGAGATGATACGATTATCGAAAACCTACATCAACCGGCTGCTTCATCCGATCCGCGAAAGCATTTTTCTGCGGAGATATTGAAGGGGTGGGAACTGGTAGCCAGAATGCGCACTTCCGGGCAGGTACTCAGGACCGTTTCGGCAAGTTGTGAGCATGCGCCCAGGACATGTCCGCAGTGACTGAGAAGAAGCAATAAGTTTTTTTCGCGCAAATATTCGATCAGCGATACGGTCAGCGGGCGTTGGGGGTCTGTGTGTATGCCAAGGACCGACACAACGGTTTGCAATACCATCATCGGCTCATTCACAGATTCCAACTGCACCAGCCACAGTCCATCGGAAAACTGACTGTTCAATTCCGCGCAAACTGCCAACGTGAGCTCGTCACTATCATCAAGCAACGTCACCAATTGATTTGACTCAAGCAACTGGACAACTTGTGCGATTTCGTTTTCGCATCCGATGAGTTCAGTTGAGATTTGCGGCAAATTACCGCGAACAGTGGAATCAAGTACGCGGGAAACCTGCTCCAAGGCATGTCCTACATCCCGCGCAGATGCAAAACGGTCATTGGGATTCTTCTCCAGCAAGCGCAGGACAATCGCATCCAACGCTGGCGGCACATCACTCCGTGACTGGCTGGGAGGAGAAACCGTGTCGTTCAAATGCTGTGAGCGAACATTCTGTTCGTCAATATCAGAAAACGGAACGCGGCCCGTGATCATTTCATACAGTATTACGCCCAGAGCATACAAGTCCGATCCAATGTCGGCGGGCTGTCCGGCGATCAACTCGGGGGCAAGGTAAAAGACAGTTCCCGCAAGGCTGCTTTCATTGGGGAGATATGCCTCGCCGCGCGGACGCGCCAATCCAAAATCCAAAAGTTTCACGAAGTAATGGAATCTGCGTTTTTCAAGAATTACATTCCCCGGTTTTAGATCACGATATACAAAGCCTTGTTTGTGGATGTATTCCAGCGCGTCGCAGATCTGCTGCGTAATTTCAACAATTATGCCAAAGGTAAATCCGCGCATTTCCTCCAGTTTTGTCCCCATTACCAATTCCATTACAATGAAGGGGGACGGTTCACCCGAGCCAGTATCAACAACGCCGGTCCCGTATGCGGCGGCAATATGAGGATGAGCGAGACGCGTGGCAATCTCAGCCTCGCGCTCAAATTGCTGAAACGTTAGAGCATTTGCAGTGTTTAGATTGACAACTTTGACCGCCACATCCCGATTATTGAGAATATCATGCGCGCGATAGACAACGCCCATCCCTCCCCGGCCAATTTCCGCATCCAACCTGTAGCGCAGGGCAACCATTGTGCCAATCCCAAAAGTTGTCGTCGAATCAGTAGTGGTTTTATTTTTTTGAAACGCTCGCGAAAAGCGGGATAGGAAGTCGGTCATACCTTGATTATATTCCGCCCGGCATTTCATGCAAAGTAGTTTTCTTAAAGCAAATACGCTATAATATTTTTGGAACAGATATGCATATCCTCGTAGTCTCAGACATTCACGCAAATTTCACCGCGCTAGAGGCGGTGCTTAAGGATGCCGGTAATTTCGATCAGGTTTGGTGTCTGGGCGATGTTGTTGGGTACGGGGCCGAGCCAAATGAATGCATTGACCGTTTGCGCGAGTTTGACCTGATCTGCCTTGCGGGAAATCACGACCTGGCAGTGACTGGTAAGACAGCGCTCTGGGATTTTACACAAGACGCGCAGGAGGTGATCTTTTGGACACGTCACCGGTTGACAACCGCCAATCTCGACTGGCTAAAATCATTGCCAGACACACCACTTATCGTCGGACATGATATTACGTTGGTACATGGCAGTCCGCGTGACCCGGTTTGGGAATATATCACGGAAGAAAATATTGCAAAAAGCAACTTTGATATCTTCGATACACTTGTCTGTTTGAACGGTCACACACACCTGCCCGTCGCATATCGCAAGCCTTGGGACGACTGGAGGGTTTTGGAAGAATGGCCGCACACCAGTTCACCGATCCACATGATGCGAGACCGTATGTTCCTCAATCCTGGCAGTGTGGGGCAGCCTCGCGACACCGACCCGCGCGCTTCCTATGCCACCATTGACACCGAAGCAATGACCTTTACCTATCACCGCATTCAATATGATGTGACCTCCGTGCAAAAAATAATGAAGCAGGAAAAATTCTCCAATCGCTTGATAAGACGCTTACGTTTTGGACAATAAAATAAGGAGATCAGACCATGTACAGAAAAATTCTTGTACCGCTCGATGGCTCTAAAGTAGCCGAAGGGGTTCTGCCTCACGCAAAGGTGCTGGCGTATTCCGAAGGCGCTGAGTTGATATTACTAACCGTCGGCGCCAACCCCGCATTGGATTTTGCCTTCTCAGATCCGGGGCTGGCACAGGGCGCGGTGGAGGAACAGGAAGAACGCAGCAAAAAGTACATCGATAAGATCGAAAGCGAACTCAAATCTGCTGGGTTCAAAACATCAACCGTGCTGCGTATCGGGTCTGTTGCTGATGTGATCCTCGGAGTGGCGGAAGAATTGCAAGTGGATGTGATTGCAATGTCAACGCATGGACGAACCGGACCTGCGCGCTGGCTGCTTGGCAGTATTGCCGAGCGAGTAGTGCGAAGTTCCAAGGTGCCTGTGTTACTGATTCGAGCCACGGGCTAACGCGCAAAACTAACTGATCTTTATATAGATTTCCCCGGACTCTCTTCCAGGGAAATATTTCCATGCTCATTAAAGGGGACAAATAAATCTGACTTGTATTGTCAGATTTGAAATTATTGCGTAACTTCCTTGATGCTCTGTGTTATTAACTTAAATTTGTAGAAACCATACATAATCGTATGTGTCCGCTGATCCAACCCCAAGTTTAAAGAGGAAGGTATCGGATATGAGCAAAAGAAAACTCACAACCCAGAGAGAATCGCCTCTTTTCAAGGCGGTTTTTTTCTACGCCCAATCGCTGGCAAACAGAGAAGCATCTGATATTGCCCTGCAAATTACACCAGCGGACCCTTCCATCGGGTTTTTATTTTTCGCGCTGTCTGAAATCATATTCCACACGATAATACACAAAACAAAAAAACAGTTCCAGACCCTGGCTTCAAAATTCGAGGCCGCAAGTTCGCGCGTCTCTTATTTTATTTGCGTATACCCCAATCCCCAAGCCATCCTAAACATTGTTAACGCCATGCAGGTGGGAACACGCCATTTCCACCGGAGATGTGGGGAATATGAATTTGGAAAAGGAGGCGACTATAAGGTTAAAAATTTCTCCGCAAAATAGATGGCCCTTCGGCAGCATCATGGTCTGCCAACTGCAATCAAAATAACTTTCGTCTAGGAGAATAAATATGGCACAGGAAGAGAAGGCTCAAGGTTTACCCCGCATTATTTTCGCCTCCGCTGCGGGAACAATGATCGAATGGTATGACTTTTATATTTTCGGCAGTCTCGCTGCAGTTATCGCGAGCAAATTTTATTCGACAGGCACACCCATCGGAGACATGATCGCCTGGCTGGCGACATTCGCTGTTGGTTTTATCGTTCGTCCCTTCGGCGCAATTGTATTCGGACGCGTTGGAGATTTGATCGGTCGTAAATACACATTCCTCGTCACCATGACCTTAATGGGCGTTTGTACGTTTGCCGTGGGTCTCCTCCCAACCAGAGATGTGCTTGGAGATTGGGCCGGCATCCTCCTCATTACCCTGCGCATCCTGCAGGGCTTGGCTCTCGGCGGTGAATACGGCGGCGCGGCAACATACGTGGCGGAACATTCCCCGCATGACCGGCGCGGCTACTACACCAGTTGGATTCAGATCACAGCCACCCTCGGCTTATTCATGTCTCTGGGCGTGATCCTAATCACCCGCAAAGCCGTCGGTGAAGAAGCCTTCTCCGCGTGGGGCTGGCGTGTGCCTTTCCTGATCTCCATTCTGCTGGTTGGACTCTCCCTGTGGATCCGCTACTCACTGCGCGAATCTCCCATGTATGACAAGCTCAAGAAATCGGGCGGCATTTCCAAGAACCCGCTCAAGGAAAGTTTTGGCAATCCCTACAATTTGGGCTATGTTCTGTTGGCGCTCTTCGGTGCAACCATGGGACAGGGTGTTGTCTGGTACACAGGGCAATTCTATGCTCTCTTCTACCTGCAAAAAATCTATGGCGTTGACCTTGTAAATTCCAACCTGATCATCGGCGGCGCGTTGCTCTTTGCGACTCCTTTCTTCGTCGTCTTCGGACATCTCTCAGACAAGATCGGTAGAAAGCCGATCATCCTTTGGGGAATGATCCTGGCGGTCTTGACCTGGCTTCCAATTTACAACGCCATGGAGAAGTTTTCCCCGTTCATTAACTTCAATGCGGCCAAAGACGCGGTGAACACTCCAAACCCGGCTTACAGCGCCTTCATGCTTGGACTGTTTGTCTTCATCCAGGTGATCTATGTCACCATGGTTTATGGACCGATCGCGGCTTATCTTGTGGAACTTTTCCCCACCAAGATCCGCTATACCTCCATGTCCCTGCCGTATCACATCGGCAACGGCGTGTTTGGCGGATTGGTCCCGATCATTGGTTTGGCTATGCTCGAAGCGGCTAAAGAAGGCTCTACTAGTTGGATGGCCCCGATTGCACGTCCCTTCGGGCATTATGCTGGTTTGGTATGGCCCATGCTGATTGCGGCGATCAGCGCGGTGGTCTGCTTCTGGAAAATGCCTGAGACCTACAAAGTGGATATTTCATCAGATGCATCCGTGGCGTCCATTGGAACTGGGAAAGTAACTTCCGGCGATTAAGTTGATGGGGCGTCAGCACACGAGTTACGCATAAATCCACTCAACCAGAAATTAAGGCGGGACGTATTTCGTCCCGCCTTTACCCATAGGAAGAATCATCATGAACCTCATCAGTCCAACAGTCAATCGCTGGATACAGGAAGGGAAGGAAAACCCCGAGGCTTTTTGGGAAAAAGCCGCCAAGGAATTACATTGGTTCAAAACCTGGGACCGTGTTTTCGAATGGAATTATCCTACCTTCCGTTGGTTTTCCGGGGGAGAAACAAATCTGGCATACAACGCGCTCGATCACCACGTCAAGCGTGGCTGGGGTGGACATACCGCCTTGATCTACATCAACGAACGCGGGGAAAGGCATCTCTTCACCTACGCCCACATGCTGTATGAAGTTAAAAGAATCGCGGCGGCTTTGCGCGGCATGGGAATTAACAAGGGCGACCGCATTACGATCTACATGCCAACCTGTCCGGAAGCGATCATGCTCATGCTTGCAACCGTCCGCATCGGCGCGATCCACTCGGTGGTGTTTGCCGGGTTTGGCGAAAACGCACTTGGAGACCGCATCCAGGCCAGTGGGTCACGGCTTGTTTTCACAACCGACATCACCTACCGAAAAGGCAAGGATGTGCGCCTGAAAGAAATCGTGGATGGCGCGTTGACGAATACCAAAACCGATGTGGAGCATCTCATTCTTCTCAAGCGCAGCGTGGAAGATGTGAACATAGAATCGGGTCGCGATATCATGTGGGATGACTTCCTCAAACGCTCTGCCGGTCAAAGCAGCGATTACGTTCCGATGGAATCCAACCAACCGGCATTTATCCTCGCCACATCAGGAACCACTGCCAAACCGAAACTGGCGATACATACACACGGCGGATATCAGGTCCATGTTGCCAGCATGGCGCGCTGGGTCTTTGGATTAAAACCAACCGATGTTTGGTGGGCGACTTCTGATATTGGATGGATCGTGGGACATAGCTACATTGTTTATGCGCCGCTAATCATCGGATGTACCACCATCGCTTTCGAAGGCGCGCTCGACCATCCGCACGCGGAAGCGAACTGGCGAATTGCAATCGAAGAATTCGCAGTGAGCGGCGTCTTCACATCCCCAACAGCGGTACGTCTTCTGATGCGCTATGGGGATGAACCTCTCAGACGCGTGAACCACGACCAGCTTGAACGTATCTTCTGCGCGGGAGAAGTTCTCAACGCCCCCGCCTGGGACTGGCTCCAAAATAAAATGCTTGGCAATAAGATACCGGTCATTGACCACATGTGGCAAACCGAAACAGGCGGACCTGTCTTCGGCAACCCATACGGCATTGGAATGCTTCCTACCAAGCCCGGCTCGGCAACCATTCCCCTGCCCGGCATCGAGGTAGAGGTAATGACCATCGAAGGCGAACCATGCGCCCCCGGCGAAAAAGGTATCATGGTCATCAAACGCCCCTTCCCCGGATTGACCCCTGCGCTATGGGGCGAACCGGAACGCTACGGCAAGGATTACTGGTCGAAGATCCCCAATGTTTACTATACCGGAGATTCCGCACACATTGACGAGGATGGTTACGTCTGGTTTGCGGGACGCGCCGATGAAATAATCAAGATCGCCGGCCACCGTATTGGAACCATCGAGGTGGAAACTGCGATACTGAAGCATCCGGCAGTAGCCGAGTCAGGTGTGATCGGAAGACCAGACGAAATCCGCGGCGAAGTCATCTCCGCTTTTGTTTTGCTCAAGCACGGACAGACCACATCGGCTCAATTGAAAAAAGAAATAATTGACACAGTCCGTCACGAACTTGGGCCAATTGCCGTCATTGGCGAATTGAACTTTGTCAGCATGTTGCCCAAGACGCGCAGCGGCAAGATCATGCGCCGCGTGCTCAAAGCCGTGACCATAGATAAAGACCCAGGCGACATCACTACCATTGAAGACGAGGGGTCAGTCACTGAAGCGCGCGAAGCCTGGCAACAGATGAAGTCTGAAATTGAGTCCGGAAAAAACGAATAATGTTATTGCAAATCAAGGTGTTTTCCTGTATAACAGACCAAACTCTTCTCAAGGAGATCAAAGATGGCTAAAAATAAAGAAATGGAAGGCGAAGTTTATTATCCGTCAGAGCAGGTGATCGCACAGGCGCGCTTGAAGGATTGGGATGCGCTCGCAGAAAAAGCGAACAAGGACCTGCAGGGTTTCTGGGCCGATGAAGCCTCGGAACTGGAGTGGTACAAGAAGTGGGACAAGGTTCTGGACGATTCCAACGCGCCATTTTATAAATGGTTCGTGGGAGCCGAGACCAACATTGTACACAATGCAATTGACCGTCACTTAAAAACGCACCGGAAAAATCAACTTGCGTTGATCTGGGAAAGCGAAGACGGAAAAGACCACCGCACATTTTCCTATTTCGCAATGAACCGCGAAGTCTCGCGCATGGCAAACATCATCAAATCCATGGGCGTTCAAAAAGGCGAGCGTGTCACTATTTACATGGGACGCGTGCCGGAGATCGTCTTTGCCATGCTGGCCTGCGCCAAGGTCGGCGCGATCCATTCGGTTGTATTCGGCGGCTTTTCAGTCGACTCTTTACAAGGCCGCGTGGAAGACAGCGAATCGAAACTCATCATCACCTGCGATGGTTCATACCAGAACGGCAAGATCGTCGAGCTCAAAGCCATTGTGGACGAGGCCGTCAAGCATTGCCCTTCTGTTGAAAATGTAATCGTAGTTCAGCGCGTGAACAATCCTGTTGTCATGGAATCAGGGCGCGACCACTGGTATCACGACATGTGTGCGCTTCCCATTGCAAACGGCAAATGCGCCACCGAAGTTATGGATGCCGAAGACCCGTTGTTCATTCTTTACACATCCGGCTCCACCGGCAAACCAAAAGCCATTTTGCACACACACGGCGGATATATGGTCGGCACCTACGCAACCATGAAATACGTTTTCGACGTGCAAGATGAAGACCGCTGGTGGTGTACCGCCGACCCAGGCTGGATCACGGGTCACTCCTATCTTGTGTATGGTCCAATGATCAACGGCGCAACCACCTTCATGTTCGAAGGCGGACCCTCCTACCCGTATCCGAATCGCTGGTGGCAGTGCATCGAGCGCTATGGGATCACCATCTTCTACACCGCCCCCACCGCCATCCGTGGATTGATGCGCTTCGGAGAATCCTGGCCCAACAAACACGATCTTTCCTCCCTGCGGTTGCTTGGCTCCGTCGGTGAGCCGATCAACCCCGAGGCATGGAAGTGGTACTACCGTGTCATCGGCAAGGAAAAATGCCCGATCATCGATACCTGGTGGCAGACCGAAACTGGCGCGTTCATGATTGCGCCCACGCCAGTTGTGCCACTTAAGCCCGGCTCTGGCACGCGCCCATTCTTTGGGCAGGAAGCCGAGATCGTGGATGAGCAAGGTAATCCCGTGCCAGATAATACGGAAGGCTACCTCACACTTAAGAATCCATGGCCTTCCATGTTGCGCACCATTTACGGCGACGATGACCGTTATGTGAGCCAATACTGGAGCAAGTATCCAGGGCGTTACACCACAGGCGATTCCGCCAAACGCGACGCAGACGGGTACTACTGGATCATCGGCCGCGTGGACGATGTAATCAAGGTTTCCGGTCATCGTTTGGGAACTGCCGAAATCGAGTCCGCGCTGGTAAGCCATCCCGCAGTGGCGGAAGCGGCTGCAATTGGCTTGGCGCATGAAGTGAAAGGACAGGCCATTCATGTCTTTGTGATGTTACGCAAAGGATTCGCCCCTTCGCCTGAGCTGGCAGAAGAATTACGTCAGCATGTTTCGGTACACATCGGCCCAATTGCACGCCCCGAGGACGTGAAGTTTGTGGACAAACTTCCGAAGACACGTTCAGGCAAGATCATGCGGCGCGTGTTGAAGGCAAGAGCGCAGGGATTGCCAGAAGGCGATATCAGTACTTTGGAAGAATAACCATTAAGAAGTGGGAAGTAAAAAGAAAGAGTCAGGTGATGATGAGTCAACTGGCTCTTTTTTGTTTCATCATTGTGGGTCTGGTAATTACCCACATCTTACGCGCCCACCAATTTCAGAGAAGCAAGTAAAACCTTAGCCGCGAACACTTGCGCCGCGCGCCAGTGCGGTGTTATGCTAATTCACGCGGATTGATTTAAAAAATCAGCGGGAATCTGTGAAATTCGCGGCAAAACATTCTTGCCCTTGCGACCCCAAAAAAGAGGGGCTGGAGTGGCGCATACGAACTTGTGGGTAATCACCAGTGCGGGCATATTGAATTAGGCATGATTTAATTATATGATAATGCTATTCAAGGAGAAAAATAATGCCCACTACAACTGAAAATTATCGTGTCACAATAGGTTCGCTGAACATTCGCGAAAAACCGACCACCGCCACCCGCGCCTTGGGACAATTAAAAGCCGGCGATGTTATTGAGAAACTAGCTGAGTCGGACGACGGCAAATGGATCAAGTTGATATGGAACGGCGTCGAAGGATGGTCGTCCAAACGATTCTTGAAAATACAACCCTATATTCCGCCGCTTGGCGAGGATTTTGCGTGGATGTCCATCACGGAACAGGAAAAGGGCGTGCATGAAATCCCCGGCGGTGAAAATCATCCGCGCGTGGTCGAATATCTCAACTCAACAACCAATTTGGGTAAAGTCAGTAAATCAAAAGATGAAACGCCGTGGTGTTCCGCATTCGTCAATTGGTGCCTGAAGCAGTCCGGTTACGAAGGGACAAATTCCGCGCTGGCAAGTTCATGGTTAAATTGGGGTCAGCCGATCACTGAGCCGCGTAGAGGATGTATTGTTGTTTTTTCACGCGAGGGAGGATCTGGCCATGTTGCATTCTATCTTGGCGAAACGGAGACGCAAATTACAGTCCTGGGCGGGAATCAAATGAATCTTGAGACAAAAATATATGAAGTAAGCGAAAAATCGTACCCGAAAAAAGATTTGCGTGGATATAGAATTCCGTAACCCGGGGCTTAGACTCTGGAGTCGTTCAGCTTGCTGAACGAGTTTAGAGAATGTCAAACAGCAAGCTGTTTGACTCCAGAGTATTTGACAGAGTTGAATAATTTAATTGTATACTGCGTCTCATGGATGATATCTACAAAACATATCCTCACAGCCCGCCGCATTATTTTGTTTCAAATGCAACCTACATAGTGACTGGTTCGACTTTGTACAACAAACGCTTGCTGACAGGTAATGAACGCAAGTCTCTTGTTTTGAATGTTTTATTTGAACGCACCGCTTATTTTGGCTGGATATTGGAAGCGTGGGCAGTTCTTGAGAATCATTATCACTTCATTGCGCGCGCTCCTGAAAACGCGCATACTTTGGCAAATTTGATGCGGCAGTTTCATTCAAAAACCACAGTGATGCTGAACAAGTTGGATAAGCAAATGGGGAGACAGGTTTGGCACAATTATTGGGATACCTGCGTTAAGCACGAAACTTCGTATTACGCCCGTTTACATTACATCCATCTCAATCCTGTAAAACATGGAATGGTCGAAAACGCGGAGGATTATCCGTTTTGCAGCTATCGCTGGTTTTTGGAAAAGACAGATGAGACCTTTCGAGATACGGTGATAAGTCAGCCGATTGACAGGGTGAATGTTGCCGATGATTTTGATTAAGACTCTGGAGTTAATCTAATTTTGGAGTCGTTCAGCTTGCTGAACGAGTTTAGAGAATGTCAAACAGCAAGCTGTTTGACTCCAGAATTATTTTCCAGAACTATATCCCGCCGCGAGATTGCATAATCTCGCGGATTTCTTTTTCGAGTTTATCGGCTTCTTTTTCGAGAGCGGCGAGTTCCTTTAGCATTTTCTCGCCAGCGGATTTATCTTCGAGGGAATTGACGTTGATCTTTACGTTATAGCCTGCGGCGGTCAATGCGGCGCGGGACATGGCGAAGCCTGACATGGAATCGCTGATGGCGTTGAGGTTGGCATGTTGCGCACATTTCAACGCGAGTTCCATCACCTTGACCGCGTCTTCAGCAACGTGCAGCGGGATATGCGCGGCATTGAGTGTGGCTTGGATAATGGCGGCATTACGCGCGGCTTTCTGCTCGTCGGTATCTTTGGGCAGCTTGAATGTTGCCATCAATACTTCAAATGAGGCGGCATCGTCATCCACGGACTGGGTTAATTCCTGGCGTAAACTCTCAGCTATCACTCGAATGGCTTGCATTTCGGCTTCGACTTCGGCATATTTCTTTTTGCCGATGGTCAGCCCCGCGACCATGACAACCAGCGCCGCGCCCATTGCACCTGCATAGGCTCCCGCAGAACCGCCGCCCGGGGTTGGTGTCGGGGCGGCTAATTCGTCAATGAAGGACGGAGGACGGAGGGCGGAGGACATTTGGTCGTCGGTCGTCGCTCGTCGGTCTGCCGAAAAGAGTCTCGTCTCCAAAACTTGTTCCTTGTCAAACTGATCCAATTGCGTATACCAGACCGCCGCATCCACCAACGCTTCCTGCGGAATCAATCCGACCAGTTCGCTGTGATGAATGGCAACGCCGTAACGCTGGGCTTCGCGTCGAATGAATTCGACCACGCGCGCAATCGGTGTTTCGCGGAAGTTGGTGAGATTCATCGAAACCTGTGCGCGACCATCCACGAGCAAGCCGAGACCTTTGACATAACGCAGCCCACCCGATGATTGGCGCACGGCTTTGGCGATTTTCTTTGCAATGTCCACATCGTCAGTGGTGAGATAGACATTGAAGGCGATCAGCGGATTGCGCGCGCCGATGACGGTCGCGCCCGCCTTGGGCAGTTTGCTGGGACCAAAATCTGGTTTACGCTGTGGGTTTGACTCGACCTCCGCTTTGAGACCTTCATACTGTCCCTTGCGGATGTTTTCGAGATTGATTCTTTCAGGGCGGGTCGCCGCCGCTTCATATAAATAGACGGGGATGTTGAGTTCGCTTCCGACGCGCTGACCCAGCCTTTGGGCAATGGCAATACAATCATCCATGCTGGCATTGGACAGCGGCACAAAGGGACAGACATCTGTCGCGCCAATGCGTGGATGCGCGCCCGTATGCACGTCAAGATCAATTAATTCAGATGCGGTCTTGATGGCGCGGAAAGCGGCCTCCTCGACGGCCGCAGGTGAACCGGCAAAGGTCAACACTGTGCGGTTGTGGTCGAGGTCGGATGAACGGTCAAGCAGACTCGCGCCTTCGACAGAGTTAATGGCGGCCACGATCTGGTCAATCACTTCGGGTCGGCGCGCTTCGGAAAAATTGGGGATACATTCTATTAGTTGAGTAGTCATGTGGTCTCGTAGTTGGATGTTTGAATTTTCGATTGGTAATTGGTAAGAGCAATTATAACGGTGAAAGGAAAGGGGAAAGATGGGAATTGGAGATTTTTGAAATATCATAAAAAAACCAAATAAGCAAATATAATCAACGCCAACCATGAAACTAATCCTCTTTGACTTTGACGGCGTACTCGCAGACACCCTCGGTGACCTGCTTCAATTTGGACAGGAAGCCTGCGACGAATTGGGCGTAAAACATACCGCAACCCAGCATGACCTAAACTCTCTTGAGATCATGTCCTTTGCGACATACGGAAGGCAGCTGGAAGTTCCTGAAAACCTTGTGGCTGAATTTGTCAGTCGCTGCATGGCAAAATTCTCTCAAATGCCTAATTCGCCAAACATTTTTGATGGCATGACACGCGTCGTCGAACAATTGTCTGCGCGTCACGCAATTGGCGTCATCACAGGGAACTCCACCCTCACTGTTGAAAATTTTCTTATCGAGAATGGCATCCGCAACTGTGTCAGCCTTATTTTTGCGTTGGACCAGCCGGGCTCGAAAATCGAAAAGATAGTAAGGGCAAAAAATCAACTGTCAAT
This sequence comes from Herpetosiphon sp., assembly GCA_020717985.1. Taxonomy (GTDB): domain Bacteria; phylum Chloroflexota; class Anaerolineae; order Anaerolineales; family Villigracilaceae; genus Villigracilis. The sequence goes on along the minus strand of DYDH01000001.1, from coordinate 83,504 downwards.
GGACATTGGTGATGTATATTACGTGGGAGACTCGGTAAGCGACATCCACGCTGCGAGGGAAGCCTCGGTCAAGAGTATCGCGGTCAGTTGGGGTCACCAAAGCCTGGCTAGGCTGGTAGACGCAAAGCCTGATTATGTTGTCCATTCTCCACAGGAATTAATGGAAATTTTTTGATTAGAAGCAATAACGAAGTTTGGCAGTCAATAATTACGTGAAAACAGGAGATCATCATGGAAATGAAAAACATCCCGTTTGGCATGACAGATTGGACCGAAATCGTCCCGACCGAACATAAAGGCGAAACAGGAATGGCGCTCTGGTACACACAGCAATTTGACAATATTCGCGTGCGCATGGTGGAATATAGCGCTGGCTATCTTGCCGACCATTGGTGCGAAAAAGGTCATATCCTGTTATGCATCGAAGGGGAATTACATACTGAGCTTGCCGATGGCAGAAAGTTTGTCCTCACCCCGGGGATAAGCTATCAAGTCGCCGATCATGCTGAACCGCACCGCTCCTATACAAAAATCGGCGCAAAACTTTTCATAGTTGATTAATAAATGGAACGGAGAATTCATGTATAATCTCCGCTCCTATGAACACATCATTTGATCTTGTTATTTTCGATTGCGACGGCGTGCTGGTGGACAGTGAGCCGCTTGCCAATCAATTATATGTCCAAATGTTGGGAGAATTTGGACACCGGGTAAATGCCGAGGAATATCTGCAGGAATTTTCAGGTGCGCTCATTTATAAAAGGCTGGATGCAACCTCGAAGAAATTGAACTGGACTCCGCCCGCAGATTTCCTATCCTCTTTCAATGAACGGCTTTCGATCCTCACGGACAAAGAACTCAAGCCCGTCGTGGGTATTCACTCCCTTATCGAAAGCTTGTCCGTGCCGATATGCGTCGCTTCAAATGGAAGCCGCAAGGAAATCGCCCATCGATTAAAGGTCACTCAATTGACCGGGAAATTTGGAAAAGCAATTTTTAGCGGACTGGACATGCCGCATCCCAAGCCTGCGCCTGATGTCTTTCTTGCCGCGGCAAAAGCATTCAATGTATCCCCTGCCCGATGCATTGTGATTGAAGATAGCATTCCTGGGATAACGGGGGCAGTCCGCGCAGGGATGAGGGTTTACGGATACGCCGCTTTCACGTCAGGCGAGTCCCTGCGAAAAGCGGGCGCCATTCCATTTGACAATATGATGGAACTGCAAACAATTCTGAGCGATTCATCTACAATTGCGGTTTCCTAAAAAAGAGAATAATGATGACCTACAATAAATTTATGCGATACGTTCTGACCTTTGAGGCAATCGTACTCAACGCTGGCACCGGGGCGATGTGTCTTATCATGCCGCGCATCTTTACCTCACAGTTCAGCGCGGATGCAATCCCCGCAGTGGCATTTGAATTCACCCGGTGGTATGGAGTCCTGCTATGGGTGCTGGCGTTCTATGTCCTGCGCATCCTGCCAGCAAATGATAACCGCATCCTTGCCCCGGCGGTGGAAGCGCTGCTCTTTGGCGACCTTGTGCATCTCTTTGCCATTTATATGTTTTATCGGGTTATGCCGGTCTGGTCCTTCCCTTTTATCATTATGTTGTTCTTTACTTTGGGACTGGCCATTGTCCGCTCAGTATGGGTTTACAGGTATCATCAACAAAAGTTATAGCTCACGCAAAAGTTCCATTTTTCTCATTGTCACCCAAAAGTTGACAGTGCATCCCAAATCTGATAAGATTTGGCGAAATTAGACGTATTCAGAAAAGGAGAAAAAAAACATGCTCCAGGAAATTGAAACAAAACTTTTTACATTAACTCCCGCAGCCAGCCAGGCGGTCAAAGATATTCTTGAACAGCGCAAACTTGAAGGTTATGCTTTGCGCGTGTACGTCGCAGGCGGCGGCTGCGGATGCTCCGGCGTAAACTTCGGCATGGCGCTTGATAACAACTTCCGCGATGTGGACACAACCTTCGATTCCAATGGCGTAAAAGTTGTCGTGGACAATGTCTCTATTGATTATTTACGGGAAGCTACCATTGATTTTGTAAACGACCCCCAGCACGGCGCTGGCTTCGCAGTCAACAGTCCGAATGCCAAAGGAAAAAGTCACGAACATGGCGACGGCGGCTGCGGCTGTGGTAGCGAGGGTGGCAGTTGCGACAGCGGCGGTTGTGGCAGTGACGGTGGTTCGTGCTCTTGTAATAACTAATAAAAATAACAAACAAAAAATGACCGGAATAAATTCGGTCATTTTTTGTTTAATTCAAATTATTGCAATCAAATGGGAGAGTCTTTGTAAAAAACCGTCTCATCTTCCACGCAGGAATGAGATCAGCGCGCCTAATGAACCGATAAAACCAAGACCAAAGATCAACAAACCCATGGGAATACGATTGGAAGCCGATGCATCAGCAACAAATGTTGCGATAACCAACGGCGCTGGGGCAGTAAAAGTCGGCAAACGGGTGGCAATGACCGGGGTAACAAATGCCGCAACCAAAGTTGGGTTAATATCAATAACAGGCGTTGATGCTGGGGTCGGTGTCGGAGGAGTATCCAGTTTGGGCAGTTGGCCTGTTTTTACCACTTTGACATAAGCCGAATATACCCATGCGACAGAGCCGGGAACGCCAGGGTAATAAATCTGTACGTAATCTTCATTTTCAGAAATACCATAAGCGGGCATTTCCTGCCCTGCCAGCAAGACACCAATGCGAGGATACAGGTACGAACTGGGACCAGAGTAAACTGGCTCCTGTGGGCGGTCAAGATACAAGGCAACAATTACGCCTTGCGGCGTACCGGTAACGGTTGGAATTGAACCCGTCGGCTGTTGGGCGGAAACAGGGGACTGTAAAGGCGAATAGAATGTCAATGCCAATCCCCCAAGCATCAATAAAAAGAACACAAAATAACCAATCTTGCGCGCAAATATCATGTGACTAGCGCCGCAAAAATAAGGAAAGCACAAAACCAACACTTCCCAAGACTGCAAGGGCAATAATAATCATAGCCAGTGGAACAGGGCTTCTGGAATTTGTGCCAGTATCCTCTGTGTAGGATGGAATTGATAATGAAGGCGGCGGAGTAAAAGTTGGCAGGCGCGTATTAGTCGGGACAATGTTAAACTGCGCGGCAAGTGTTGGGTCAATTGTGGACGTTGCAGGCGGAACCGGCGTGGGAGGCGGCTCGACAATCCGCAAGGTTCCCGGGGACACCTGCACAAGCGGCGAATATACCCAGCCCGCGTTATTGGGCGCACCTGGGTACTCGATCTGGATCCAATCTCCACCCGGTGACCTGCCCAGCGCAGGCGCGGTCGAACCTGTTGGTAATGTCCCAACAACAGGGTAGATGGAAGAGCTTGGTCCCATTCGGATATTGATCTGTGGCTCGTCTGTAACCACTGTGATATACATACCTGCATCAGCGGCGGGTGTAACTGTCAGTTGTAGAGCCAGCACAATGGTTGAGGCGGACGCGAAAAACGTCCCCAGGGGAATCAGGGCTACAAGTATGGTCAAGATGGCGGGGTGAAACCAGATTCGCTTCATTTCGTAAGTCACTCTTAAGGAGAATCGCAAAGGCGATTATAATCGAATTCATGGAACGAAAAATCTTTCACGGAAATATTAAACCAGTGGACATTGCGCAAGCCCTGCTTGGCGAGTTCAATCAAGGCAATTTGCGCGCGCAAACGCTTGGGCAAAGCGACAAGATGATCATCCAGATCGGCACACAACCGGGCGCGATGTCTGGCGGGCAAACAGCGGTCACCGTAACCATTCAAAAATTGGAAGACGGCATCATGGTGGAACTGGGTCAACAGGCGTGGCTGGGAGTGGCTGCCAGTTTGGGCATGAGCGCTCTAACGGCTTTACGCAATCCCTTCAGTTTGCTTGGCCGGCTGGATGATATTGCACAGGACATTGAGAACCTGCAAATAAACGAACGCATCTGGCAGGTGATCGCCCAGTCGACGCGAGCGGCTGGGGTTTCCACCGAGCTATCAGACCGCCTGAAGAGATTGACCTGTGATTACTGCGGTGCGGCAAACCCGGTTGGCGAACCTTCCTGTGTTGCCTGTGGCGCGCCGCTCGGAAAAGCGCAACCCAACACATGCCGGAACTGCGGATATGTTGTTCAGCCTGGCGATAAAAAATGCAAAAACTGCAACCAGGATCTGAAATGATTTTTTCCGAGCAAGCATGAACCTGCAAGAACTTGAAGCGCGATTGCAATCCCTCATCGAAGTGGATCTGCTAAATATCCTGCCCGGCAGAAAAGTGGAGGACGTGATCGTTCAGAAACTGGCGGCGGCAATCCAACTCAACGCCACCACGCTGGAAGATGGTTCAATGGCTGCGCCAAATATATACGCTTTGATCATGCACCCTGACGAAGCTGTGAAATGGCAGGACCAGCAATTACTTGCAATCTTATTACATTCCATCACCACAGTGACGCAGGAAGCAGGGTTTCGGATTACAATATCCCCCACAATCACTATTGCAACAGATGAAAAGCTTTCTTTTAGTGATGCTCAGATTGTGGCATCCCATCGGATTGAAACTATGGCTGAAACAAATGCAAGCCCCCTTGATACCGGCAAACTTGAGGATTACAGTAAATTACCCGAAAACGCCTTTTTGATCGTGGAAGGGGTAAAGGTATTTCCTCTAAAGCTCCCTGTAATTAACATTGGTCGCAGGCTGGATAATCAACTCGTTATTGATGACCCGCGCGTCTCACGTAACCATGCCCAGTTACGCGCGATCAAAGGTAGATTTGTTGTGTTCGACTTGAACTCCACCGGGGGAACCTTTGTGAACGGGCAACGCGCCAGTCAGACGGTGCTTTATCCCGGCGATGTGATTTCGCTGGCAGGTGTGGCGCTTATATTTGGGCAGGATAATCCACCTCCCCGCCCAGACCTGAAAGTTACAGCGCCCCTGCCAAACGCCACAACAGATAGACCAACTGCGCTATTAAAAGATCACTCCACAGCCAAATTCAAGAGAAAATGAAATGAGCGGCGCAATCATACTAGCCTTGCGCCTCTTTCTGGCGTTTGCCCTGTACGGCTTTCTAGGCTGGTCCTTACTGGTGTTATGGCGGGAAATACGAAGACAGAGCTTCTCGCTTGCAAACCGTCGTGTTCCGGGAATCAACCTCTCGATCCGTCATGGACAAGCCGCATCCATTCTAAAAAATTTCAGCCAGCCCGAGATCACACTTGGACGCGACCCCGGTTGCGACATCCCTCTTGTTGACGATACCGTATCCACCCGTCACGCACAATTATCCTATCATCACAACCAATGGTGGGTGGAAGACCTTTTATCCACAAATGGCACAACTCTTAACCAAATGGCAATAACCATGCCTACTGTACTAACCGCCGGGGATGAAATACAATGCGGCGACACACGGCTGATCGTGAATCTTTCAACAAACACTCTTGTATCGCCCACACAAAGATTGGAGAAACAAAGATGACAGAAAAAGTATCCATCGCAGTCATTGGTGGCTCCGGTTTATACCACATGGAGGGCTTGAAAGATACAAAAGAATATAACGTGGATACTCCATTTGGAAGACCCAGTGCGCCCATTGTGGTCGGCACATTGGAAAATACGCGCGTAGCATTCCTCGCGCGGCATGGAAAAGGACATCACATCACACCAAGTGAGGTTCCGTATCGCGCAAATATTTATGCCTTGAAATCGCTCAGCGTGGAACGCGTCATCAGCATCAGCGCCTGCGGCTCATTGCGCGAAGATTATGCCCCGGGTCATATTGTTATTCCAGATAACATCTTCGATAACACCAAAAACCGTATTCGATCCTTCTTTGGCGAAGGCATGGTGGCGCATGTAGGCGTTGCCGACCCGTTTTGCACAGACCTTTCAAACGTGGTGGAAACGGCGGTGCGTGAAACAGGCGCGACCACACATCGCGGCGGTTCTTTCATTGTGATAGAAGGTCCGCGCTTTTCCACTAGAGCGGAATCACACGCCTTTCGCGCATGGGACATGTCCATCATCGGCATGACGGCCGCTCCCGAGGCTTTTCTCGCCCGTGAAGCAGAAATGTGTTACGCAACCATGGCGCATGTCACCGACTACGATGTTTGGCATGAAAGCGAATCGCCTGTGACCTTGGACATGGTCATCCAAACCCTTAACAAAAACACGCAAATAGCGCAGGAAGCCATTCGCAACCTGATACGCGGATCAAAATCTGAACGTTCCTGCGAATGTGGACAAGCGCTAGCCACAGCCTTGATCACAGACCCCAAGGTTATCCCAGCCGAAACACGCAATAAGCTCGACCTATTAGTCGGCAAATATCTAAAATGATATCCCTCCGGGATTTGCTGTGCCGCCCGCTCATCTGCAACATGCTTCATCATTCATCCTTCAACCATGCATGACAAAACCCAAAGCCTCCTTTTGCGTTGGGCGGCATTATTTCTCTTTATTCAATCCACGATCCTCACGCTATCGCCTGCTGTGCGCGAACGCACCTGGGATGTGGATTATAGGCTTTTACATTGGGCGGGATTCCTTGTTTGGGGTGTGTTAATAACCTTTGCCCACCGCGCAACCGTCAAACATTTACCGGAACGAGACCCTTATCTATTGCCTGCCGCGGCATTGCTCAGCGGCTGGGGCTTGCTTACCATCTGGCGTTTGGATGAAGAATTTGGCATACGCCAGACAATGTGGCTTTGCATATGCGTTATCATCTTTATTCTGGCTATATCTGCCCAGCAAATAATCTTCAACTTTCTTAAACGCTATAAATATGTACTGCTCAGCAGCGGATTGTTCATCACCGCGCTCACACTGCTCTTCGGCACGAATCCACTTGGAATAGGACCACGCTTATGGCTTGGCTGCTGCGGCGTTTACTTTCAACCTTCCGAGCCGCTCAAGTTATTATTAGTCATATACCTTTCTGCATATCTCGCAGACCGTATCAATATTCGTTTATCATCCCTGCCTCTGCTGATACCAACCCTGGTCGTCACCGGACTTGCGCTTTTGCTCCTGCTCGTACAGCGCGACCTCGGTACCGCTTCCATTTTTATTTGTATTTTCACTGTTTTCATCTTCCTGTACACAGGCAAACGGCGTGTTTTATTGAGCGCAACCCTGTTTTTGACTGCCGCATTGGTGATGGGATATTTTTTCATTGACATCATTCACGTTCGCGTGGAAGGCTGGCTTGATCCGTGGGCGGACCCTACGGGCAAATCCTATCAGATCGTGCAATCGCTTCTTGCCGTTGCCAATGGAGGAATCATCGGGCGTGGCATTGGCATAGGGAGTCCGCTTCTCGTCCCTGTAGCCATTTCGGATTTTATCTTTGCAGCTATTGCGGAAGAAACGGGGCTTGTCGGGACGATAGGCCTGCTCGTCCTCATCTGGTTGATTCTCGCCCGAGGTTTGATCGCCTCCCTGCGTGCCATGGACAGATTCCGCCGCTACCTGGCGGCCGGCATTGTGACTTATCTTGGCATTCAAAGCCTGCTCATCATTGGCGGGAATTTGCGTTTGCTGCCACTGACAGGCGTAACGTTGCCCTTTGTTTCCTATGGCGGCTCGTCATTATTGACATCCTATATCGCCTTGTTTCTCCTGCTTTCGATCAGCAATGTGGAAGACAACGAACCTGCTCCGCTGGAAAACCCAAAACCATATACGTTCCTGGCTGGGGCGCTTGCCTTGGGATTCCTCGCCATCGCAGTGACCAGCGCATGGTGGTCAGTGATCCGCGCGCCTGATTTACTCAACCGCACAGACAATCCGCGCCGCTCCATTGCAGATCGTTATGTGCCGCGCGGCGAATTATTGGACAGAAATAATCAATCCATCAATATTACTGAAGGCGAAAGCGGAAGTTACCAGCGCATCTATCTTTATCCTGACCTCGCTCCCATTATTGGCTATACGCATCCCGTGTATGGTCAAGCGGGCTTGGAAGCGACTCTCGATGATTATCTACGCGGCTTGCAGGGAAATCCTTCCAGCCTCATTTGGTGGGATCATATGCTCTATGGCACTCCCCCGCCTGGGTTGGATGTGCGCTTGAGCTTAAGCCTCGCTTTGCAATCCAAAGCAGATCAGCTATTGGGCGGACATGCCGGCGCAATTATTTTGATGAATGCTGAAACGGGTGAAATCCTTTCCATGGCCTCTCACCCAACGTATGACCCGAACAAGTTGAGCAAAGAAGGTCAGGCGCTCGCACAAAATTTATCTGCGCCTTTGGTAAACCGCGCAACACAAGGCTTATATCCAATTGGCACAGCCCTGCTGCCGCTCATCCGTGCAAAGTTTGGAGAGGCACAACCGACGGATTCTGAATTAAACACATATTATCAGAGGCTTGGTTTGTTTCAAGCGCCCGCATTAAATATGCCAGTGGCTTTTGACACAGTGGATCATTCAGTGAAAAATTTGAAAGTCAGTCCGCTGCAAGTAAGCCTCGCGGCGGCATTATTAAGCCACAACGGCATTATGCCAGTGCCGCGCATTGCTACAGCTGTAAACACGCCGGAACAAGGATGGGTGGTGCTGTCAGCTGAGGGAACGCCGATCGAGGTGATGCAGGCTGAGGCGGCAAATGATGCGGCTTCATCATTCCTCATGAAAGGTAAATCTCATTGGAGTCACGTCGGACAGGCAAGCATGGACGATAACATCATCACATGGCTGCTGGCCGGCACATTGCCTGATTGGAAAGGCACACCGCTGGCGCTGGTTGTCACGCTGGAGGAAAATAATGTTTTTCTCGCAAACTATATTGGAGACAGTATCCTTGATGCGGCGCTGAATCAATAAATCAAAAAAGGTCAGGCATAAGCCTGACCTTTTTTATTGTAGATATGTTACGAACCCTGATCGCTGTCTTTGGCGGCATAACCGGGACCAGCCTTGAAAAAATCACTGTTGGCTTTGATTCCCGGGGTAAGGTCAACGGTTTCACCCGCTGCAAGTTGTCTGGTGGCTTCAAGGACAACAGCCTCGCCGTGATGATTGGAGCCTTCGTAGTGACCTGTGAGTCCAACCTGGCTGATATACTCGCCGCCTTTGGCTGTGTACGCAGCAGGAACTTCATCTTCAGGATAGATTGCCGCAAACGGGCACTCTGGCACACACGCACCACAATCAATGCAGGTGTCGGGGTCAATGTACATCCAAGGCCATTCGGCGACAGGCTGTCCGGGGACAATGCACTCAACAGGACATACTTCAATACAACCACGGTCACGAACGCACAAACTGGTAATAACGTGAGTCATTGGATATTTCTCCAGGTAAATACTTGTAAAATCTGAGAGGCAGAATTTGGACAGGAAAAATATCCTGTCTTATTTTTTACTTCGCTGAATAACGCGCGGCAACTGCATCCCAATTGACTACATTCCACCAGGCAGAGATGTAATCGGGACGGCGGTTTTGATACTTGAGATAATAGGCATGTTCCCAGACATCAAGGCACATGATCGGTGAAAGACCGTCAGAAAGAGGACTATCCTGGTTCGCAGAGGACACTACGGCGAGCCCACTGCCCTTCTTTACGAGCCATGCCCAACCTGAGCCGAACCGGGTGGTGGCGGCTTTTTCGAATTCAACTTTGAAGGCATCAAACGAAGTAAACGAAGCGTCAATCGCCTTGGCTAATTCACCTTTGGGCGCTCCGCCGGCATTGGGTCCCATTACTTCCCAGAACAAATTGTGATTGAGTGTGCCGCCGCCATGATTGCGGACAACCATGCGCACGCCTTCAGGCACAGCGTTCAAATCGCCAAGCAAAGTTTCGAGTGATTTACCAGCGAGTTCAGGTGTTTTTTCAACAGCCGCGTTCAAATTGGTAACGTAGGTGTTGTGATGTTTGGTGTGGTGGATTTCCATCGTGCGCGCATCAATGTGCGGCTCTAATGCGTCATACGCATATGCAAGTTTGGGAAGTTCGAAAGCCATTTTTTTATCTCCTTTGAAATTGGTCATATTATTTGTACTACAATTTTTGAATACATAAATTTATTTTACCCCTAACCAGGAATACCCGCAAGAATTTGGACAATTTTTATACAAATATCATATAATTCACGAAAGACGTTGAAAATACCGGTAAAAAAATACCGCCGCATCCACAAGGGACACAGCGGTATTTGGAGTGTGGGTATTTACTTCTTTCCACCCAACAAGCCGCCGAGCAAGCCAGCCGCATCGTCAAGCCCAATGCCATCGCTCAGGTCAACATTTCCGGCGAGGACAGCATCCACTTGTCCCGCCATCGTGGGCGGCAATTTCTCTTTGAGGAAGTTCAAGACCACATCCACGGCCAGTTTCGCCTTGTCAGCGGGAATTCCCACTTTCTTGGCGACCAATTCCGAAAGCTCAGATTTAATATTAGACATTTTCCATTCTCCTTTTTGATGTGTATATGTGCCATACTAGCATATCTTATGCCGAATGGCAAGTTTTGTCATTTGCGGTAAACTCTACGCCATTATGAATCAACGCACCCAGCCCCTGCTTCCCTTTGCAATCCTGATCGCCATACTTGCAGTCTCCACTGCAAGTATCTTTATTCGTTTTGCACAAAATGACGGCGCGCCTTCGCTGGTGATCGCAGCTTTACGATTGACCTTTGCGACCCTGATCCTTGCGCCGATTGTGTTCGCCAAACATCGGGAGGAATTAAAACGCTTCACACTTAACGAGGTCATGCTCGGCGCTTTCTCGGGCATTTTTCTCGCCTTGCACTTTGCCACATGGATATCGTCTCTTGAATATACCAGCGTGGCAAGTTCAGTGGTGTTTGTAAGCACGGGACCGCTTTGGGTGGCGTTGCTCTCGCCAGTGTTATTAAAGGAACATCTTGCGCGCACAGCCATAATCGGGTTGGCGCTGTCACTCGCAGGCGGGACAATTATCGGGTTGTCTGATGCGTGTACGTGGAATGGCGGATTATCCTGTCCTGCCCTGCAGGACATCCTGCATGGCCGCGCGATGTTTGGCAATTTCCTGGCTTTGGTCGGCGCATGGACAGTAACAGGTTATCTCATCATCGGCAGAAAATTGCGCGCGAACATTTCACTTGTCCCATATATTTTCATGGTGTATGGCTTCGCCGCCGTAGCGCTGATCATCATTATGTTCGCTTCGGGAAGTTCTCCGCTTGGTTACGCGCCCAAAACCTACGGCTGGATATTTTTGCTTGCGGCAATTCCGCAATTGATCGGGCATTCCACATACAATTGGGCATTAAAATATATGCCCGCCACCTTTGTCGCGGTGACCACACTTGGCGAACCCATTGGGTCTGCGATATTGGCATTCTTTATTTTGCAGGAAACGCCAACCCTTGCGGTGCTGATTGGCGGAGTATTTATTTTGACGGGTATTTATCTCGCATCCCGAACATCCACATAAGGAGATACACATGAATTGGCTCATTATAATAATCGCCTTCATCACATCCACTATCGTGCTTGCAACATGCGGCGCGGGAGGCGGCTTGATGATGCTCGTTGCGCTTAATGGTTTTTCTGAATCAGCAGCGACGCCCATCCTTATTGTTTTCGCGCTTCTGGTGATCGGACTCAGCATCGCACTTTCCACGGGCGCAAGTTGGGTCTTCATAAAGTCCCGTCACACTGAAGTCACCCCTCGATTTTGGAATGTGGCAGGAATCAATGTTGGCATAAATTTCCTAACGATTTTAATTATTCTTGCCGTGATTGCAATCCTTCGTATGTAGCTGGAGAAGTAGAACGGCGATGGTCATCATCATTATGGGTGTTGCGGGTTCCGGCAAGACCACAATTGGTTCGCTTTTGGCCAACGAACTCGGCTGGGATTTTTACGATGCAGACGATTTTCATTCAGAATCAAATCGCGCAAAAATGTCTCAAGGCATTGCGCTGACAGACGAAGACCGCGCAGACTGGTTAATCTCGCTGAAAGAATTGATCGCCCAAAATATTCGGCAAAATACGTCGATCATCCTTGCCTGCTCCGCATTGAAAAACTCATATCGCGATATTTTGAAAATAAATGAGCATGTAAAATTTGTTCATCTCCAAGGTACATACGAACAAATAAAACCGCGCCTGCAAAATCGCGCCGGACATTACATGTCGGCAGACATGTTGGATGGTCAATTTAATACTCTTGAAGAACCGCAAAGCGCACTGACAATTGATATTACAAATGCACCGCAGGATATTCTCACCCTCATTTGCAAAGGATTGAATTTATGAAACTCCCATCTCATCTCTATCTGGACAACCAGAACATTCCATACGAAGCGCGCAGCTTCTCACCTGAAACAGAAAAAGGCGCGGCAAACGTGGCGCACGTATTAGACTTCTCGGAACGACAAGCCGTAAAGACGCTCATCTTTCAAGTGGACACAGGCGAACGTGTGCTCGTCATGCTCGGCGGCGATCAGAATGCGGTTTCCGGAAATTTGAAGAAGGCAATTGGCTCGCGCAATATTCAAATGGCCGCGCCTGAAGTGGTGAAGGAGACAACGGGGTACATCATCGGCTCCATCCCCGCTTTTAGCTGGCAGCCAGTCAAATTCAGATCCTTCCTCGAGGCGAGTCTGCTCAACGAACCCATCCTCGGCACGGGCGGAGGTCAATGGGGCGAAGAGATCATGATCACGCCTGAGAATTTGGTCAAAGCCAGCAATGCAATTGTGGTGAATTTGACCGAGCGTGACAAACCTATCAAACCAGAATAGAGGACATTATGACTGACCAAACCTTACCTCCCTACTTGATGACCTCAGATCCGGGCTCTTTTGCGCGCAAGACCATCATCGAGCGCAAGCCGCAGATCATCCGCCAGGTAATTGCCGACAACGACTATCCGCCCGAGGTCAATACCAAACTGGACAACCTTCGCGATGAGATTGCCAGCCAGAAGATTCAACCACTCTACGAATCTGCCGCCGATGCCGCCTTCTGGAATGCCGAAGTAACCAACTATGCGGGAAAGACGTGGCTGCAGATACCCTGGTATTTTGCGGAAACATATTTCTATCGAAAGGTGTTGGAAGCAGTGGGCTACTTCCAGCCCGGCGAGAAGCAGGGATGCGACCCATTCGGAAAGCAAAAACACGAGCAGATAGACAATGACATCCGAAAGCTGGCAATCGAATGGGAACAGTTATCTGCACTGGAACCTGAAACGCGTTTCGAGGCGCTGTTACATTCCTGCCTGTGGGGCAACCGCGCCGACCTGAGCAACTTTACCGTCACAGAGAAGGGTCGGGGCGGACTGACAGCGCACGAGGAACGTCACCTAATCCTGATCGACCACACTGAGACCATCCAAAAGTTGCTTTCGGATGGTGTTTCTCGTGTTGATTTCATTTGTGACAATGTAGGCAGTGACCTGCTCTTCGACCTGGGATTGACCGATTTCCTGTTGGACAAAGGGTGGACCAAGGAAGTCCATCTGAACTTAAAAAACCAGCCCTTCTTCGTCTCAGATGCCATGCCTGCGGATGTGCTTCATACCATCAACGCGTTACAAAAATCCCCGGATGCGGCGATGCAAAACTGGGGCCAACGACTGGAAAAGAATCTGTCTGCTGGACGCTTAATCCTGGAAACTGATCAATTCTGGACGACCTGCCTGATGTTTCGCCAGATGCCGGAACACTTGAGACGGCGTCTTACTCACTCAAAGGTTGTACTTATTAAAGGAGATGTCAACTACCGGCGACTGCTTGATGATAGAGCCTGGCCGCATACCACCCTTATGGAAGAGGTCTGTTCATATTTCCCCGCGCCATTCGTTACCCTGCGTACACTAAAAGGAGAGATCATGGTGGGGCTTGAATTTGGTCAAGCCGAGGAACTCCAAGCCAAAGACCCGACATGGATGATCAATGGAAAAAGAGGAGTTATCCAGTTGGCTATCCCTCAATAGACCTCGAGTTCAGCGTAAGCGGATTCAGGAACGGATGGCGGCGCGCAAAACGGATAAGCAGATGGACAACTGCCATTTTCATATCAAGTCGCAGAGAAAAAATAATACGATACTCGGGTAAAGTAAAAAGTGAGAAGAACTGCAAAACCAGCCCTTCTCACTTTTTATTTCTATCTTCTATTTTTTATCTCAGGTACAACCAATTCAATTCACGCAATCTTCCAGACAGTTGATCATTCAAGTCACCTTCCCGCATTCTCCATGCCCAATTACCACCCAATCTGCTTGGAAAATTCATACGGGCTTCACCGCCGCAGTTCAATACATCCTGCATGGGAGTAATTACAACATCAGCAACCGAACCCCACACACAGCGGATCAAATCCCACGCAAAGTCACTGCCGTCAACACGCAGGTAGCGTTGGGCAAATTCACGCTCGTGCGGTTCGGCTGCTGCAAACCATCCGCGTGAAGTATCGTTATCGTGCGTGCCGGTATATGCGACGCAATTGGGCACATAGTTATGAGGAAGGAATGGATTATCAGGTCCTGAAAATCCAAATTGTAAGACTTTCATACCTGGCAGGTCGAAGGCTTCAAGCAACTCGATGACATCAGGCGTCACCAAACCCAGGTCTTCTGCGATAAATGGCAAACCTGTTCCAGCGGTGATCAAGCCGTCGCCAAGATGTTTGTCAATGGCGCGGAACAAGTCCTGGCCGGGTCCAACGACCCACCGGCCAAACTCGGCAGTTTTATGTTCAGCAGGGATTTCGTAATAACCGGCAAATCCGCGAAAATGGTCGAAGCGCAAAATGTCAAAGATTTGGAGGGAAGAGCGCACACGTGAAAGCCACCATGCGTAGCCGTCTTTTTTATGTACTGCCCAATTGTAGAGTGGATTGCCCCATAACTGTCCTGAGGCGGAAAAAATATCAGGTGGAACGCCCGCCACAACCGTTGGGTTTCCCGCTTTATCCATATAAAATAATTCAGGATGCGCCCAAACATCCGCAGAGTCATTGGCAACAAAGATGGGAAGGTCGCCAATGATCTGAATGCCACGCTCATTTGCGTATGCACGCAATTTATTCCACTGACGGAAGAATATAAATTGATAGAACGCATAGAGCATGATGCGTTCGGCCAGTTCGCTCTGCGCTTTGCGTAATGCTGTTTTCTTGCGAGACCTCTGCGGTTCCGGCCAACCATTCCATGCGCCGCCGCCGTTGGCTTCTTTCAATGCCATGAAAAGGGTGTAATCATCCAGCCAGGAAGCATTTTCAGCGCAGAAATAATCAAAGGCCGGGCGTAACTGTTCGGGGTGCGATTGGTAGGTGGAAAATGCCTTTTGCAAAAGATCAAGCTTGCGAGGAATGACCAACCCAAAGTCCACGTGAGAGGCGGGCAGGTCTTTCATCGCTTCCAAATCAGATTGAGTCAATAATCCATCGGCGAGTAAATCATCAGGGCTGATCAAATATGGATTGCCCGCGAAGGCGGAAAAACACTGATAGGGCGAATCACCATATCCGGTGGGTCCAAGCGGAAGCACCTGCCAGAGTTTGCACCCGGTTGAGGAAAGCCAGTCAACAAAACGAAACGCCTGCGGACCAAGGTCACCGATACCATAAGGGCTTGGCAGGCTGGAAGGATGAAGAAGAATACCAGAGGATCGTTTGAATGTCATGATTTTATGATGGATTGATAGAGTTCAAGATATTTTTTCGCGGAGTTTTCCCAGGAGAAATCCTGAGCCATGCCTGCACGCTGAATTGCCTGCCATTTTTCACGCTCGGCAAATACTTTGAATGCAGATTTGATCGCAGCAGTCAGCGCCATGTGATGTGGTTTTTCAAAGACAAAGCCCGTTACCCTGTGCTTGACGGTGTCATTCAGCCCGCCAGCTGCGCGCACAATGGGAACACAACCATAGCGCATCGAGATCATTTGCGAAAGTCCGCATGGTTCATAACGCGAAGGCATCAAGAACATGTCTGAACCTGCATAAATCCGACGTGCAAGACCCGCATCGTAGCGGGTTTCAACTTTCACCCGCTCAGGATATAAAGCCTGTAGTTGCATTGCGGCTTCTTCCAACCTGGGGTCGCCCGTTCCCAAAATGACCGCCTGCCAATTCGTACGCTTCATGCTCTTAAGCGCCGTAAAGACAAGGTCAACGCCTTTTTGCACATCCATGCGGGAGACCATCGCAAGCAAAGGTATTTCCGGCTCATGGGGCAAGCCAAGTCTTTCCTGCAATAAACTTTTATTTGCCGCCCTTTTTTCAAGGGAATCAATATCAAAATTAACACCCAACGCAGTATCATCCGCAGGATTAAATGAAGCCGTGTCCAGTCCATTTAAGATACCGCTTACCGTTTCGCCGCGGGAACGCAAAAACTCGTCCAGCCCACAGCCATATTCTGGTGTAAGTATTTCCCTGCCATAAGTTGGTGAAACAGCCACAATTGCATCCGAAGCCCAAAGTCCCAAAGGTAAAGGCATCACACGCGCCCAATCAGGCAAATCTGTTTGTGCAAGCTTCAAACCGTAACTATCCACAATTGCGCTTACATCCGGACCCATGAATGGAAGGTTGTGCAATGAGATCACAGATGCAACGTGACGCGCACCTTCCTCCCAACTTTTTGTAAGTAAGCCATACATACTCAGCGCGGTGTGCCAATCATTTCCATGAATAACATCAGGAAACCAATTGATCTGTCGTGATAATTCCAACGCGGCGAGGGAAAAGAAGGCATATTTTTCCGCATCCAAACCAGCATCCGATGAATACACCGAGCCACTCGCCCGGATCGGCTCACCGCCGATAAAATAGACGGGCATACCATTTAACGATGTTTCAAATGCCTCGACCTGAATCTCCGTACCATTACGGGCAAGTGAAAACATACCCAATGGTTTAAGGTTGTCCGCTTTCACTGCGGAGTGATACGGCAAAACAAGCCGCACATCCAACTTGATGTCATCATTGGAAAGCGCACGCAAAGCGCGCGGCAGAGAACCCGCTACGTCACCCAGCCCGCCCACTTTTATGTAAGGCTCGGCTTCTGCGGCAAGGAAAAGGACGTTGATTGTTTGAGACATGGGGACTATTTTACCCGAAAAGAAAACCTCCGAGGCTTTAACCTCGGAAGTTTGGTTGGGGAGTATGAAAGGTTTCGAACCCTCAACATCTTCAGCCACAGTTATATGGACCCTTTCGAGTCCATTCTGTCCACTATTTACATTGTTAAAAACTGAATGTGATTTTAAAATCAAAACCACCTTCAAAAAAAAGAAGGTGGTCTGATGTAAAAAACTTACTTTGGGGAGGATGACGGGGAACGATCCCGCAACATTCGCCTCCACAGGGCGACGCTCTGCCAATTGAGCTACATCCTCCATATTTGGAGCGAGCGACATTATATCATCAGGATTTTATGCCCGCAAGGATTTTGCGGACGACTTCTGCCGCCGATTCGCGCTTAACTGTGACCTGTTCGCCGTTCATCAGGTTTTTAATTGCCGCCTGTGCATTCGCCGCCTCATCAGGACCTACTGTGACAACAACACTCACCTTCATTTTGTCGGCAAATTTGAATTGCTTTTGAAGTTTGGCGGGTTCTGGGTAACACAATACATTTATGCCAGCGTTACGCAAGTCCGCCGCCAATGAATAGGATTCGCGCATTAAACTTTCATCAAAGACGGTCACAAGGACGGGCGCAGGGCTGGGGATGAATTCAGGCAGGAGCCCTTTTTCTTTCAGGATAATTCCCATCACCACGTCACCCATCGCAAAGCCAATAGCAGGGAGCGGTTGTCCACCGACATCGGATAGCAGGTTGTCATAACGTCCACCGCCGAGGATGGCGCGTTTTACCGAGCCGCTGGTCTCAAAGGCTTCAAAGACAGTGCCTGTGTAATACAAAAGTCCCCGTGTGATGCCAGGATCAAACTTGACATATTCCTTCACGCCCAATGCTTCAAGAGACGCAAATAGGCGCGTCAATTCCTCGTTCTTTTTCCACAAATCAAAATTATCGAGAATGGCTTTTATTCCATCAAGTTGAGCCTGCGACAGACCAATTTCAAGGGCATAAGCATCCCAGTTGGCAAGAGTCATCTTCGAGCGGCGATCCACCAAACCCAAGGCATCCACCCACTTCTCTTGTGGAATACCTAAAGATTTGAATTCCGCATTCATCAGCTTGCGGTTGTTGACATAAACAGTCGCCTGCTGGGGAGTGAGTCCAACCGATTTCATGAATGTGACGCCGATGGCAATCAATTCTGCATCTGCTTCGGGAGTGTCGACCCCAAGCATATCAACATTCCATTGAAAAAACTCGCGGGTGCGTCCTTTCTGCGGCTGTTCGTATCGCCAAAACGGACCAAACGACCACCAGCGCACAGGGAAGGTCAACTCACCCTGCTTCGCCGCGATCATGCGCGCCAGACTGGGAGTGAGTTCGGGGCGCAAGGTGACAAAATCTCCGCCGCGGTCTGTAAAGGTGAAAGACTGCTTCTTGACTAGTTCCTCACCTGACTTCGCCGCGTAAAGATCAATCGGCTCGATGAACGGCGCATCCCATTCTTGGTACCCGAACGAAGTCGCGGCTTCGCTCACCTTTTTGTAGATGAAATTCCGCAACGCCATCTGTTCGGGATAGAATTCTCTCGTACCTTTTACTGCTTGTATCTTGTTCGCCATAGTGACTCCAATGCGCGAATTTTATCATGGCTTTTGGAAACGCCTGCAAAATTCAGCGAGTGAATTTTGATTTGATTTTGGTATAATCTAATAAACATTTTACGTAGTAGCGACTTTAGTCACTTATAAATGGACGACTAAAGTCGTCACTACCTATTTAGGAGAGATAAATGAAAATTGATTATCAGGAACCCAGCAAAGACCTGCTCATGCGGATTGACATTCACGAGAAATACGGCTCGGCCAACATTGATGTGTGGACAAATGAATTGCTGAAACCACAGGCTGGCATGTCCATTCTCGACGTGGGTTGCGGCGCGGGAAAATTGTGCTTCCTATTTAACGAGTACACAAAAGGCGGAGCAAAGATCACAGGCGGCGATTTCTCTGAGGAACTGCTCGACAAGGCGCGCGAGAAAAACAAAAAAGTTGGCGCGGATATTGATTTTCAATTTTTGGATTTCAACCAGCCGTTCAATTTTGCGGACAATACATTTGACCTTTGTACCAGCGCCTTCGCCATCTATTACGCCTCAGACCTTGACTTTACATTTGGTGAGGCTCATCGGGTGCTGAATCCTGGCGGACGGCTTTTTGTCTCCGGTCCACTTCCTGAGAACAAGCAGATGTTCTATGACATCATCAAGGAAGCCACTGGTGCAGCAATTCCGCCCATGCCTGGTTCATCACGCTTCAAAGGTGACATCTTCAACACCATCAGCAGGATATTCGCCAAAACCGAATTGCACAAATTCGAGAACCACCTGACCTTCCCCGAAGTCGCGCCGTTCATTGATTACGTCCGCGCTTCACTGGGCGAAGACCGCAAACTGTGGACATCCATGTTCAACGGGGCGGATGAATACGAAGCCCTGATCGGCAAGATTCAAGCCGTTGCCCAAAAATGGTTTGACCGTGACGGCAAATTGGTGATGACCAAAGTCGTCGGCGGAATTTTGGCAACGAAATAGATGTCGAATGTAGTAACGGATAAGAAGCGGATAAACGGATGAATTTCTTTGGCAAGCGTGTTCTCTTTCTCGGCGCACACCCTGATGATATTGAGATCGGGTGCGGCGCTTTGATTCACCACATCGTTCAACAAACCGAAATTTTATGCGTCACGCTTTCGGACAATCAAAAAAATCCCGACCTGAAAAATGTAAAAGATGAACATCTCAGGTCAATGAAAATTCTAGGCGTACCCGAAGACAGGATTATATTCGGACCTTTCATCACCCGCGTCTTTCCCGATGCGCGGCAGGAAATTTTGGAGTATTTTCTAAAGCTCCGCCGGGATTTCCAGCCTGACTTGATCTTTGTCCACTCGAAACAGGATGTCCACCAGGATCATCTCACCATGACCGACGAAGCCCTGCGCGCCTTTCGTGGAATCACTGTCCTGGGCTTTGACGTTGTACGTTCTTCCTACGGATTCTTTCCGCACTTTTTGGTGGAAGTCAGCGAAGAGGATGCAAAGAAAAAAGTTGAAGCACTCTCGGAATATGAAACATACCGCGACAGATATTATTTCAATAGCGAGTTGACTCGCTCAATCATGGTGCGGCATGGTGCGCTGGCAGAAATCCCTTTTGCGGAGGGATTTGACATTTTGAGAATCGTAGGCTCATTCGAAAAATAACAGGTTCATCCTTCCCGACGGCAACCAAGGCGTCGGGAAGT
>DYDH01000001.1:58487-63094 GCA_020717985.1 Herpetosiphon sp. | reverse complement strand
CAATTCCCATCCAAAAACCATATAATGAACACTAAGTAGTCGGTTGAAAGTTTTTAGACACACCTTCGGCTTTTTGGGGGCTTAGCCCCCGAAAGAGCAGGGTGGGTTGTAAAATTATTTTCGACGATTTACTTAGCCAAAGAATCAATTGCATATACATTATCGTAAATTTTAGAGGCCAACATGACAAGCGTATCCATCGACGGAAATGTAACAGATAGCGTAATAGTGTGTGGAAATGACAATTACGTTATCAAGATCGGGGATGTAAATGGTGGTGTTGTAAATATTATCAAACCGTCAGATAAACCAAAATACTCGGCGCGTTCCACGCCTGTGACGATCAAGCCGCGTGCTTTCCCCTCGTTACTGGACCGCGAAAATGAATTTGAGTCAATCAAGAAAGCCTCTCAACTCTCCATTCCAGTTTCAGTGTGGGGACAGGATGGTGTTGGGAAAACATCCTTTATCCGCCATTTAACGCACACCCTGGATGCGGGTAATTTTACAAGCGGCGTGGTCTTTCTCGATGCGTCTGGTCTTGGATACGAAGACTTACTTCAAGCATTGTTCGATTTGTTTTTTGACAGCGAGTCGTCCTACAAACCAACCACAGCGGAAATCACCCAGGCGCTTCAAAATATCAAAGCGTTAATATTTTTGGATGACTTACAAATTGGTCGAGATGAAGTCCCATCCATTTTAGACGCCGCCCCAAACTCACATTTTATCCTATCATCCACAGAACGCAGCCTATGGGGGGAAGGTGAAATAATTCCACTGCGTGGATTGCCTGAAAGCGAGTCGCTTAAACTTTTCGAAAAGGAATTGTCCCGCCCGCTGAATGAACAGGAAAAAACAACGGCACTAAAAATCTGCTCTGTTCTTCAAGGACATCCGCTTCAAATATTACAGGCGGCGGCGCTTGCGAGAGACAGCGGAGGACCCGCGGAACATCTTCTAAGAGAGCTAACCATCGAAAAGACAGACAACAAGTCCATGGCGTATATGAGCATGGCCAAACTTAGCGACACGGAAAAACAGGTCCTTGCGCTCCTTGCAGCGGCAGGCGGAAATATCGTTTCTCTGAAACATATTAAAAAAATCTTCAAGGATGGATATGAAGAAAATGATATTCAAAGGTTGATCACACTCGGGCTTGTCCAATCGCATAGCCCACGATTCAGCATCACAGACGCTTTGGTGTCCTCGATCTCTGCCGCATGGGATATTACTTCCTGGCAGGACACCCTGTTGAATTACGCGATCAATTGGTTAAGTCAGCAGCCTGTCTCGGCATTGGTGGAAGAATCCAGCGGACTTTTGATCCACACCATCAAAAATGCGGGGGAGAGAAAAAAGTGGCACGAGGTGATAAAACTGGGCCGCGCGCTGGAAAAATTCATGGTCTTTTATAAGCGCTGGCAAACCTGGTCTGATATTTTGAATTTAATTCTCACAGCCGCGAAGGCGCTCAATGACAGCAAAATGCAAGCCTGGGCATTACACCAATTGGGGAGCCGCGCCCTTTACCTGGGAAATGTCGCCGAGGCAAAAACATTTTTATCGCAGGCGTTGAATATTCGCCAGGCGATTGGCGATAAAGCAGGGATTGCAATCACCCAGCACAATATCAATACTTTAAACGGAATCATTGCCCCGCTAAAAGGAAATGCATCTGGCTGCAAAAAATATTTGGGTTGCGGATGTGGCGCTGCAATCGGGCTCGTAGCCCTGATAATTATCGCTTGGGCCGGATTTAGCTTAATCCCACAGACCATTCCACCCACCAAAGTCGTACCTATTCTTCCAACAGTTACAAGCGTCTCTGTCACCCCTTCATTTACATTTACTCCCACAACCACTCCTACAACTAAAGCTCCTCCCACAGAAACAAAGCGACCTAGTTTAACGCCAACCAAAATTTTTACACCAACTGCCACACCAGAACCGATCATAGTAAGGAATGATTATGATATTTATAGGTCTGGCGGTATTCCCGAAACACAGAGATCAAAGCCGCTTGACTATACTATTACCGTGGAAACAATTGGCATACTTCGAATTGAATATAGTGTAACTCAAGCTTGCTCGGATATTTTCCTGCATGTTATTGTGGACAATTCTGAGATTTTTACCACTGATCATATCGGTCCCATTAGCGGGCAGTTCACAACTGGTTTAATCGATCTTGGCCCATTAAAAAAAGGCAAGCACAAATTAACATTAAGCCCGGAAGGTGTATCCAACAGCGATGATGGCTCGTGCAACTTTGGAACTCTTGGATCATGGGGCGGGCCCCTCACTGTTTACACAAGCGAGTTTCCTTAGAAAATCCAAATTCTTGATCTTTTACAACGGCTGCTTTTGAGGAATAAAAAATGGCGACTAGTGTCGCCATTTTTTATTCCTTCTCTATTCCCACAAAAATATTACCATCTCGTACCTGCACAGGATATGCGGGAATATCAATAACCGCGGGCATTTGCACTGCCTTTCCAGTGCGCACATCAAACTCTGCGCCGTGACGTGGGCAGACGATGTTATGACCTTCGATCATCCCGTCGCCCAGCGGACCGTCATCGTGGGTGCATATATCGCCAATTGCAAAAAGCTGCCCTGCGATATTGAAAATAACAATCGGTTTATCCCCAAGCTCAACAAACAATCGCACACCATTAGGGAGCTCTGAGGCAGGGGCAATCTCTACAAATTCAAGTTTTGCTTCATCAAACATTGTGTAGTTAAACATAAATTCTCACTGGAATATTTTCATTCTTATTGTTGCGCTATAACAGACAGGGTCGCAATTCATACCGTTCGGCTGGAATTTTTTATACGCTGGGTGAAAATCCTGTGAAACCCGACTTTCACCTACGAGAACTGTTACCGTAACTTCATCCGATGGCAATACATCCGGCTCCAAACTAAAATAAGCGCCATTGGCCAAACAACTTTTTTCAAAAGAATTCGGGTTATCTTCCGCGCCTGGATCACAAGATATGGTGCCGATTTCGTCAGAAGGAGAAGAAAGGAGTACTTGATATGGGATGGCTGCCGGCAGACCTTCCAATTCAACTTGTATACCGCCCCTACATCCTACAAGGCTGCAGCCAACAATCGGACCAAACATCAAAATCAAAACAACAGTCACCCCCACAAAAAGCGATAAACCCGTGAATATTAATAATATGCTCTTTTTATTTTTACTCAACCAACTCATCGCTGGACTCCCGTAATCCATACACACCTGCCTTCAAAACCTTCAACGAAAGCAAAGCGCACTTCAAACGCACAGGTCCAAGTTCAATGCCAAGCAATTCGAGAACCGATTCTTTATTGAGCTTCTTTACTTCTTCAAGCGGCTTGCCAATAATGGATTCGAGCAACAAGTCCGCGGAAGCCTGTGAAATGGCACAACCATGTCCGTCAAACCTCGCATCGGTCACAACGCCGTCTGTGCTTACGCGCAAATCTATCTGGATGTGGTCGCCGCACAATGGATTATTATCCGCAAAAGAAATATCGTGAGGGTCAAGTTTTCCGCGATATGATGGGTTTTTATAATGTTCAATGATTACTTCACGATAGAGGTCGTCCATAGTTACTCCGCAAAAATATCGAGTATCAAAAAGTATCGCTGATACTTCGATACTACTTAAATATCTCTTTCACTTTATATATCCCATTCACCAGCAAATCCACTTCTTCCTTTGTATTGTACAAATAGAAAGAAGCGCGGCTGGTGGCGGGAATTCCGAATTTTTCATGTAATGGCTGGGCACAATGATGACCCGCGCGCACGGCGATACCATCCTGGTCCAAAATCTGCGCCACATCATGCGGATGAACACCATCCAATGTGAATGAGGCAACGCCGCCTTTTTTATCTACCGAGGGGCCAAACACCTTCACGCCGGGAATTTCTTCCAGTCGCTCCAATGCATATTCTGTGATCTCATGCTCATGCGCGGCGATATTATCCATGCCGAGGCTTGTCAGGTAATCTACAGCAACGCCGAAGCCGACTGCCTCCGCAATGGCGGGAGTGCCGGCCTCAAATTTATGAGGCAATGAATTCGCGCGGAATGAACGCAATTTCACTTCCTTAATCATGTCACCACCGCCCATAAACGGCGGCATGGATTCAAGCAACGCGGTTTTACCATACAGCACACCAATGCCCGTCGGTCCGCACATCTTATGCGCCGAAAAGGCAAAGAAATCGGCATCAAGGGCTTGCATGTCCACAGTCAAATGCGGAGCAGATTGCGCGCCGTCCACAAGCGTAATTGCGCCTGCTTCATGGGCAAGGCGGATGATCTCGGCGGCTGGGTTGATCGTGCCCAAAACGTTGGACATGTGCGTGAACGAGACCAACTTCGGGCGGCGGTCAAGAAGCGTTTTATACACATCCAGATCGAGCAAACCGTCTTCCGTCACAGGGATGAAATCCAGTTCAATTCCGCGCTCGGCTTGAAGCATGTGCCAGGGAACAAGATTGCTGTGATGCTCCATCTCGGTCAGGATAACAAGATCGCCCTGTTTCAAATTTGCGCGCGCCCAACTGTATGCAACCAGATTAATCGACTCGGTTGTGTTTCGCG
>DYDH01000001.1:49016-58442 GCA_020717985.1 Herpetosiphon sp. | reverse complement strand
TCCGTTCCCGCGCGCCTTCATAAAGCGCTGTTGATTCCTCGGCAAGCGTATGCACGCCGCGATGAATATTCGCATTTGATTTGCGGTAAAAGTCATCCATTGCCTGAATCACTGACAAAGGTTTTTGTGAAGTAGCTGTGGAATCCAAATACGTTAATCGCACTCCTGCACGCAATTCACGGTCAAGGATGGGAAAGTCTTTCCGGGTTTTAGTTATGTTTAGTTTCATGGAATATGGGTATGTAAACAAGTAGGCAGGTAGATACTTGTTTACCTGTCTACTTGTTTATTTGTCCGCTAATAATCTGGAATAAAATCTCTTTTATCTTTAATCGCTTTTTTGCCGGCAACAGCACGAATGTGCTCTGAATTCACCGGATACCATAGAATGCGATCTGGAACCATCCAGCCATCGGTCAAATATACATTGGAACGGAATTGCACCGCAACCATTTTGTGATCCACCTGCACCACAATTCCCTTCACCCAACCGCGAATGCGCTCACGACTCTTTTCATGATCGCAAAACACTTCAACTGTATCTCCCACGTCGAAAGCATGTTCAAGTCCGGGCGCTTTCATATACGCAAACTGGTTGGCGCGCTGCGAGCGTTTGATGGGTCGGCGCGGCATCAACGGGTTAATCACACGCTTAACAACCAATGCTACAGGCTTGGCTGCCGGTTTTGTCATAAGCTTTACAGGCGCTTTTGCTGTATCCGGCGTTTCAACAACAGATTTCTCTTTGGCTTCTGGCTTTGTCATCAATTTCCTTGTAGGTTTCACTTTTGCATTTAACTTCGACGTTAACTTCTTCACAACTTTAGATTTGACCGCCACCTTTACTTTGACTTTCGATTTCACAGTCATGACACACATCCTATCTTGGATTATAGAGACGCCCTCGCCTCTTTCTTAACTGATAGTTGGTACGCGTCCATCAGCCCAATCCTCGCTGACAGACTTACATTTCCAGCCTAATACTTATCCTGTGAATAACTTATCCTGAATCGCCTGTTGAAACCTCTCTCGCACACCTTCAAAAGGAATGCGTTGCATGATCGGGTCAAAAAAACCTTCCACAACCAAACGCTCGGCATCCGCCTGGGGAATACCGCGTGACTTAAGATAGAACAATGGCTCTTTCTCAAGCTTACCCACCGTTGCACCGTGTGTACAGCGGACATCATCAGCAAGGATCTCCAAACCCGGAATCGAATCTGCGCGTGACTGTTCGTCGAGGATAAGATTACGGTTTGCCTGGTAACCATCCGTCTTTTGCGCTCCTGGCGCGACGTAAATCATTCCCTGCCACACAGAGCGGCTCTTACCCTTCAACGCACCTTTGAATAACAAATCACTGGTGGTGTGTGGAGCAAGATGATTCTGTTGTGTGTCGTGATCAAGATGCTGGGCGCCGTCCGTAAAATAGAAACCGGACATGCGTCCCTGCGCGCCTTCACCAGCAAGATCAAGGTCTGAGAAGTTCTTGGTGAGACGCGAACCCACCGCGCCAAAGATCCAATCGAGGTTTCCACCGCGTTCCACATGAGCACGTTCGTGAGAGAAGTTCCATACGTGACGTCCCCATGATTGTAACTCCACAAAGCGCAAATTGGCGTCTTTACCTACATGAATTTCCACAATACCTGCGTGCATGGCGTGACCTGTCTCATTGGGTGAAGCGGCCTCATGCACATACGTCACGGAAGCGCCGTCATCCACATAAACGATCAGGTGCGAGAAATGAGCCAAATCTGTGCCTGGTCCCCACAGCACGGAATGAAGCGGGGTTTCCACTTTCACATTCTTTGGGACATACAACAATACGCCATTTCCCGCGAGCGCGGAAGCCAATGCGGCAAACTTGCCGTCTTCGGGTTTAACAATCGTGCCGATAAGTCTGTTGAGGAGTTCAGCGTGCTCACGTTCTGCGGTGCGAATATCAGTGAAAATAACGCCCTTCGAGACCAGATCAGGATCGAGGTCCACGCGTGAGCCGCCGGGCAGAAGCGTGATTTGTCCGCCGTGCTGTTCGCCTGTCAATGGCTTAAGCAGATGCTCAGGCACAACAGGCAAATCTTCAAATGCGCCTTCTTTGGGAATTTTGAAATCAGACGCGGGCAACAATTTTAAGTCGGTGCGCCGCCATGCTTCATCGGTGGTGATGGGCATGGAAAATTTTGTAAATGCATCCCACGCCCTGGCGCGGACATCTTTCAGCCCACCGGCAGGAATGGAAGCAGCCGTGAAAGAAAATTCCTTCGCGGCAGAATCACGTCGAGTTCGAGTAACAGATACTTTGGGTTTCTCTTGCATAAGTGTTCACCTACGGAACACGCTCCACGCTGTACTGCTGCGTGTTTCGTGTTTCGTTTAGCCTATTGAGCCTTCCATTTGTAGTTGAATTAATCTATTCATTTCGACAGCATATTCCATCGGCAGTTCCTTGACGAGCGGCTCGATGAAACCAGAGACAACCATGCCCGTGGCTTCTTCCTCGGTTAATCCGCGAGACATGAGATAAAAAAGCTGCTCTTCGCCAACTTTGGAGACCGAAGCCTCGTGACCAATGGAAACGTCGTCTTCGTCAATTTCAATGGACGGATATGTGTCCGAACGGGATTTGGGATCGAGCAAAAGCGCGTCACAAACCACATTGGACTTGACGCCCTTGGAGCCTTTATAAACTTTGACAAGTCCGCGATAAGAAGCGCGTCCACCGCCCTTGCTGATGGACTTGGACGTGATCTTACTGGTGGTATTTGGGGCAAAATGCACCATCTTCGAACCCGCATCCTGAATTTGCCCGGGGCCAGCAAATGCCATCGAGAGCATTTCACCGCGTGCGCCTGGTTCCATCAAATAGCAGGACGGGTATTTCATCGTGAGCTTCGAGCCAAGGTTCGCATCCACCCACTCGTGAGAGGCATCCGCGAAAACCATGGCGCGTTGCGTAACAAGGTTGAAAACATTTGTAGACCAGTTTTGAATGGTCGAGTAACGCGAGCGTGCACCCTTCTTGACCACGATCTCGATCACACCAGAGTGGAAGGAGTTGGTGGTGTATTGAGGTGCGGTACAGTTATGCGAGATAACACCCTCTGCAACATATGATTCATCTTCTTCCACAGAGAAATTGAAAACCTCTGTTTCCATTTCTTCGACAGTAATCTCCTTGATTGGAACATAGAGGAAGTTTTCATCAATTGAGAAGGGAGAGCCGCTAAGGTCGCCTGCAGGGGCATCTACGCCAACAACGCCGCCAAACTGTACATTGAAAGGCGAAGCGATAACCACCGCATAAATATCCTTGCGAGGCAGGAGGCGTTTCTGTATATTTACAGAAGCCGCAATCCCTAAACGCAAACAGGCATCACGGAAGGCATACGCCAAATCTGCAGAGACTGTGTTGTAGCGGAACATATTCTTTTTGGCATCATAACTTCCATCGCCACACCACATTCCTTTTACAAGTTCTGCCAACAAAGCAGGCTCGGCGCTGGATACCCATTCAGGAATTTGCTTTTCATACACATTGGAGCCAAATTCACGGGCGAATGTGCGCGCAACCTCCGTGGAAGAGAGCACGAGAGTTTGTCCGTTTTGGCGTGGAGCATTCGCAATCGGCGATTTGCCAAAATAACGCTCAACGAGGGATTTCGCATCAGCGAGGTATTCTGTTTCATCCACATGAAAGGACAGTGAAACGTAATGTTCATTATCCACATGACCTTCTGCAAAGTAATAACCTAACAGGCGGAAGAAATCCGGCTCATAAGGCAAATTGACTTCACGGTCAACTGGAGCATGGCGTCCACGTCCGATGGGAACTGTAACGCTATGAGCGGAAACTGGCTCTGCCACAGGCTGAGGCACAGGAATAACAAGATAATCGCCAACCTTCACGTTTTCGGCAAATTTCCAAACAGGTTGAAATTCTTTATTGCGTTCATTTTGTTTTTCGCGGGAAGCAACCAACAGCGGATGCTCGGCAGTGACATTCAATTCGCGCCCGCTATCACCATAAAAACGGATGTTGTAAATATTCCCATGATATGGGCGCTTCATGGTGTTATAAACCCGGCGATAACGACCTTGATGAGTCATCACATCATCGCCAACTTCAACTTCCTCAATTGGCTTCTCGCCATTTCGAGTTCGCACCTGCGCACCAGCGAGGAAGCAGCCTTCAACGTAATGCACAGACGCGCCTTCGTCAACAATGATAAGTGTGCGCTCAAACTGACCAACATTTGCAGTGTTCAAGCGGAAATATGCTTGCAGCGGAAGATCAACTTTCACGCCCTTCGGAATGTAGACAAATGACCCGCCAGACCACACAGCAGAATTGAGTGCGGCAAATTTATTATCTTCGATCGGGATGACTGTGCCGAAATATTCCTTGAACAAGTCTGGGTATTGCTTGAGTCCGTCTTCAATCGAAAGGAAAATCACACCTTGCTTTTCAAGGTGCTCCAAAATGGAATGATAGACCATTTCCGATTCGTACTGTGCGCCGACGCCTGCTAAAAATTTTTGTTCGGCTTCAGGGATGCCCAACTTGTTGAAAGTATTCTTGATATCATCGGGGACATTATCCCAGTTCTTTTCGCTTTTCTCGGTCGGCTTGACGTAGTAAAAAATATTGTCAAGATCGAGCTCGTTGAGTTCAGGACCCCAAGTCGGCATGGGGCGCGAAAGATAATGCGCCAAGGCCTTCAAACGGAAGTCGAGCATCCATTGCGGCTCGCCTTTCATGCGTGAAATATTTTCCACAACCTGGCGGTTCAGCCCTCTTTCAGATTTGAACACATAGTTATCGTCACGATCATGAAAACCATATTTGTAATCACCAATTTCACCCAGGATCTTGGTGTCTTCATTCAACTTAGTATCTTCAGCCATTGGTTTCACCATTTTTTTATCTGATGAAGATCCGCGTCGAGCGAACCTTCGACTTGCTACCGTTTAATAAAAAGAATCTACGCCTCAGCGGTTTCCTCGTACTTCTCGCGCACCCAGTCGTATCCCTGGTCCTCAAGGTGCAAAGCGAGATCGGGTCCGCCCGATTCGACAATTCGACCATCCAGCATAATGTGAACGAAATTCGGTTTGATGTAATTCAACAGGCGTTGATAATGCGTGATGACCAGCACCCCAAGCTCGGGTCCAGCAAGAGCGTTGACGCCTTCCGAAACAATTCGCAGCGCATCAATATCCAGCCCTGAGTCGGTTTCATCCAAAACAGCGAACTCAGGCTTGAGGGTTGCCATCTGTAAAATTTCTGCACGTTTCTTCTCGCCGCCAGAGAAACCATCGTTGAGATAACGACCAGCAAAGGCATGATCCATCTTGAGCGTATCCATTTTTTCCTTGAGCAATTTGCGGAACTCAAGGATGGGCATCCCCTTATCTTCCGGATTCGCGGCGCGGCGGCGGGCATTCAGCGCCGTGCGCAGGAAGTTTGCCACGGTCACGCCTGGAATGGCGACAGGGTACTGAAATGCGAGAAAAATTCCCGCCCGGGAGCGTTCGTCCGGTTCCAGTTCCAGAACATTTTGACCTTTGAAAATGATCTCACCTTCAGTTACGGTGTAATTGGGGTGTCCCATCAAAGTGTAAGCAAGAGTTGACTTTCCTGTACCATTCGGCCCCATAATGGCATGTATTTCGCCTTGATTTATGGTCAACGAGAGACCTTTGAGAATTTCCTTATCTTCAATGCTAACGTGCAGATTCTTAATTTCGAGTTGCGACATACCTTGGGCTCCTAAGAATTCACCGCTTATGCGGTACTGTGTTAAGCCATCTCTGGCATTTTTATCAATTAAAGAGCATTATAGCAGGGTCAAATCAATATGTCAATATTTATGATAATATTCTAGTATATTGACAAACTCTGGCGAGTTGGTTATACTCGTTTTATGAAATCAACGCGCGAAAAGATATTACAAACTTTGCTGCAAAATCCCCGCTCAACCATCGTTACACTGGCTGAAGCAGTTGGTATTAATCCCATTTCTGTTCGCCACCACCTCACTAATCTCCAAATGGAAGGACTCGTGGAGGGACAGGAGGAAAGGCATGGCGTGGGACGTCCGCGTTTGGTTTATGTTTTGACAGATGAGGGCGTTGAACGTTTTCCGACGCGTTATATGCAGCTTACCACGCGGTTACTCTCCCAGATGAAAGATACCATGCCGGGGCCTGTTGTAGCGAATTTATTTAATCAAATTGCGGAAGATCTTGTCAGCAAATATTCCAGTGACTTGAAAAGCCTGAGTATGGAGGAACGCCTTGACCTCGTCCAGGAAATATTGGGGCATGAAGGTTTTAATGTAAATTGGGAAAAGAAGGACGGACAATATCAGATCAATGAAGTTTCCTGTCCATATTATCAAATTGGCATCGCCCATCCCGAGGTTTGCACTGTTGACCAAACGCTGATCTCCAAGATGCTGGCATTACCTGTCAACAAAGTACAGTGTATTTTAAACGGCGCCTCGCATTGTACATATGTTATCCAACCTGCAGAAGCAAAAACTAATTTTTCAAAGGAACCAAAATGAGCGACTCTGAAGTTAATGAAATCCAGTGGACCATCCATAAAACACATCCCGAGCGTGTGCAGGAAGTGCGCGCAAGACTATCAGAAGTGGTTGATCCTGAAATTGGAATGAACATCATCCAGTTGGGATTGATCCGCGACGTTCAAATTGACGAAAGCGGAATTGGTCATGTAAAAATGATCCTGACTACACCCTTTTGTCCCTACGGACCGGCCATGATCGAAATGACCAAAGCCAAAGCCGTGGAAGGACTCAACATGCCGGTCAATATTGAAATGGGCATGGATATGTGGGACTTTTCGATGATGGAAGACCCATCAGCGCTGGATTGGGGAATGTACGCATAATTAGTTTTATAGTTTTTAGTTGAACGGTTCAGCAGTAAAAGCAAAAACGCCATCCGTTTGGATAGGCGTTTTTTTTCACACCGCACTCCCTGGCACTGCCCGCCAGGGCAAGTGTGCGCTCGGCGCGAGTGTCCTTCATCCTTCGCAATTCATCCTTGTTTTTTTACTATCCATTCTTCCAGTGCATCGCATGGGGGTGTTCACCCTCTTCAAATCCTGAAATGATGATCAATGCGGTGGTCACAGTATTACTGGGATTTTTCCACTTATGCTGCAATTTGGATGCAAACAGCAAACTATCACCCGCCTCCAATTGATAGAACTGCCTGTCAACATAATATTCCAATTTACCGCGCAGACAGAACACGAACTCATGCCCCGTATGGACAATACTTCCCGGTCCACTTGCCGCGCCCGATTCCAATGTGAGCATAAATGGCTCGACACGCCCCGCGAACTGTGCGCCGCCCAAGCCTTCAAAAACGCCGCGCGTAAAAGACATGTGCGTACGTTCATCGGACTTCAAAAAAACAACCTGCTTCTTTTCGCTTTCCGTTCCAAAGAATGCAGTGATGGAAACTCCAAGGGCATCTGCTAATTTATAAAGCGTACTGACTGATGGGGATGTCTTGCCACGTTCAATCATACTTAACGCATTGGCAGATAGGCCACTTTTTGTAGCGAGCGTGCGCATCGAAATACCCCGCGCAGTGCGCAGCTCATGCAAACTTGTTGCTACATTTACAGAAGTTGCTTCGCGCATAAACGATTCCATATATTCTCCTGTTAGTAAATTACTTATTTCAAGTGACAAATCAGATATTCTTTAGAAGAATAACACAAATTTAATTATAACGGTGTATTTTAAATAAATTTAACAGAAATATCCCGCGGTTTTTTTTCTCAAAACCCGCGGGATATCGTTTCAACTAAAACGCGCTGCTATTTATATTTGTGTTTGCAACAACTTAGCCAGCGATTTCTTTGCCAGCAGATCCGCGCTGACCATTCCGCGCACAAGTCCGTTTTCAACGACGGGCATGGCCGAGATTTTATACAGTTCGAGCAGGCGCACCATTTCAAGAATGCCCGCTTCGGGTGGACAGGTAACGACGTTGCGAGTCATCACTTCCGCGCTGGGCGTGGAATCAGGGACACCCTGCGCGGTGGCGCGGGTTATGTCCCATTCGGTGAGGACGCCTGCGATTTCATCCTTCGCGGTGACCACCGCGAGCATCGGACTGCCCGCTTCGACCAACTTGGCGGCTGCTTCCTGCAAGGAGCAAGTGGATTCAATCGTGGGCAAAGTTTCCATCAAGTCGGCGGCAGTGCGTCCGCTTTCCTTGGAGGCAATGCGGCGGACGCTGATGCGTTCGGCGGCATGACAAGGAAGCAGATCTGAGTCAGCGATGAGAAAATCCACGAGTTCGCGCATATTACGACGTAGAGCTTCTTCGCGGTGGATTTCTCCTGCATAACGTCGTTTTTCAGCAAGGGCTGCAAACTCGGCGGCATGGGATTTCAGCCAGTCATCCACAGCTTCACGATTCCCGAGCATTTCCTGTGGGATGTGGAGTTCGTCGGGGGTTGCGATCAGTTTTTCCTGTGCGGCGAAAATCACGCCGCCAGAGTTGACAAGGTAATCGGTGGCGATCAACGTTCCGCGCTGACGATAGACAACCTGCTCCATGCGGGCACGGGCAGTCTTGCGTGCAGGATCGGGCGAATAAGTATTTGCGCCTTCCACGCTGACAATCCAACGCCCCATGCGATCAACGGTCATGGCGGGCTTCGAGGCGGCGTCAATGTCGAGGTAATTGGCAATCGGCGCGGCGGGAATCAGGCAGAAGGCGCTCTCGCGGAGCAGATCATTAGGTTCAGTGGAATATTTGAGCGTATTGATCTTGCCCGAGTCCATCTGTTCCATGAAATAGCGGCGTGTAACGATGCCGTCTTTCTGCCAGCGTTGAAATAATACGTCGAGCGGGAGTCCGTTCGGGTCATAGAGATAACCGTCAGCGTCTGAAATGCCAATTACTTTCACAGCAGGCAAACGGTCACGCAGGATGCGGGCGGAATGCGCCCCAACTGCGCCAAATCCCTGAATCAGAACTGTCACTTCTTCAGGAATCGCCAACGAGTCAAATTGAGGCAGGACGCGCAGACGCGGCATTTCATCCAAAAGAGCTTCGAGCGAAATGACCGTACCACCCGCCGCCGCGCCGAGTTGATCAATGCGATTGCCGCCCATATCGGCGGGCTTTGAGAGGGCATGGTCAATGCCATTCTCGATGGCGATGGTCTTCATGTCGGCGTCGTTGGTACCGACATCGGGACCTGGCAAATAAATGTCGCGGTAACGATAGATGAGATGCGCCCATCCGCGAACAACTTCGGTGTGCTGTTCGGCGGTGAGTCCATGCTCGGCGACGATGCCCGATTTGCCGCCACCATACGGCAGATGCGCCGCGGCATTCTTGAGGGTCATGCCGCGCGCGAGGTTGTGG
>DYDH01000001.1:35468-48983 GCA_020717985.1 Herpetosiphon sp. | reverse complement strand
ATGCCGCCCATCGAGGGTTTGCCCATGGCGAGATTATCTACCACGAGGTAGCCGCCGACCTCAAGCGGCGAGACGTCGTCCCACATGCAGACGACGCGGTGTGGGCCAAGCGCATCCACTTCGATGCCGAGTCGGGAAAGTTGATCCACGTCGGTGGAATCAAATTCCATAAAACAGAGGTTGCCCTCGCGCTGGAGACGTTTGTCCCATGCGCTTTCGGGAAGACGTTCGCGGAGGTAGGCGGACATTCTTTTGGGAATCATTTTTATTCCTTGGGAAAATACATATTGCGTGTTTCGTGTTTCGTTTTAAACAGAACACGCAACACTTCTCACTTATTACTTCTCACTTTTTCATTTATGCAAATTCTTCGCTGCGATGAAACTCATGCCATTCTCAGTCAACGCACGAGCAGAGTGTTCGCAGGCTGCAACTTTATCGAGGAAGTTGATTTGCAAGTTGTCCCAATCGCCAGTTTCAATGACCTCTTTCTTATCGCGGAAGTAATCGAGGATGTCGGAAATATGGGCACGGGTTACATCCACTTCGGGGTCACCGCCTTCGTGTTTGGCGGCGATATTTGCCACATGGTCGGCAATTTCCACCAACTCAGCACGGCGATTATAGGGCTGAATGACAATGTTCTTCTGCGGCTCGGTGATGTGATGCTCGAAGCGCACCACCTTCTCAAAGCCAAGCGCCTTACGGAATTCAGCGGATAGTTCCATCGTCTGGTTGTTGATCGAGTTCGACCAATTGAATCCGATCAGCGGACTTGTCCCATCGTCGCGGCTGAACAGTTTTGCCATCGACATGATCCACAGCGCGTGATAGGGATTATCCGAACCGAAGAAAACAGAAATCTTGAATTGGATGTCCACGCCGATTTTGTAAAGCATGAAGCCAAGCAGGATCGTTCCTGCGTTGAAATTCAGCACATGCTGCACGCCATAATTGGTGTAGTAATATAAAAATTCATCCAGCCATTGCAGGGCATGTTCGTTGGGTTGACCGATGCCGCCAAAGTAGCCTGTGATGGTGGCGGGTCCGCCAAGGTGCGGATTCGAACCGTCCGTGCCTTTTGTGTCCAGCGTTTCCACAAAGGACGAACCGATGATGTCCAATGCGGCGACGATCGCGGGCAGGTCGCCGTCCATCTCAGATTCCTTCATCTTGCGGACTGCAATAAAGCGCCCAGGGATGAGAGTCTTGTTGGCTATGGCTTGTTCCGCCATGGCACGCACCCACGGAAAATATTGCAGGGCAGAGACTTCAAGCGTGACTGCATATTTATCCTTGAATTTCATCCTGTCTGCCGCGTCGCCTAATACTTTGCGGCGATAATCCCTGACCGAGATGAACACACCGCGGTCGCGTTGCTCGATCAACCACTTCAAATCCTTGAGAGCATCCGGGTTACGCTCTTCAACGATCTTGAAAAGGTTGTCCATTTTGCGGGCGGCGCGATGCTTGCGATTGATCTCCTTCGGCGTGCCGTATTTGGCGACCACCGCAAAGAAATCCTTCATCACTTGTGAATTTGGGTCGAGCAAAACGGAATTGAACGCCTTGAGTTTATCAGGCGAAATCTTGAGCAATTTTTGCATGTTAGTCTCCTTGTCTTCCAGTCCGCTAGTTGACTAGTCACTAGCCAATTATCCAACTAATTTCAACAGTTCATCATATTCTTCATCAGGCATGCCAAACCAATTTTCCTTGGCGGGGAAAGTTTTCTCGGTCACTTCCTTGACGTAACCGTTCAATCCCTCGCGGATGACTGCGCCCGCATTCGCAAAGACTTTTGCCATGCGCGGCTTGAACTTGGGATATAACGCGAATGCGTCATGATAAATAAGTAATTGACCATGCGCATCAGGGCCTGATCCCAGCGACATAATGATGCAGTTCTTGGCGCGTTCGGTGATGAGTTTGCATAAGCGGTCAGGGACAAGCTCAAGCAGGATGCAGAATGCCCCAGCCTCTTCCAACGCCTTGGCATCATCCACGATCTTCTTAGCCAGTATGGCTGATTTGCCCTGTAATTTGAATCCACCCAACGAGCTGACAGATTGCGGCGTGAGTCCAAGATGACCTATGGCAGGAATGCCCGCATCCACAATACCTTTGATGCGGTCAGCCATTGCCGCACCGCCTTCGAGTTTGATACAGTCACAGCCCGCCTCCGCCATGAAACGTCCCGCGTTGCGGATGGCGCCTTCCACTGAAGGCTGGTAAGTCATATAGGGCATGTCACCCACCAGCCAGACGTTGGGCGCGCCGCGACGAACTGCTGCCGCATGACGGATCATGTCATCCATCGTTACAGGCAGAGTCGAATCGAAGCCGAGCATGGTCATGCCGAGGCTGTCACCGACGAGAACCATATCCACGCCTGCTTGATCCTGCATGTAAGCGGTGGGGTAGTCATAGCAGGTCAACCAAGTGATGGGTTTCCCTTCTTCAACTTTTTTATACAAACCAGGTAACGTCATTTTCTTGCGTGCTTCAGTCATGGTGTTCCTCCAAAAAAATTGCGTGGTGCGTGTTCCGTTTTTTATACGCAACACGCACCACGCTATATTTACAGTCTTTCAAACCTGGCCTGGAAGAAGCGCAGATACTTCGGCTCGTAGACCATCTTCAAACCGCGGGTGGTTTCACGCGCATCGTACACAGCCTTGACCGCTTCGGCAACCACATCCATGTGTGCCTGGGTATAAACACGGCGAGGAATAGTCAGTCGGGTCAGTTCAAGCTTGGGGTAGTAATGATCGCCCGTCTTCGGGTCGCGTCCTGCTGAGGCGATGCCGCGCTCCATCGAGCGGATTCCAGAGTCTAGATACAGTTCCGCCGCGAGAGTTTGAGCGGGAAATTCAACCTGCTTCAAGTGCGGATAAAAAGCCTTCGCATCCAGGAAGATGGCGTGACCGCCAACTGGTTGCACGATCGGGATGTTCCAGTCGGTGAGCAGTTCACCGAGATAAAGCACCTGACCAATGCGCGAGCGGATGTGCTGGTCTTTGACGGATTCTTCGATGCCGATTGCCATCGCTTCAAGATCGCGCCCGGCAAGTCCGCCGTATGTGTGAAGACCCTCGTACACAACAACGAGGTTGCGAAGTTCTTCGAACAGTGTCCAATCGTTAACCGCCAGCCATCCGCCAATATTAACAAGGTTGTCCTTCTTGGCGCTCATCCATGCGGCATCGGTGTAACTGCAAAACTCTGTAAGAATCTCGGCGATGGATTTGCCCGCGTAACCTTCTTCACGTTCCTGAATAAAGAAGGCATTTTCCATCATGCGCGTGGCATCGAGATAAACCTTGATGCCGTGCTTGTCGCACAGCGCACGCAGGGCTTTAATATTCGCCATGCTGACGGGCTGTCCGCCAGCCATGTTGACTGTGCCCGCCACGCTGATGTAGGCGATTTTTTCCGCGCCGTATTTGTCGATCAATGCTTGAATTTTGTCGAGATCAATGTTGCCCTTGAAGGGATGCAGATTGGCGGGGTCATGCGCTTCGTCAATGATGACGTCGGTAAACATACCGCCCGCCAATTCTTGATGCAGGCGGGTTGTGGTGAAATACATGTTGCCAGGGACTATCTGTCCTGCCTTGATGACTGCCTGACTGATGAGATGTTCCGCGCCGCGTCCCTGATGGGTCGGGACGACATATTTGTAGCCGTAGGTCTTTTGGACGGCTGCTTCAAAATGATAGAAGTTGCGGCTGCCTGCGTAGGCTTCATCGCCCATCATCATGCCAGCCCACTGACGGTCACTCATGGCGCTGGTTCCGCTGTCGGTCAACAGGTCAATGTACACATCATCTGACCTGAGTAAAAAAGTGTTATAGCCAGCTTCGATCAACGCTTTCTCGCGTTCTTCGCGCGAGATGACATTAAGCGGCTCGACCATTTTGATCTTCCAGGGTTCCGCCCACGAGCGGCGTCCGAATTGTTGTCCCATTGTCTTTGGTGTGGAATTGGTCATGAAATGTTTCTCCTTTTGAATGTTGATTATTATTTGCATGGACGTAGCAATGCTATGCCCATGCAATGATTTTTATTCCAAGGGTAACGCCATGGTGGATTTCACTTCGGTGAATACCAAACTGGTGTGAATGCGCGCCACACCAGGGATTGGAGTCAACTTATCCACGACAAAACGTTCCAAATCTTTGCGGTTCTTCAACACTACTTTCAACAAGTAATCGTATTCGCCTGTGATGTGATGACATTCCAAAACTTCAGGCATTTTGCGGGTTGCCTCACGAAATTTTTCAACCTGTGTGACCTGATGCATTTGCAGACCGATGTGGATGAAACACAGCAGGTCGTAGCCGGCCTTTTCGCGATCTACAATGACGGTATACTGACGAATATAGCCGTCCTTTTCCAGACGGCGTACGCGGGCATGTGTGGCGGGCGGCGAGAGATTGATCTTGCGTGCCAGTTCCACATTACTCAAACGCCCATCCGCTTGCAGGGCGCGCAGGGCAGATTTATCAACAGTATCCAACATTGCACTCTGTGAACTTTTTATCATAAAACGGCCTCCATTTCAATAATAATTCGGCTTTTTTGAAGAAAGTCAGAATTAATTTACATATCAACGCTTATTTTACTATTGATATTCCAAAAAATGGTGTTTTGATTTGTGTGTTTGGAAGGAATAAAGGATTATAAATGGGTCGGAAAAACTAGAATACCCTCACATCACCGGCATCAGCATTTGTATGCTGGTGTTACGCAATACGAATCATCGCTATGCTATAATTTTTGAAGGAAAAAATGCAAGAAATCCCACAGCATAAAACCCCCCTTTTCCCTGTGGAATCAAATTTTGGAGGTAAATCATGAAAAAAGTTTTGTTCGTAATCCTTGCGACCGGATTGATCCTTGTGTCTTGCACCACCAGCAAAGCCGTCACCCCTGTAACCGGAACCTGGTTACTTATTTCTTATGGACCAGAATCGAGCCTAACAACCACATTACCAGACCTGAACCGGAGCGTAATTTTTGACGGGGATGGAAATGTAAGCGGAAACGTGGGCTGCAATAGTTTCAAAGGGACTTATGCGATCGAGGGCGCGAAGGTCATTTTTCAGCCGATGGTATCCACGCCGTTGAATTGCACGCCTGATTCGGTCATGAAACAGGAACAAGCCACCCTCCGGGTTTTGAGCGGCAGCGCAGATTTCGTCAAGGCGGATAACACTCATCTGACCATCAGCAAAGATGACGAGATTCTGGTGTTTGAATACGATGGATATTAATCAACTCAATACACTTTGAATACAACAAAATACACAAACCGCCTCGCATATGCGAGGCGGTTTGTGTAAAAACCAGCAATGTATCTGCTTCTATTTAGGTCTGGGCAATGAGTCGTACATGATGATCCACACCTGGCCGGATGTCAACGTAACTGTGCGGTTGTAAATCATCAGAGTATTGGAATTCTTGGAATCACTGACCATGCTCAGGGTCAGGTTATGATCGCCCAGCGAAGTCGGGAATTCCACAACAAGCGGATCCGTATTATCCACTTCGGTAAATGGATATGGTTTATCGAACAGAGTCACTTCCCCATCACGCAATATCAGATGAGTGGGCTGCTCACCATATTTTTCAGAGAAGCGGTCAGCGGGAAACGCCAACAACATGGGGTCAGGCACAACCAACTGCACATAAGACTTGGTCACGGGATAGACCCGCGGCGACCAAGCCTGCGTGATCCACACTTGCATTGCCATCAATATTGCCAGCGCGCCAAATGCAAGCGCAAAGTTGCGCCAGGTGAGTATCGGCGTATAAGACGCGCCAGGTCTGTTGTCCTCGATTTTCGCTTCCGACCGGGTTGATTCAGAGGGTATGACTGGAAGCGCTTGAGCGAAAGCATCCGGCGGAAGCCAGAAGGTATATATGGGGGCGTTTTCATATGCCTTCTTGAGACGGGGTAATCGAGCACGGCTCATCCGCGCATCTGTCCACAAGTTACCTTCACGGCGAGAGCAATCATCCGGCGGACAGCCCACAACCCGCACTTCAGCAGCGCCACTTGACACCGCACGCGCGACCAGACCTGGAGGAATGACAGCCACACAAGGCAATGGAATAATCTCAACCGCTTGGGTATTGGACGGCTGTTGATCCAAATACGGGCGCGCTCCCTGTACTGCGTGCCGCTCACAGGTAAAACAAAGTGTTACCGATTGTTCGGGATGACGGGCAAGGCGCGTTTCGACATTTTGCCAAATCGCAGTTCCCGACAACTCGTTCAAAGAAATGGCATTCGTTTCGCA
Source organism: Herpetosiphon sp. (assembly GCA_020717985.1). Lineage (GTDB taxonomy): Bacteria > Chloroflexota > Anaerolineae > Anaerolineales > Villigracilaceae > Villigracilis. Next base: position 42,675 of record DYDH01000001.1, on the reverse strand, counting down.
AGAGCCAAGGCATACACCACAGGCCACACACAACTTCGGATCCACCTGGGCGATGAGCTTATGAGCCTCGCCGGGAGGACGCGGCTGCATGGAAATGGCTTTGTACGGACAGTCCTTGGAACACAAAGTACAGCCCGTGCAACTTTGCGGATGAATCTGAATCGGGGCCGGGGGCTTGCTGAATGACATCCACGGCACGATGCCTGCGAGCAGAGAGAGGATTCCAAGTCCGCCCCAAACCCACCCGGCAGTTGGTCCGGTGACAAAGGGAATGACCAGCAAATAAAACGGGTCAAGCGACACCAGTCCTGGCAATTGCCCAAAATCAGCCTTGGGCAACATCCCAACCGGGAATATGGCCGAGATGATAATCAACACCGCGCCTGTACCGATAAGCCAATAACGTTCCGGCAGGAATTTTGGCCGCTGGAGGCGCATAATATGCCACCAATAGAAAAGAGCCGCGCCGCCAAACAGCAGGATGTGTATGACTAAAAGGATTGTGATGAAGATCCAACTCCGGTCTGTCTTGTTGGCAATCAGCAAACCACTGGCAAAAGCCGGAGCAGACTGTGAAACACGACCGAGGAGCGTAATAAAACTGTTGTTGATCAATTGGGCGCGTTGGTCCCATACCAACCAATAACCAGTCACGCCATCCACCCAGAGGAGAACGGCCATGACCACGCCTGAGACCCAAGCCAGCCAGCGTGCGCCGCGAAAACGTCCCATGAAAAAAAGCCGGATACCATGGAGCACCGTGACGACCATTGCGGACCCCGATGCATAGCGATGGATTGCCCGAACGATGCGGGCAATGAATTGACTCTCCATTTTTGCAACAGAGTTATAACCCGCATCGAAACCGAACTGGTAGAACAACGTCAAATACAACCCCGTGAGGGCCACAATCAACCAGAGGAAAACAGACAGGGTATCAGTATGGTAAAAGATATTAAGCGAAGCATTGCCCGGCCAATTAAATGGGCGTTCAATATAAAGCGCCAACCTTTCCACCCATCGCAACAGCGCGCTTCTTTTTGAATCGGCCAACTCCTCAACTTGTTGCTTTGTGCTTGGTGTTGAGGAGCGGCCGAATTCTTTACTCATGGTTGTTGCCAGGTTCGCAGGAAGGCAATTACGTCAGCAAGCTGGCTTTCGGTCAGGCTGCCATCCCAGCCGCGCATGGCGGTTCCGTTTCGTCCGACCAGCATGAACTGGAACAAGTCCGCGTTGGTTGTGTCCTGAACAAATACATTGGGTTTGAGTTTACGGCCAACGCCGCCCTGTCCCTCTCCACCATGGCAACTCTTGCACGCATCGACATAAATTGTCTCGCCATTCACTGCATCGCCAATGGGCCAATCAGCGGAAAGGCTGGTAAGGTCGGTCAATGCTGCGGGTTTATCGGCTTCGATGTTTTTGATGATCGGCTCGAATCGGTCGAGAGCCGGGCCAAAGGCAATTTTCTTGGCGCGCTTGAGATAGAACAATGCGTCTTCGTTATCTTTCTCTTGAAGAGAGAACAACGCTGAGTTAATCAATTGAGCCGCAGTAGTCTTCGACACCACAGTTTCGCCATTACGCCAGGCGCCGATCAGGGCGATCAGGTCTGAAGTTTGGTTGGCTGATAGCACCGAACCCCAACTGGGCATGCCCTTTGCGGGACGCCCATTGCTTATCGTCTGCTGATACCAAGCGTCGTCATTCTTCACTAATTTGGCAGAATTATTGACTGCAACCAGGGTTCCGCCTTTGCCGTCGTCACCGCCTTTGCCGTTTTCGCCATGGCAGGTGAAGCAGGAGGCTTCATAAATGGACGCGCCGCGTGCGGCATCGGGCACGAAGACCCCAACCTCCACAACAGGCGCTTTGGGCTCCCAGGCGCGAATGAAGGTCACAATATCGCGCACCTGCTCATCGGTAAATGCGCCGCCATAGGCTTGTCCCCAGGCTGGCATGACCGTACTTGGGCGGCCCGAGACAATGGTGGCGAACAGCACATCATTCGAAGCCTTCTTGAGAAGTACGCTGTTGTTCAATGCTGTGCCAACGCCGCCCTCGCCGCGCGAACCATGGCAGGTGACGCAATTATCCACATACAATTGGCGGCCGCGCTGAAGGCTGATCTTTTCAGTGGCAGCGGTGGCGCTTTCAGTCCGTGCCGTTTCGTTGACAAAAGCCAGCGTTACTGCCGCGATCAGGATTACAGTCAAAACGAGACCGATGATCTTGTGCTTGGTGTAATTTTCTGTTTGCATGGCTTAAGCCTTTGTCGTTTGACTCGGATCAAACTTCGTCCGAGTGATTGGGTTGCCAGTATCAACAAATACCTGGCCATCTGTGATCGTAACGGGGAAGAAGTCCATTGGGCGTGGAGCAGGGCCGCCTTGCACTTCGCCAAGCTGGTTGTAAAGCGATCCATGGCACGGGCAGTGGAACTGGTTCTCCGCCTCGACGTACGGAACGCTGCATCCAAGATGGGTGCATTTTTGCCAGAGGGCAAGGAAACTTCCGTCTTCCATGCGATAAAGGTAGAATCGCCCGGCTTGGTTATTGGTAATACTGCCGCGTTGGAAATCGTCCACTTTTCCTGCATTGACCACGCCGCCGAAGCCGCCGGTACTCACTGGCTGGATGTACCTGAAAAGGACACCGGCCAACTCGCCGCCCAGCACCAATGTCAAAGCAGCCCATGCAACGCCCAGGAAATCCCGCCGTGTAATTTGAGGTTTGGCTGATTTTGTGTTATCTGCGCTCATAGTAATCAATTCCTTCCATTCGGTCGAATTCGGCCGCTTATAGGTTGTTCAACGGGTTATACCCATTCGGCATATCCCAGGGCCAGTAGAGTTTGAATCCGGGTCCGCGGAAAAGGAAGCCCGAAATGGTGAAGATGACGGCTGAGACAAACAGCACAGTAAATAAAACGAGCACCACTTCACGAGCATTCGGTTTCCAGCGCATCAAAACCAGCACTGGCAAAAGAACGATCACTGCCATAAATATCGCTGGAATGATCGACTGTGCAACAACATCCGGTACGATGCCGCGCAAAAGTTCGCGGGGCGGAAAAAGATTATCAAGCACGATGAAGGCCGGCATGATAATGACCGTATATAAGGTTGTCCAAAGTGTAATGCGTTTGCCACGGTCTGAGGTAAACCAACGGCCAGAACCGATCCGTGAATTATCCAGGTAAGGAATGGCCATTACGAACAGCACCATCACACCCGGCAGGATGATTCCCGATACCAGCGGATGGGCGTGTTCCAGCATTTCCTGCAAGCCCATGAAATACCACGGCGCTTTGGCTGGGTCGGTTGTGATCAGCGGGTTTGCCAGTTCTTCAAGCGGCGCATTCTTGATCAGCGAAAAGAGAAGCAGGAACGCAAAGGTTCCAAGCCCCAGGAGCAGTTCAAGAATTGCGACAATTGGAAACGAGAATATTGTGTTGTCGGGGCCTTTTTCGATCATTGTGGTGCGGCCGCGGACAACCTCGACGAGGTTATAGGTCTTGACCCCGTCTTTTAGAAAGACTTCCTGTTCAGGGGTTTTATCTGCCATATTTTTGCTCCGTATTCGAATGTCCAGAAATCAATCTGCACAACTCCGCACTAGGACTGTCCATCGTCAGCGGGCGGCTGATCCAGGTCATTCGCGGCCAATCCGCCGTCTTTCCTGACTCTCCACATGTGGAGACCGATCAGCAAGGCAAGTAATGCAGGGATGACCATAATGTGCAATCCGTAGAAACGAGTCAGCGATTCCTGACCAACCTCGGGGCCGCCGAGCAGGATTTTCGCTATGGCCGCGCCCATCATTGGTTCGTAGGACGCGATGCTTGTCCCAACGGTGATCGCCCAGTATGCCAGTTGATCCCAAGGCAACAAGTAGCCGGTGAAACTCGCCCCAAGTGTGAGGATAAGTAACACAACGCCGACAACCCAGTTGAATTCGCGCGGCGGCTTATATGCACCGGTATAGAAGACACGGACCATGTGCAAAACGGAGGTCAACACCATCATATGCGCGCCCCAGCGGTGCATGTTGCGAAGCAACTGGCCGAAGGGTACATTGTTTTGCAGTTTGACAATATCCGGGAAGGCACGCTCGACGGATGGAACGTAATAGAACATTAGGAAAGTACCGGTGAGAGCCAGTGAAACGAAGGCCGCCACGGTCAAAATTCCAAGCCCGAGTGAATAGGTGGCTTTCAGGCTTTTGAGATTGACCTTAACCGGGTGAAGGTGAAAAAACACGTTGGTGGTCATCACCAGCGAACGGTCCAACGGATTGTCGGGCCAGCCGTGGCGGAAGAAAGAACGCCAAACGCGAGATTTGGTTATGTAGTTTATTATGGACGACATAACAACTCCTGATTAACTTTCATTGTATGTAAGCGTTTCCTTGAATCGGAAGGCTTCCATCGTAATTGCATCGGTTGGACAACGTTCAGCACACAATGCGCAACGCGTACACGATGTATCATCTTTGAGCATTGCCGCAACGGCGCCGCCCTCGATGGCAGAGTTCACCACTTGCGACACTGTCGCATCGCCGGCAAGCTGGTTGATCGAAACGATCTTCAAGCAGTTCCAGGGGCAAACATCCACACAGCCATTGCACAAGATGCACTTGGAGCCATCGAAGACAGTATTAACACTGCACTCGAGACAGCGCAAGCCCTGTTTTTCTGCCTGTTCCTGGGAATAGCCCAATTCGACCACCGAGAGCCCTGTGCGCCGTTCGACGGGCAAACCGGGAATTTTCTCTCGTGTAAGTTTGGTCCAGTTCTCAGGCATTGTGTGGGTCGGAAGATCGGTCCATTGCGTTGTGACATCGTGCTTGAGCGAGCGTCCCTGAATCTTCTGGTCAATTCCCAGCGCAGCAAGATGACCATCACGCACAGCATGGATGATCATCCGGGGACCATAGGCCATATCGCCGCCAGAGAAAACATCGGGGGCGCTGGTCTGTCCTGTTTCGGGGCTGACCTCAACAAAGCCGCGAGGTGTCACATGGATATCCTTCGCGTTATCAAGCGCGTTCAAATCCGCGGACTGGCCGATGGCAAGAATCACGGTATCACATTCCATCACCTTTTCGGTTTTCGGCTTGAATTTTGGATTGAAGCGCCGATTCTCATCGAATACCGATTCAACCTCAACTACTTCGAGTCCGGTCACTTTGCCGTTCTTACCGATAACACGATTGGGTCCAAAGCGGGGATGGATGGTAATGCCTTCTTCCAGAGCCTCCTCGATTTCGAACTTGGAGGCCGGAAGTTCTTCCCATGATTCAAGGGAGATCATTTTTACTTCAGCAACTCCCAGCCGCAAAGCAGTGCGAGCCACATCAAGAGCCTCATGAACCGCATCTGACGCATCATCGCTTCTGTGTTCTGTTTCGCCCAGAGCGGTCTTTTGTTCGGCTGTTGCCTGCCCAAGCCGCAGGGCCGTACGGGCCGCATCCATGGCTACATCGCCACCGCCTACTACAATGACACGCTTTCCCAGCGTCATCTTGTAACCCAGGTTGTAGTTAAGCAGAAGATCAACAGCCGTAACGACTCCGTCCAGGTTTGCGCCTTCAACACCAAGGCGCCGCCCTGACATAAGTCCCATGCCGAGGAAGACAGCATCGAAATCACGGCGCAGGTCGGCAAGCATTACATCTTTGCCCACTCGCATATCAAAGTGGATCGTCACCCCAAGGTCAAGGATGCTTTGAATTTCAAGATCCATGGCCTGTTGGTCAACGCGATAGACTGGAACGCCGTAACGCATCATGCCGCCGGTCTTTGGTCCCGCTTCATAAATGATGACCTGATGACCGAGCAAAGCAAGGTCATTTGCGACAGTGAGGCTTGATGGTCCGGCACCGATAATGGCGATCTTGCCCACCTTATGTCCCGACTCGCCAGCCAACAGTTTGAGATTTTCCCGCGACCAACGCGCGGGTGAATAGTCAGTATCAGCCCCCAACCCTGGGAAAGTCATTTCTTTCTTTGCCGCCGCATAGGGAGTTGCAGCACGCAGAGATTCGAGCGGCGTGACATCGCTTTCGGCGCTGGGGATGCCAGGCAAATGTCCGGCAGTTTCCGGCCCGTAGCGTTCAGTCAGCAGCCGTTTAAGAGGACGAATGGCAACGGACTCAAAGTCCGGTCCAATTGAACCTCTTCTGCAAGCGATCTCGCACGGTGCGCCGCAGATGCGTCCACAGATGGTTGAAAGCGGGTTGGGGTCATGCGCGATCTGATACCCCTTTTCCAACTCGCCCCGCGCCACCGCTGTTACGTAGGCGCGGGCATCTGTTTGCACCGGACATGCAGACTGGCATTTCACCATCTTGCGATAATAGTCCGTGTCCGGGATGACAACGTGATAACGGCCGTTTGTCATAATTTATGTCCTGTCCTGGGGAATATCCCAGAATTATTTTTCGGTGAGTAGATAAGCTACAAGGTCTGCGATCTGTTGTTCGCTCAATTCAGCTTGCCACTTCTGATACATGTCGCCTTCTTTGAAGCCTTCAACGACATACGCATCGGGGGTGATGATTGACTCATGGATGTATTCTTCCGCGCTCATACCGGCAACAGCAGATTCAGCGCGAGCGGCAGTTCCGGCGGTGTAAGGAGCCTTGTCAGCCTCTCCCGCTGCTTCGTCGTAATTATGGCAAGAGACACAGCCTTCCGCGGAGTTTGATCCGAGGGTTGAGGATTCGTAAAGTTTCTTTCCGGCCTCTGCATTACCGACAACTGGTCCATCTGATTTTCCGCCACCACATGCGGCCAGCACGAAGGATGCAACTACAACCAGAACTAAAAAGGGTGAAAACATTTTTCGCATTTTATATCTCCTTGTCCTTATGAAATTTAACTTTTAATCCCCTGATTCTTCCACTAGGTCAATTCGACCCAGGAGAAGAATCAGGATAAATAAATAATGGAATTACCAGACTTGGAAGCCGGGGGACGTAAACTGCGCTTCACTAATAAGTTTGATCAACATGGGACCATACGCCACCACGATCAAAACGACTGTGGCCACGAGCCATGGCTGCCAGTTATTCAACCAGGCAGGTGTTACTTCTGGGTGAGCGGCTTCGGCAACAGGCATTTCCACTTCGACTGTTTCCTTCGAGAAGAACGCCGACATGATGACTACCGTAAAGAACAGGATGCCGGACACAAGCAGGATCG
>DYDH01000001.1:11225-35460 GCA_020717985.1 Herpetosiphon sp. | reverse complement strand
ATACCAGTGAGCAGGGACGCAAATCTCCAGTCGCCGGTGCCGTAGTTACCCAAGGCAACGCCCAGCATGGTGCGACGGGGAGCGCCGAGCAAGCCGATCCAATGCAAACCGCGCGAGAAGATCGTCATGCCAACGAACCAAGTCCAAGCTTGCACGAGGGCAACTTTCTTGCCCCACAGTGCCTTACCGGTCAGATGTGGGATCAACCAGTACAGAATGCCCATGAAAGTCAGTGTGACAGCGGTTCCCACAGTAAGGTGGAAATGTCCGGGCACCCAGGCAGTATTATGAACAACAAGGTTGATGTTATAAGAAGCATTGATCAAACCGCCTGCGCCGCCAAATGCAAAGAGGATCATCGCAAGAGCCTGGGCAGTGAATGAAGGATCGTTCCACGGCAATTTGAGCAGCCAGCCGAAGAGTCCCTTGCCGCCGCGCGCGCGTCCGCCAATTTCCATGGAGGCGATCACGTTGAAAGCGGTCAACATGCTTGGGAAGAACACGGCATAGGTTAATACTGCATGGAAGAATTTCCAGGCCGCAGGTACACCAGGATCAATATACTGATGATGGAAGCCAAGCGGAGTGGAGAGCAGCAGGAACATCCAGAATGAGAAGCGCGCGAGCGGTTCGCTGAAGAGCTTGCCTCCAGCCTGCTTGGGGATCATGCCGTACCATGAAATATAAGCCGGCAGTAGCCAGAAGTAGACCAGCGGATGACCGGTGAACCAGAACAAGGTGCGGGCCAGTTGCGAGTCCATGCCATAGAGTCCAAATGTCCACGGCAGGATAAGCACAAGGATTTCAGCCGCAATGCCCAGGGTACAGATTTGCCAAAGTACCATTGTGATCAATGAGGCAAGCGCCATAAATGGCGTGGTTTGACCTTTGTTCTGTTTGCGCCAGGCAGTGTAGGTGGCGAGCATACTCCAACCGCAGACCCAACTGCCAACAACGAACAGGGTCAAGCCGAGGTAGTAATACCACGGCGCCTGCATGGGCGGGTAAAAGGTATAAAGCACACTAGCCTGGTTCAGCAGCAGGGGAACGGCCGCCATTACCAGTCCAATTACCATAATAAAGAAACCAGCCCAGCTCAATTTTGGTGTTGTGAGCGGGAAGTTGAGTGTTTTTACCATGGCGTACATGACGAAGCCGGTGATGAAGAAAGTGGTCCACACCAGAGCGTTTAGAACGCCATGCAGGGTCAAGCCTTGATAATATGACTGAAGGCCAACTGCCTGCAAGGATGGATACAAGTTAATGCCCATGTGCTCAAGCGCCTGTAGCGGGCCAAACAAACTTCCAATGGCCAACGCTACAAGGGCAAGCACGAGATGCCAGCCAACGAGTTTCTTTTCAGTAGCGAACATTTTTCCTTCCTTTTCTTATCCTTCTTTATCCTTCCTCTCTGAGGCAAGGAATTAGAATAAAGTTACCAGATAGATAGCCATCAAAACCAATCCAAGATACATATTTGATACCTTGAACAGTTTGAGAGCCCGCCCGTGGTCGGGATTTTGAACCAACCGCAGGGAATGCCATCCCAGCCAAAGGGTGGCCGGAGCCGTAATTAAGAGGTAATACCAGCCAAGCGCTGGATGAAGTCCCATCAGCAACGCAATCAAAGCAATCATCGCGGTGTGGAAAGTGATCCAATTGGCGGACGTGCGTGCGCTGACAACCACCGGAAGCATGGGTACGCCAGCTCGGGCATAATCATCCCGATAGGCCAACGCGAGACTCCAAAAATGGGTGGGCGTCCAGGCATATATCAGCAAGGCCAGCGCCAACACACCGGGTTCAGACCAATTCCCAACAGCCGCGCCTCCACTTAAAACGGCGCAACTGCCGGCAGCTCCGCCGATGATGATGTTCAGCCAGGTCCGGGGTTTTAGCCAAAGTGTATAGACCCAAATGTAGATCACAGCGCCAGCGGCGAGGAAGATGGCCAGAGACACACTGAATGGCAACGCAATCATTACCGCCAGGATCACAAGCACAACGCTAACTTCAAGCGTGGTTTCCGGGCGCACAAAAGCGCCAACTGCCAACGGGCGCAGACGGGTGCGAGTCATACGTCCATCGCGGTCCCGCTCAATATATTGATTGACAGCAGATGCACCGGCAGAGGAGAGTGTTCCGGTTATTAGAAGCATGAAGAACTGTCCGAGCGTCAAAGCGCCGCGGGATGCGAGCAGGGCTCCTCCAAGGGAAGCCAAAACCAGCAGGACAACCACGCGCAATTTGAACAGAACCACCAACCGACCGAGGAACTCGCCGGCAATAATTCTTGCCCTTTCCAATTTCCATGTAATTCCACCAGATACTCTCGTCTTCGCATCCATTTTGAAGGCTCCTCTTAATCCGAGTCTATGGCTACTTCACAATGATCTTGCCAAACATGTTTTGATGACCGACACCGCAATACTCACTACAGACATAAAAGAATTCGCCCGCAGTATCGAAGGTGTGGGTCAACTTGGAAACCTGTCCGGGTAGGAGCATCAGGTTGATATTGGTATCTTTGATACGGAATCCGTGTTGAACGTCAGCGCTGGTCACGTAGAATGTAACCGTTGCGCCAACAGGAACGGTAATTTCACTTGGATAAAAGCGCCACGGGCTGGCCTGCGCCAAAATATACGCTTCATACTTGCCAGGAGCCAGTTCATGTACGCCAAGGTTTGCCTCTGAAAATGAACCGGCATCCTTGAGGGTATTGGGATCGACTCGCGCCCACGGCTGGGGAACCTGGAAGCCGCTGGCAAACGCAGATACTCCGATGAGGGTCGAGAGCACCACCAACATCAGAAGGGTCAAGCCAATCCACCATTTTTCGTAAAGATGAATGTGGATCATTGGGTCACTCCTCTTGAAAGCAGGGTCTGGTATACCCAGCTCCACAGAATGATAATTGTCACCATGAGCATCAAGGTGAGCGCAAGGGCGCCTTTGGGATGATCCGTTTCTGGATCTTCCTTTTTGGTTGAATTAGGTTTCGTATTTTTAGTCATATAACATCCTCCGAAATCTTAAACTTGCACTACAAATTTACTTTTGGGCGTGAATGGTTTTTCTTTAAAAGCAAACTTCATGGGCATTCTCCTTGATCTTGTGATTTATTACGCCCGGATTTCAACCTCGGACGTTATTTCTGCATCAGCGATTCAATAAATAATCCAAATCGGCCGCAATATCTTCCGCCGTTGCGCCAAAGGGAAACACAACCCGCAAATATCCGTCCTTGTCTATTGCCGTAACAGTGGCTGTGTGATCCACCAAATAGCCAATGGCTGAATCGCCTTCCTGCTTTTCGTAGTAAATACCGTAATAAGTGGCAATTTCCGCGATCTGTTCAGGCGTTCCTGTCAGTCCTATAAAACTGGAGTCAAAATGGGCGGTGTATTCGGATAATACCTGCTGGGTATCGCGTTCGGGGTCAACCGTGATCATTAACAATTGAACATTCTTGGCTTGGTCTCCAAGCAATGTCAAGGCCTGATGAATGCTTGCCAATGTTGTAGGGCATACATCAGGACAGGTTGTATAACCGAAATAAAGCAAAACAACCTTTCCCTCAAAGTCACTCACTGATACAGGTTGTCCATTTTGCCCGGTAAGGGTGAAGTTTGTCGCCTTTGTGGGTGATTGCAGAATCATTCCATGAAAGGCGTAGGGACGAATTGCCCGCCAAATGATTGGGGATAGTCCTACAACCAAAATCAGCGCGCCCAGTGACCAAAGAACAATTCGCAGCCACGAGCGATTGCCAGATTTTTGCATGGGATTGGATTCAGTCATGAACAGCTCCTGTGTATTTCTTAATGATAGCAAGCGAAAAGATGAACGGCTTCGTACGCATAGCGGGCCGCGCCCTGACTATTACGTATCTCGGTTACCAGATAACCAATATCCTGCACCAACGCTCGAACATCTGCATCTGTATTTCGATATTCTGCCCGAACAATCCCCCACCCATCCACAAGCACATAACGCGGTTCAAACACAATCAAAGACTGTCCCGATGGGTCATCCTGGTAATATACGTTAAATCCGCCGCCAACTACATATTTGGTGCGAAGTGTTTCTCCTGTAAGAAAGTCCCAAGAGACGTTATTATTGCCAGTTTTATTTTCCAGGAAAGGTTTTGCATAAGCGCTTAAAATGGCCGGCGTATCGTATTCGGGGTCTATGGAAATTGACACGAGCGCCAAATCCGTATCCTGATTATCAGATTGGGCAAGCGCGTTTCGCAAAGACAACATGTTTGGCGTGACCTGGGAACAGTCATCTGCGCATCGGGTGTACATAAAATTATAGACCGTCAACTTGCCGCGAAAATCCTCGCTTGTTTTTCGCACACCATCCTGGTTGGTGAGGATGAAGCCGGGCGCAAGCGCAACACGAGGGAGAACCTTGACGGGATTGAAAATATTGAAAGCCAAAACTATAACCACAAAAACCGCCGACATAATATAAAACAACCTCAACAACCAGGTTGGCTGCTGGTTGTGAAGTGATTGATCTACAGTTGTTTTGGCTACAATATTGACAGTCATGGGTCAGGCTTTGTGTACCTTTAACTATTTTCAATGTCACATATTTATGTACATATGTGACATTCGACACAAAATACTAATAATATTTTAACAAAGCCCTATTTTCCTGTCATCAGTCGATTGGCTGTAGTTGGGAAGCAAAAACAGCCACCTAAGGTAGCCGTTTGGAGGGGGTACATATGACAAATGGATTAATCCGCCCTGTTTTTTATGACTTTAAGACCTCGTGCCTCGTTGCCCAAGCCGCTGCTCCGGCACGACTGCGGACATGGAGTTTATCCAGAATTGTTCGGATGTGTGCCTTGACAGTGTGCGGCGAGAGCGACAACTGAGCGCCGATTTCCTTGTTTGTCATTCCACGCACTACCCACTGGAGGACTTCACGTTCGCGTTCTGTCAGCGTACTGGTTACCCCATCATCGTTATCACCACTGATGTGTGGCGGCGCCGAAACAGGAGAAATGGATGCAAACTCATTGAGCAGTTTTGCCGCCATTCCCGGAGTTAAGATCGCCTCCTTCGCATGTACGCGCTGGATGGCGTCTATCAATTCTGTAGTGGTAGCACTTTTGAGGAGGTATCCCAATGCGCCAGCACGAATTGCAGCGTATAGATCATGTTCATCCTCAGAGACAGTCAGCATTAACACTGAGGCTTGCGGATGAATTTTTCGCAACTGACGTGTTGCCTCCACTCCGCCCAGTTTCGGCATATTCACATCCATCAAGACCACATCGGGCTTGAATTCAGCCACACGGGAAATGGCCTCCACCCCATTTGAGACGCTTGCCACAACAGACATATCCGGCGCTTCATTCAACATGCGCGCCAGTCCTTCGCGGAACAGGTGATGGTCATCAACAATGAGTATGCGAATCATAATTGGCTCATATCATGATCTTTTTTCTATCAGTGAGAGGAACTGCAACGGTAATACGTGTTCCCTGCCGGGAACCGGTTGCGATGGTGAGTCCGCCGTCAAGGCTGTGGGCGCGTTCACGCATGGATTCCAACCCGAAATGCCGCTGGGACGAATCGACTTGTGAGTTCTCGGGGAACCCCCGCCCATTATCAGTAATGGATATTTCCAATTCATCGCTGGAAGCTTTCATACAAATTTCCACGCGGCTGGCCTGGGCATGTTTGCGGACATTTGCCAGAGCCTCCTGGACAATTCGCAAAAACTGAAGGGCTGTCGAAGGAGCGACCAGTAAATCAGCCGGCTCCACCGTGACCTGTACCTGGATTCCAGTTTGAAGTCCAAATTGTTCGCCAAATTCACGCAGGCGAATCGCCATTTCATCGGGACGCTCCAGGTCAAGGCGAAGTCCTTCTATGGCTTCACGCGATTCGACATAAGCCGAACGAATGGAATGGCGCATTGCATTAATTTCCTGTTCGGCCTCCACATTTTGGCCTGTGCCAATCAGTCTTTCCAATCTTTCTGCCTGGAGGTTGAGGTAGGCAAGAGTTTGCGCCAATCCATCGTGGATTTCACGCGAAAGCCGGTAGCGCTCCTTGATCACAGCAAGTTGATCGAGTTGAGCATAGAGTTGGGTATTCCAAATTGCGAGGGCGATCTGGTGCGACATGGTATTCAGGAATTCGGTGTGACGGTTATTGAAAGCACGCCTGCGATTCGCTCCGAGAAAAAGCGCCCCAAAAACCTGTCCTTCTGTAACAAGCGGTGCGGCTGTAGCTGAAACGAGGTCACCCGCACTCTCAGCCGTCAGGTCGGGAGAAATTATCAGCGTGCTGGATGCCTGGACGCGATGAGCAAACTCAAGGGCGAGCTTGAAGCGTTCATCCGTCAGGTCATCGCCCAAGCCCATGCACGCGCAACAAGTCCAGGTCTGCGTCTCCTTATCGAACAAGAATAGGGCTCCAGCCTGTGCGTCCCAGCCGGTGGTCGCGATTTTAAGTACCTGATTGGCGAAATCGCTCAAAGCAGATGCACCAACAATGTTTATTTGGGATGCCCGATCAAGCGCATACAAAGTATTCACCTGACGCATGCGCATCCGCAGGTTATCGAGTGTAGCGCCAATGGTGCTGCTCAGAATATTCAATAATCGAACTTGATCCTCTGGAGGTCCATCTGGGGAAGGGAAATAAGCGGAAATCACACCCACCCGTACCTGTTCAATATTAATCGGCAGACAGATCAATCCGCCGATCCCTTCAGCGCGAGTAGCCTGGTGCAAGCCATCGAAGAGCGGACAATCGCTGGTTGCTTCTGTTTTGAGCGTACCACACGCCTGACAACGTTTGGATGGAATCCCTATATCCATTCGAGCGCGCAAGGCCTGCAAATATTCAGCGCTTAGTCCCCAGGCCATATCCAGTTTCAAGCGATCTTTTTCTTCATTGAATGTTACGACTGTCGTACCTCTTGCCTCGGTCAATTGAAGCGGCGCCTGCGCGGCTAATTCCAGCACGGCTTGTTCATTGCCCGCTGCGGCAATTTGTCGTCCAAAATCCTGCAAGGTAAGAAGTTTTCGGTGACTGGCTTCAAGCGTTGCGTAAGCGGCACGCATTTGATCCTCCGCTCCAGCGCGGGCCGCGAGCGTGTCGGCGATACGGCTTAGTCCAATCCAGGATACGATGCTGCCGGTCAATCCGTAGATCAGCAATTCGGCTTCAGAGTGCCAGCTCTCGGAGAAAATGTTCACGATAAAGTGTAATCCAACCTGATGTACTGCCGCCAATGCAAGGACAACGATGGGAATCAACCAACGCAACCCGCGTAATCGGGTATGCAAAGGTATGGATTGAAACTGTGTAAATGCACCTGAAATGCGTGATAACAATCTATTTTCCTGGTTGTCATTGAACGAACTGCATTATTCAATGGACTGGTTAATTATATTAGGACTGAATAAATCCATTATAACAGGGCGGATCGAATTACGATCCCTGCCTTATTGCGGCAGGTCACTGGTCAATTGGACATCTGCGCCGCTGACTGGTTGCCCGCTTCCGGCAGAGACGATCTGCCATTGTCCATTGACCATCTTACGCTCGAATTGGTCGATGTTTGCAACACGGATACCCGCATCCCAACGGCGAAGCGACTCGGCTGTCTCTTCGTCGTTGACCTTCGTCCGATAGGTATCTGCCGAATTGACCAACTGCATGTCTGCAAGAATGTAGCGGACGTGGGATTCATTTGTAGACTGGGGGGTGAAAGAAAGCAATTCGTCCACATACTTGATATCGGTGCTGGTGTCGGTGGATTCTGAATAAATCCTTCCGTAGCCGCATACATACCAATCATTCACTTCAACAATGCCCGGCGTGGTTCCATCTGCGTACTGATTCAAGGATTTAACCCGCAGGGCTTTGAACGTTCCCAACTGGGTGGTTTTTTGTTCCCAATCTGAAACCGTGACCGTGATCTGTTGCACAATCGTTTTCGTGGATCTGGTTGTATTGGCTTCACAACTTCCCGTCCATTCGGCTTGTGCGCCTTTAATGGGCGCATCTTTCATAATTTCACCAAGTCCAACCGACAGCCAGCCACAAGTGTCATCACTTGGCAGGGAATACACCGGTTCTCCCTGTGTTACGGTTGCAATATCTTCGTAGCCGGGATAAGAAAAGCGCCAGGAGAACGTGCCAGCGCTCCGCCACATGTACAATTGTTTTTCATCACATGCAGACTGGGTATTGTCCCATAATGGTGTTGTTTGAGTTTCAGATGACTGCGGAATGTACACAGCAGGCTGAATGGACTCTGTTGAAGCAGGCGCGCTCTTTGCGTCACAGGCGCTGAGCGCCAGGACTGCCAGAAATAAACTCAGGAATAAGACAGGGGTTCTATTTTTCAACGCTTCTCCATTTGCAAAAAATTTTTGTCTTGCAGAATACAAAATGCTGGCAGATAATACAACACCGTTTGCAAGAAACGGGCTTCTTTTATGCCATATCGAGTGGGTATTCTACACGGAAACCAAATAATCGGGCTTGGTAAATTGTCCATCAAAAATAATTATGAAATGAATCTCTATCCGATTGGCATAACCAACGGAAGAATGATCAGAAGAAAGATCACAAGTAGAATAGTCAAAGGGATGCCCACACGGGCGTAATCGCGGAAGGTGTATCCGCCGGCGCCCATGACCATCACATTGACCGAATGCCCGAGCGGAGACATGAACGCCATGGACGACGCCAACGCCACCGCCATGGCCATGCTTCTCGGCTCCATGCCGACCTGTTGGGCGGCGATAATGGCAACCGGCGCAACGACGGTAACTGCAGCCGCGCCGTTGATGACTTGTGTCAGGGCAACGGTGAGTAAAACAAATCCCGCCAACAAAACCAAATGTCCAGCGCCGCTAAAGGATGAAAGAATGCCGTTTGCAAACATGGCGGAGGCGCCAGTCTTGTTCAACGCCACGCCCACGGGAAGCATTCCTGCCACAAGAAATAAACTACGCCAGTCAATTGCGCGATACGCCTGATCCATGCTCAGAGTGCGAATCAAAACCATTGCCACCGCGCCGCTCAACATAATTTCTGCAATTTGATCAGGGAAAATGACTGCCAAAGTCAAAGTGAGCGCCATGATCAGTGTTGTGAACCAGCCGCGCAGTGTCATGCGTGTGGATGGCGCAGACTCTGCAAGCAGGATCAAGCCAGGTTCGGTTCTCAACAATGTTAAACTCTTTTCCGTGCCTTGCAGCAACAGACCATCACCAAACTCAAGCGGCAAATCTGCAAGGCGGGTGCGGATGGAACGTCCACGCCGCCAGACAGCCAAAACCCTTGCGCTGAATTTTTGTCCAAAGCGAATATCCTGCAATGTCTGGTGGGCAAGATGGGAACGCGGCGCAATGGCGGCTTCGATCAATTTCATGTTCGGCGTGGAAAGATAATCCTGCTGCCACTCGCCAGAGGGAAGGATGTCCAATATCTCCATCAGCGATACCGGCAGGCTGTCTTCGGGACGAGCCATGATCAAAAGGATATCTTCGCCCCTCAGGATGGCGCCCGCTTCGATGGTCGGAGATGACCTGCCGCGCTGAATGGCGATCACGTTGAGATGATATTTTTCACGCAAGCCGCTTTTTTCAAGTGTGGCGCCATCCAAACTCCCCCCCTTGCGAACCTTCGCCCGAACCAATCTCTCAGCCAGTTGATAGGTGTTGAGCAGGTCGTCTGATTCATCGGTCTCTTCGTGGCGTTGTGCCGGAGATTGATCTGGCAGTAATTTGCGTCCCCAGAAAACCATAAAAAGGATTCCAGCAAACACCAGCGGAAGTCCGATTGGGGCAAAATCTGTCAGCGTGAAGCCGGGAAGTTTTGCATCGCGCAGCAATCCGCTGACGATGATATTGGTCGTGGTCAAGAGGGTTGCCATGCCGCCGAGAATGGTCCCAAAAGCCAAAGGCATGAGCAGTTTCGACGGCGAAACTTTCGAGCGGCGCGCCACACCGGATAATGAAGGGAACAGCAAGGATGCGGCGGCGATATTGTTCATGAATAGCGAAAGCACAGCAGATGCTGCCATCACGCCGAAGATCAAGCGCCGCTCGCCTTTACCGAATAGCCTGATGATGAAAGACCCCATGCGTTCGGTCAACCCGGAACGGTGCAGTCCTTCCGCAAGGATAAAGGCAGACAACATGATAATGACGGCCGAACGGCTGAATCCAGAAAATGCCTCATGCGAAGTCAGAATGCCACTTAACCCCAGAGCCAGCATCAACATCAGCGCGACGATGTCGGCGCGCAGGATATTGCTCAAGAGCAGGAGCGCGGCAACACTGAGAAATAGAAACGTTAGTCCAATTTGTGACATGCGGTCATGGTAGCACAGTAATATTACTTTCGCAATTGCGGCGCTCCATGTCATTGTGAACACACAAGTTCCACACAATTCCTTCACCGCCATGTAATTCTCCAATGGGAAAATAGGCTTATCACACTTTTGCTTTTATTCTAAAAGACAAAGGTCCAACCTAAAAATTATTATTGGAGAGAAAAAATGAAAAATAGAAAATGGTTAACATACACACTGAGCATTTTGCTCACACTGGTTGTCTTGACCGCAGTGGCGGGAGCGGGCATCCGCGTGGGGATGATGCAAAACGCATCCTTCGCACGTCCGGCTTTCACGCATAACTTTGACGGCGGGAATCAGTCCATGCAGGGAAATTTCCCCCAGACAATACAAGCAAGCTTTCACAACAATGGCGGACCTCAAGCCATGCAGGGAAATTCTCGAAGCCAGGGATTCGACAACCGCACCAATGATCGTCGCGATAGTGGCATCCCCTTCCTTTCCCCCATCTTCGGGTTGATCCGCCTGGCTGTGTTGGGACTGCTTCTCTGGATCGGTTATAAGTTCGTGAAGAAGAGCGGCTGGAGACTCTCCCGCGTTGCGGCAACACCCGCTCCAGTAGTCAACGAAACTCCCATCGCGGAGGTTGAGGAGAAAAAAGAATCAGAGTAACCAAAACCAAGTGGGCAGAATCTGGCATCCGCTTCGAAAGAGGCGGATGTTTTGTATCCACACAATGTCTTCACAATTTCATGACTGTCTCATAACATCCCCTTCGTATACTATAAAAGCAAAAAAGAATCGCTCGGAAAGGTGTGTATATGAAACTCAATGCCCTTGTTCCCAAAAAAGTGCGCCCGTTTTTAGGAAAAATTGAAAGTTCAAGAATGTTCTCAAGGTTTGGAAAAAAGACCTGGTGGATCATCGCCATTTTTGCGGCGCTCATGATCGGCGGCGGAATTACATATTATCAAATGAATTCCACAGATACACAAACCGCTACAGCCGATACCCTGCAGACCACCACTGCCAGAAAAGGCGACCTGGTGATTTATGCCAGCGGCACAGGGACATTGGTCGCAGTAGACGAAGTGGACCTGGGGTTCAAAACCAGCGGACAGGTTAAGGAAATAAATGCGGCGGTGGGAGATTTAGTCAGCGCAGGCGATGTATTGGCGGTGATAGACGACTCCAGCACACAAGTCAAATATACACAGGCAAAGCGCGCCCTGCTCGAATTGACCTCTCCGTCCGCAGTTGCCGCCGCGCAGGAAGCCATAGCCGCAGCACAGACCGACATTATATTGGCAAAAAATCAACTGGCTTACCTCATCAGCCCCGCCGTTTACCACTGGGAAATTGAAGTGGAGACATCGAAACAGGCAGTTGAAGCCGCGAAAGTTGCGCTGGAAAATTCCCCCAATGACAAAGACTTGCAGGAAAAATTAACAAAAGCGGAAGCTTACCTGGACTTTGCGGAAGACAAGTTAAAAGGAAATTGGTATTACTACGATCACGAATATCTGGCGGATAACTTTACCTCGTATGACAAGGAGACTGGAAAAAAATATATCTCCGAGCCAACCGATGCAGACATCGCTGAATCACGCGCGGGTGTGGCACAGGCGGAAGCCGCTCTGAAAGAAGCGGAATATTTATATACCGCGTTGACAGGCGGAGAAGTACCCGAAGACGCCACAGGTTCGGGACTCACTGAACTGGAGCAAGCCAAACTCAATCTCAAAGAGGCGGAGGTAAACCTGGCAGGCACGACCCTGGTTTCACCGATCAATGGGACGGTTATGTCTGTTGATATGAGCGCTGGCGACACCGTGGGAACCTCAGCCGTCATAACCGTTGCAGACTTAAGTCAGCAATATCTAGAAGTGTTTTTGGATGCATCCGATTGGGCAAGCGTAAAAGCGGGCTATCCCACAGAAGTGATCTTCGATATTCTGCCTGACTCAACTTTTACAGGAACTGTGACCCAAATAGACCCGGGCTTGTACACAGAATCGGGTTCTTCTGTGGTGAGGGCAATTGTGCAACTAACTGATGTGGATGACGCCACCTTCAACCTGCCGCTCGGTACAAGCGCGGCAGTGGATGTGATCGGCGGCAAAGCAACAGATGCGATCCTCGTCCCGGTCGAAGCCTTGCACGATGCGGGAGACGGTCAATACGCTGTGTTTGTGATGACGAACGGCGAGCCGCGCCTGCAAATGGTGCAAATCGGCATCAAAGATCTGTCTTCAGTGGAGATCACCTCCGGGCTGAAACAAGGCGACGTAATCACAACCGGCATCGCGGAGACGCAATGAGCGACACTCGCAAGATCATCGAAACAGTAGACATTACCAAAGTCTACGGCATGGGTGACATCAGCGTGGCGGCATTGAACGGCGTGAGCATCACCATTGAAGCGGGTGAGTTTGTGGCTATCATGGGTCAATCTGGCTCAGGCAAAAGCACGTTGATGCACATCCTCGGCTGTCTTTCGCGGCCAACTTCAGGCCAATATTTTTTGGATGGCGAAGATGTCAGTCAGTTGGACAAGGTTCAACTGGCCGGTGTCCGCAACCGTAAGATCGGTTTTATCTTTCAATCCTACAACCTGCTGGCGCGCACCTCGGCTTTGCGAAATGTGACTCTGCCTTTGCTGTACGACCACGAAAATCCGTGCTCATTGGAAGAAGCAGACGTAAAGGCTGAAAAATTATTGGATATGGTCGGGCTGACGGGGCGCATGAATCATCAGCCGCACGAACTCTCCGGCGGACAGCAACAACGCGTCGCCATCGCCCGTTCGCTGATCAACGACCCCGTGCTAGTCATCGGCGACGAACCCACTGGCAACCTTGACAGTCATTCAGGCGAAGAGATCATGTATCTCTTGCACGCCTTGCACGCGCAGGGAACCACCATTGTCATGGTGACCCACGACCAAAAGATCGCCGCGCACACCCAGCGCACGATCAGTCTACTGGATGGACTGGTGAATACGGTCACACACAACGGAAAGGCACACCATGAAATCATCTGAAGCCGCGCGGATCGCATGGGAAGCCATTCTCAAAAATAAAGTACGTTCCTTCCTCACCATGCTGGGAATCATCATCGGCGTGGCGGCGGTCATCATCATGGTCGCCATCAGCGCAGGGACGGAAGCCACCATTCAGGAACAGATCACATCGCTCGGCTCAAATCTCATTTTTGTGCAAGGCGCGATGCGACGCGGCGGACCCGGACAAGCCCCATCCGGTGGGCTGGTCTTCGACGATGCCGCCGCCATCCAGGAAGGGGTCAGCGGCGTGACATCTGTGGTCGTGGAACAGAACTCCAGCGAATCGGTCAAATTTGGCGATGTCACCCTCACCGATATTTCCATCCTCGGCACAACTTCGGGATTCCCATCGGTACGTGACATGGACATTGCCAGTGGACGTTATTTTACAGATAAGGAAATTGACCGCAAACAAAAAATAATCGTACTTGGTTCCGCCCTTGCGGAGGAACTTTTTGGAGAAGACGATCCACTCGGGCAGATTGTCACAGTCGGCACGACAAAGATGACCGTGATCGGCGTGATGGCAGAAAAAGGCGCAGTCGGCAACACAAACTATGACTCTTATGTGTTCATGCCCATCACTGTGGTTTTCCAAAAATTCACGCCATCCATGTTTGCCCGTTTCATGGGTGACAGCATCCGCATGATCTATGTGGAAGTTGACCCTGATGCAAATATTGACGACATCATCACACAGGTCGAAATTCTGCTCGTCAAAAGGCATGACCTCACGCTCGACACCGCAGACTTCACCGTCACCACGCAACAGGACATCATCTCCACGCAGGAATCAACCACTTCGGCATTTCGCTCGCTTTTGGCATGGGTGGCGGGCGTCTCGCTCATCGTCGGCGGCATCGGCATCATGAACATCATGCTGGTCAGTGTCACCGAACGCACGCGCGAGATCGGCATTCGTCAGGCTGTCGGCGCGACGCCCGATGACATCCGCTTGCAATTCCTGACCGAAGCGCTCATGCTCAGCATTGTCGGAGGTCTGATCGGCATTGTCGTCGGCGTGGGCGGCGCATATATTTTCGGCGCGCTCAGCGACATGCGGACAGTTGTCCAATTCAGTTCGATCCTGCTGGCGTTCAGTTCCGCCGCCATCGTTGGCGCTTTCTTCGGCTATTACCCCGCCAACCAGGCCGCGCAACTCGACCCAATTGACGCGTTGAGATATGAATAAACCATCAATTGACAGTCACCTTGAAGGTGACTGTCAATTACAAAGGAATCACACCATGAATAAAAAAATCTTTTGGACGATATTAACTCTCTTCTCCCTGACGTTGACCTCCTGCGCCTCCATCACGCGAACAATTGGTTCTGCCACGAGCGGCAGTCCCGCCGCTGTTGAATTGCCCGCCCAAACAAAGCTCATCCTCGGCACGATCAACCTCGAAGAGACAGAGAACGCCGTCACCTCCGAACAGGCCAAAGAACTCCTGCCCATGTTTTACGTCCTGAAAGACCTGAACGACAGCGACACCGCCGCGCAGGAAGAGATAGATGGACTCGTCAATCAAATTCAAGAAACGCTGACCAAAGACCAGATCAACGCCATCGAAAACATGTCTCTTTCGATGCGGGATGTATTCTCAGCGGCGCAAGGCAACAGCGGCAAAACAAGCTCATCGGATGCCGCATCCGCTGCGGGCGCGGGTGGAGGCGGGCAAGGCGGTCCGCCAGATATGGGCGGAATGCCCGGCGGCGGTCCCGGCGGAATGTCCGGCGGCGGTTTTCCATCCACAGGAACAAACACAGACAGCAGCAACACCGGCGCCCGAACCTCCATGCTTACAGAAACTCCCTCGGCATTGTTTGATGCAGTGATCGAACTGTTGCAAAAAAAAGTTGGGCAGTAAAATCAACGCAATTCTTCACCAAAAATCCGCCCGCCTTATGAGATAATTCAACCAGTAACCTTAAACCTTCAACCTGTAACCTTCAACCCCAAAAAGCCATGCCACAAACCATTCTGATCGTAGATGACGAAAAACGACTTGTCTCGCTTGTAGAGAGTTATCTCATACAGGAGGGCTATCGCGTTGCCACAGCATACAACGGCAAGGAAGCGCTCGCCGTTGCCCAAAAAGAAAATCCCGACCTGATCATCCTCGACATCATGATGCCGGAAATGAATGGGTATGATTTCATGCGCGCGCATCGCGCCCAACACGACACGCCCATCATCATGCTGACCGCCAAAGTGGAAGATGACGACAAAATCATCGGACTCGAACTCGGCGCGGATGATTATGTGGTCAAGCCGTTCAAGCCGCGCGAACTCATGGCACGTGTGCGAAATGTATTGCGCCGCGCGGGGAAATCTGAACCGACAGGCAAAACCCTTAAAGTAGCGGATATTGTTTTAGACCGAGATAGCCGCGAAGTGCTGGTCGGCGAACGCAGCATTGACCTGACTCCATCTGAATTCGACCTGCTGGCCGCGTTGATGGGCGCGCCCGGACGCGTCTTCTCGCGCCTCGACCTGCTGGATGTGATTCAGGGCGTGCGCTACGAAGGTTATGAACGAACCATAGATACGCATGTCAAGAATCTGCGCGCAAAAGTGGAAGAAGACCCGCGCAAACCGCGTCACATCGAAACTGTGTACGGCGTGGGCTACCGTCTCAATAAAGGCTAAACATGAAATTAACCACAAAACTGATCCTTGCATTCCTTTTGATCAGCCTGTTCAGCGCCGGCATTATCGTTGTATTCTCGCGCATTGCAACCAACCGCGAATTCGATAAATTCGTCAACGATAAATACGAAGCCGACCTCGTGACTGAACTTGCCCGCTATTATCAGGACAATCAAACATGGGTCGGCGTTGAAAAGTTATATAGCCGCGATCATTTCGATTCGCAAAATACCCGCCCGCTGTTTTTTTCCATCGCAGATACGAACGGGAATATCATCATCACCGGCAAGGATTACCACGCAGGGGAAACCGTCAGCGCAGATGAACTCAAAGCGGGCACCCGGATTCAGGTGGATGGCGAAACGGTGGGTATCCTTCTGCTCAACACGCCGCCCAGCAAAAATCCACTCGAAGATGAATTCATCCGCCGCCTCAGCCAATCCATTTACATCAGCGCTATCGGCACGATCCTGATCGCGTTCATCCTTGGCGCAATCCTCTCGCGCAGCATCTCGCGCCCCATCCGCGAGTTGACAAAAGCCACACACGAAATGGCGGGCGGGAAATTTGGTCAACAGGTTCCCGTGCGGTCACGCGACGAAATCGGCGAACTCGCATCTTCCTTCAACAAGATGAACGACGAACTCGCGCAATCCTTCAACCTCCGCAAACAAATGACCGCCGATATTGCCCACGAACTACGCACGCCGCTCAGCCTCATCATCGGTCACGCCGAAGCCGTGCATGATGGCGTGCTGCCCCCCTCGAAGGAAAATTTCGAGATCATCCGCGAAGAAGCTGAAAGGCTCGAACAACTGGTCAACGACCTGCGGATTTTATCGCTTGCCGATGCGGGCGAACTTTCTGTGGATTTCCAACCCGTCGAGATCAACAAATTCCTGGGCGACATCCAATCCCATTACAGGGTGCAGTTCAACCAGAAACGCATCGGACTCAATCTCGAGCCTGCTTCGGTTATTCTCGAAGCGAATCTCGACCCGATCCGTTTTTCGCAAGTCCTGACAAACATTTTAGATAACGCGCTGCGCTACACCCCCGAAGAAGGGCGCGTGGACATCTCAATAAAACAAATAAGCGATAAAGCCGAAATCACCATTCAAGACAGCGGCGAAGGAGTGTCCCCCGAAGATGCCGCGCATCTCTTCGACCGTTTCTACCGTGCCGACGCATCGCGCACCCGCGATAGCGACGCGGGCGGCTCAGGTCTGGGGCTTGCCATTGCAAAATCCATTGTAGAAATGCACAAGGGAAAAATTTGGGCTGAAAGCAAAAAAGGCAATGGCTTGAAAGTTATTATTCAATTGCCAGTGGTTTTGTAGGTCAGGCTGGAAATCTACCGCCTCCGACAGGAGATGGCTTCTTACATCGTTATATCTGCCATTTCATGATTTCCCTCTCTTATTGTTGAATACTTTCTCGCCTAAGTAATCCGTCGAAAATATTATTACAATCCATTCCTGCTCTTTCGGGGGCTAAGCCCCCGAAAAGCCAAAGGTATGTCTAGAAACTTTCGACCGACCACTTAATTTGTATTTAAAAACGTAAATCCCCCAGCAAGGCTAATGGATGATTTATTTCGATGCCATACAATTTTCCCTATCACCTTTCGTATGGTTGTAAGGTTTTGAGTGCATTCAGTATACTGTAATGCTTGACATTAAATGCAGCAAGTTCGGTAGGAACTCCAATTGCAGTTTCGGCAATCAAAGCATCCAGTAAGTTGACCCCATCAGTTTACCGAATCCATTTCCAATCGCTATTCCAGCCTAGACTTTATCCTGATATCTGTTTCCATCATGCGGCACAATGGAAGTCACGCCCGTGCGAATATCGTCCCCTTCGATCAATGTGACGTGCCCAATGCGAATCCCTATGACATCGGTAATCGCGTTCCATTTGCCAACCGGGAGGACGCGGGGTGTAATGCCCAAGTCTCTTGCACATTTGCGAATGGTTGCTGTCTCAACCATTCATCCATTCCTTGAGGATTGCTCTCACCGAGCGTCTCATTTCCACCGAGTAGTCCGCACTGAATTTTCGCAGGTAGGTGGCTTGACCGACATTAACGATCCCTTCCATGGATTTTCCTTTTGGCAACTGGCTTTGGCGTTCAGCAAACATTTCGTCGAATTCCCGCCCATCGAGCCGGTGGTACTGATTCTCGAATACGATGAACTTCTCATCGAATCGCGAAGTGTAATCCCGCTCCTTTTGCTGTTGGGTTGGATAGCCAAAGACGACCATGCCGATTGGGAAGACGTACTGCGGCAGGTGGAGCAGTTCCTTGTGAGTTTCGTATTGTTCCATGATGTCGCCGATGTAACACGAACCGAGTCCAAGCGACTCGGCCGCGGTAACTGCGTTCTGTGCGGCGATCAATGCATCACTACAGGCAAGGAATAGATCGCCTTCCTCCGGCTTTTGCATGGAAGTCCCTTTCAGCTTGCAAAGTTCCTCCACGCCTGAGACGATAAAATAATCGTGCCAGCGCTGGTAATCAGCCAGGAATATCCAGACCATTGGCGCGCGCGCAATAAATGGCTGGTTGTCGCAGGTGATTGCCAGGCATTCCTTGATCTTTTGGTCTGTTACATCCAAGATGGAATACAACATCAAATTTCCCGCAGTGGGCGCGCGCAAGGTGGCTTTTAGAATGTCCGCCCGCTCTTCCGCGCTGATTTCCCTGTCTTCATAAGCCCGCACCGATTTGCGCTTCATTAATACATCCATGACCTGATTCATGTTTCCGCTCCATTTATCGAATTCGAAAATTTCAACCGCTTTTATTCAGATAACGCATACGCCGCAATCGAAAACGCATTTGCCACATTGAACGAGCGCTTCTGTCCGCGCATGGGAATATGGAGGATGTGGTCTGCGAGGTCGAGCAGTTCAGGATCAATGCCTGTGACTTCGCTGCCCAGGATCAGCACGAAAGGATGCAGGGTTTTTGAATCGGCAGATCGGGAATTGGCGAATTGGGAGATTGATACTGCCCGCTGGTCTTCCTCTAGCGCTGTGACTTTCCAATCTTCCAACTTTAACCCTTTTACCAACTTTACAGCATCCTTGTGGTGACTCCACGTGACATACTCCTCTGCGCCGAGCGCCGTTTTACGCACCGCGTCCACCTCAGGCGTGGGGGTGATCCCGCATAGATAGGCGTGTGTAAATCCGAATCCGTCTGCTGAACGCAGGATCGAACCAACATTCCATGCCGAGCGAATATTATCCAATAAGACCGCCCTCATTTCTTTCTTGTTGCTTTTTACTTCTTCTGAAACCTCGCCGCCTCCCATTTCTTTCTTCAAAACAACGCGTGTTTCTCCCAAACAGTGCGGACAACGGACTCCAAATGGGTGTGCTTCGGTCAACGGGTAACGCAACCCGCAGCTCTGGCACACTCTGATCTCAAAGGATGATGATATAGACATAGATCTCATTATATTCCCTTGTTCTAAAATTGCCTCTAGGTTTTGACTTATTGGCGAACAAGGTGGATTCTCGAAGTTTTTATTGCGGAGCATATGATGCCAGAAGAAAAAATATTTTGCATGATGCGGTTCGTCCGCAAAATAAATTTTACACTGCATTATAATAATCAAGTCCCGCAGACTGCGGGAAAAGGAGATTGAATGAAAAACGCTCGCTATGTGATATTTGTATATGGTTTAATACTCACATTTATGTTGTCGGCATGTGGCACGCCGACGCCAGTTGTGATTGTGGTAACGGCTACAGCTTTGCCCCCGACTGAAACACAGATCGCAGAACCGGTGGCCCCCGTCCCGACTTTGGTGCCTGTGGACTTGTCTGGCCCGAAAAACGGCACGACGATGAAGTGGACTGATGGAAGCACATTGGTCTATGTTCCGTCTGGAGAGTTTGTCATGGGCAATGGCGGATTCAATGCGCCCGTGCATAACGTTACGCTTGATGATTACTGGATATATCAAACAAAAGTGACCAACCGCATGTTCGCGCAATGTGTGGCGGTTGGCGCCTGCTCCGCTCCGGTTGAGGAACTTGGCGGACCCGTTTATAACAATCCCGAATATGCCAATTATCCTGTAGTGGGTGTGACCTGGGACCAATCACAGGCCTACTGCGCATGGTCACAGGGGCAGTTGCCCACAGAAGCGCAATGGGAAAAAGCCGCACGCGGCGCAGACGGCAATGCTTACCCTTGGGGCAACGATAAGCCCGCTTGTGATCTGCTCAACCTTGGATATTGTTCCGGGCGTACCTCCGAGGTGGATGTTTTTCTGGATGGCGTCAGCCCGTATGGTTTGTATGACATGGCTGGCAATATTTTTGAATGGGTCAGTGATTGGTACGGCGAGGCTTATTACACTGGTGCGCCGGCAGCTAATCCCACTGGTCCTGAAAGCGGAGAATATCGTTCGGTTCGCGGAAGTTCGTTTGAAACTGATTTCGATCAGGTTGAATCCGCCATTCGTCATTTTATAAATCCATCCAATCATCGGCGCGATCTCGGCTTCCGTTGCGCAGTGACTGAACCGAAACTTTTTGCGCCCTATTGCCAGCTTTCCTCTTATATCCCCACGGGCGTGATTGTATCGAATGGCTGTGAACTGCCGGACACGAAAATTGCAGGCCAATATTGCGCCGCGGGTAACAGCTTTGCCACTGTGGATCTTCCTGCCAATGCGATCTATGAAGTTAGCAAAAACCTGAAATGTGAAGAGGCGGTTGTGGATGGTCAACGTATTCTCACCTGTTTGGGACCAAAGGCGGTCGAGTCTACGAACGAGGTTACGGTGTGTAACCCAACCTGTAGTAATTCGCCGGATATTACCGGCGCCGTTCCCACCTGTGATCCTGGTTATACTCTTGACTCTGCGACTGGTTCGTGTAATTACTCGCCGATCATCGGGCAGGTTGGCGTGGCGGGTTGTCCCGTGGGATATGTTTTATCAGACAGAGGCGGCCAGCAATCCTGTGTAATCGGACCGAATGCAAATGGTCAGTGCCCAAGCGGTTTATATTTTGATGATCTTGCGGGAATGTGTGTTCCTCCAAATGGGTTGACCGAAGCGCCTTATGGAATTGATAATCCGTCCCTGGCTGCTCAGTCTTATTCAGGATGTGCAACAGGATTTACTTTTAGTGAGACGTTCCAATGCTGTCAGGCTGTGAGCGGCGGAACGTACCCAGGTTGTTCTCCCGGCTCCACATATAACAAGGACCTTGGAGCCTGCTCACCGGGCGAAATACGGCTTGCCGGTCCTGGCTGTGTCACCCTGGATTTAACCACCCTTCAATGCAGTCAAACCAAAGACACGTGTTCTCCAATCACGAATGAGACGCGGTGTATTAAAAATCCTTTCTGTCGCTGGGATGACACTGTGGGAGCATGTAATATAAGAAAATAAAAATCAGATAAAACCAAACGTCCCGCAGGTGTCTGCGGGACGTTTGGTAGTGCGGCATAAATATCGTTCTATTTTAAGCGGGGCATTTTCGAGTATGCCAATCGGTGGCTTGCTGAAAGGCATAGCCAGTGCGCAGTACACCGGCTTCATTCCATGCACGCGATACGATCTGCAATCCGATGGGCAGTCCCTCTTTTGTAAACCCACATGGCACAGTTAATGCCGGCAGTCCGGTCAGGTTAAAGGGCGCGGTGAAGCGGGTCAACTGGCGGGCGCGTTCTATGGCATTCTCGCCTTCAAGCACAGGCGCGGAGATGGGGGTTGTGGGCAGGATGAGAATGTCGTACACGTTGAGCAATAACTCGCAGCGTCTCTTAACCTCGGATTGGGTGCGCCGCGCCAGAGAATATTCGGTGGAAGAGAATGCCGCTCCCGTCTCAAGCCTTTGACGCACATCCGCGCCGAACCAATCGGGGTGTTCCTTCAATCTGTCGCGGTGGAATGCCGCCCCGTCGGATTGTGTCATTACCGCATTTGCAATCGCGCCTTCTTTGAGGAAGTCCA
The DNA here is from genome assembly GCA_020717985.1 of Herpetosiphon sp. GTDB lineage: Bacteria > Chloroflexota > Anaerolineae > Anaerolineales > Villigracilaceae > Villigracilis. The sequence goes on along the minus strand of DYDH01000001.1, from coordinate 13,412 downwards.
CGTTTACTTCCGAAATAAGCACGCCTTGTTCGGCCAACACCTGCGCGGCATTGCGGACTGCTTCCAAAACTTCCTGGTCTGCCACTTCGATAAAACTTCCAATTGCAAAGGCAGCCTTGCGTTCTTTCATGCTGTCTTTTAAGTGGCTGGAGTAATCTCCTGGCAGGGTTTTTACGGAAGTTGGGTCAAGTTCATCATATCCGCCCATAACCTGCAACATGAGCGCGGCATCTTCCACATTGCGTGTGATGGGTCCCGCATGGTCGAGATTCCATGAAAGCGGCAGAATACCGCGCAGGCTCACGCGCCCATAAGTGGGCTTTAATCCAACCACGCCGCATAACGCGGCAGGGATGCGGATCGAGCCGCCTGTGTCAGTGCCAATCGTAGCCATTGCCATTCCAGTTGCAACGGCTACCGCGCTTCCACCGGAAGAACCACCGGGTGTACGGGTGATGTCCCACGGGTTTTTGCACGCGCCAAAATGCGGGTTGTTATTCGTTACCCCAAGTGCGATTTCATGCGTATTGGTCTTTCCAATAATTTGCGCGCCCGCTCTTTTTATTTTTTGTACGACAAAGGCATCTTCCTGTGGGATATTGTCTGAAAAAAAACGCGCCCCCGCCGTTGTGCGAATCCCTTTTGTGTCGTAAAGGTCTTTTACGGCAAGGGGAATTCCATAAAGCGGCGCACTACCGCCTTGGGGAACCAACGGCTCAGGTGGTATCACAGTGATGAACGCATTAAGCGTCGGGTTGAGTCTCTCAATTTGACGGTAACAGGCGGAGGCGAGGTCGGAAGCGTTCATTTCTCCGCTTTTAATCAGGTTGCGTTGGTCAGTTAATGACAAAGATGCAAGGTTCATGTAAGGTCAATTATATCAAAACAGTACAATACTCCCATAGCCTATCTGTACTGATGCTGTACAATGATAATGTCTTAATAATCAACGACATATAAAGGAGTTAATATCTTATGAAAAAGACAACCTATCTTTTGCTGGCGACGACCGTTTTTGTGATTTTGTTCGCTTCAGCGTGCGGTGGTTCTACCGCCCCTGCAACACAAGCCGCACCACCCCCTGTGGAAGTTGTACAACCAACACAAGCCCCTGCTGAAGTTGTTGCGCCTACGCAACAGCCTGCCGCGCCCGCGCAGACTTTTGCACCTGCTTGTCAGGCGGCAACCTCTTGCGCTGCGCCTGACGTGAAAAATACCGAAGGGGTTGACACATTTTGTGTAGAAAAGATTCCCTACCAGAACATCAGTGTTGCGCCTGGTACCACTTTTGAAACACTTGATCCAAAAGGTGAGCTGAAGTGTCAGGACAGCGGAACTGTTGTGGATGGCAAGAACGTGATTACTTGTACTGGCAAGGAATTGTGGACGTACGAGCTTAAGTTTACCAATTCAGCCTGTGCCGCAAACGCTCTTGCTACAGGAACTGGACAATGTCAGGATGGCTTGGGATACGATGCCGCGCAAAATTGTTGTGCGCCTCTCACTGCCGCTGACACCGGCTCTGTGACCATCAAAGTTAATATGGGCGCGTGCCCGCTTCCGAAATAAAAATAGAATTTAATGGTAGTAATGAAAATCATCGTTCCACAGATAACTTCTGTGGAACGATGATTTTTTATTTTTCTTCCAAATCAAGAATGCGATTCTGATATGTCCACATTCGATAATATAAGCCTCGTTCTTTGAGCAAATTTGTTTGCGTTCCGCGCTCTACAATTTGACCGCGATCCATCACGATAATTTCATTCACGTTTTCGAGTCCGATCAGGCGGTGGGTAATGAGTAACGAGGTTTTGTATTTCATCACACCAAACAAGGTTTCAAGAATTTGTTTTTCTGTCAGCGCATCGAGGTTGGCAGTGGGTTCATCCAAGATCAGGATCGGCGCGTCTTTTATCAACACGCGTGCAATCGCCAGCCGTTGACGTTCGCCGCCCGAAAGACGCAGTCCCTGTTCGCCGATCAACGTGTCATAACCTTTGGGCAAATTCATGATGAAATCATGAATTTGCGCGGCTTTTGTGGCGGATTCGATTTCTTCTTTTGTGACCTTGCGACGGGCGAAACGCAAATTCTCGAAGACGGATGTGTTGAAGAAGTAGGCGTTCTGGGATACAAGGCCGATTCTTGTCCGCGCCTCATCCTGATTCAGCGACTTGAGAGATT
>DYDH01000001.1:0-10844 GCA_020717985.1 Herpetosiphon sp. | reverse complement strand
GCATGGGACCTGCGAGGTTGCCTGATGTTACTTGCGGAATGCAAAGAATCAGGATCGCCCACAAACCGAGGTTGGTGAGCAAGGTGGATAGGCTGGAATGAATGCCTGTTACGCGTGCCATGCGGCGTTGAGCATTGCCGTAGCCGAGTCCGTAGGCGTTGATTTGATTCAGTCGTTCATCGGCGCGCCCGTACGCGAGCAGGTCTGCCATGCCTTGAATACTGTCAACGAGATGAGTGTGCAGGTCTGCGCGGAGGGTGATGGTTTGTTCGGCGGAACGTCTGCTGAGTGTTTGCGCCAGCGCTGGAAGGGCAATGCCGAGGCTGAGGAAAAAGATCAGGAAAACAGGAGCAAGTATCGGGTGGAAGGAGGCGAGAAATATCGAGGTGAAGAGTCCAACGAGAATCGCAGTCAAAGGAGGGGATACAACTCGCACGTAGAAATTTTCCAATGTTTCCACGTCGCCAATGATGCGCGAGAGCAAATCGCCAGCGCGGAATTCCATCAGGCGGGCGGGGGCGAGGGGTTCGAGTTTTTCGTAGAACCAGACGCGCAAGCGCGAGAGCAAACGGAAGGTGACATCGTGCGAAACCAGCCTTTCGAGATAACGAAAAATTCCGCGCGCGATACCGAAGAAGCGCACGCCGACTACCGAAACACCGAGGTCTGCCACCGATGGATGAAGCGCCGCAGTGGAAATAAGCCAAGCGGATGTGCCCATGAGCGCCACGCTGGAGCCGATGGTACACGCGCCGATCAAGACCGAGAGTGCGACGCGATGCCGGTTGCCGTTGAGGAAGGAGAGGAGGCGGGGGAGGATGGGTGGGGAAGTAACGAGGGATGAGGAACGAGTAACGAGGAAACTTGGTTGTGCAATAGATTCTGATATGGTCTCGTTACTTGTTTCTCGTAACTTATTTCTAGTTACTTCTATCTCATTACTCTCAACCGTTTTCACCATGCTTGCGTATTCGCCATTGTTTGCGAGAAGTTCGCTGTGTGTTCCCTGCTCAACGATGCGACCTGATTCAAGGACGATGATCTGGTCGGATTGGAATATGGTGTTGAGACGGTGCGCGATGGTGATGGATGTGCGTCCCTGCATAAGTTTGCGCGTGGACTCTTCGAGAAGCGCTTCCGTTTCAGGGTCGAGGCTGGAGGTGGGTTCGTCCATGATGAGGATGGGCGCGTCTTTGAGAAATGCGCGAGCGAGGGCGAGTCGTTGCGCTTGTCCGCTGGAGAGACGCGCTCCGCTTTCACCGATGATGGTTTCGTATTTCTGCGGAAGCGATTCGATGAATTCATGCAGGCTGGCGGCTTGCGCGGCGGTGACGATTTCATCGTGGCTTGCGTCCACTTTACCGAGGCGTATATTGGCGGCGATTGTGTCGTGGAAGAGATGCGGGCGTTGGGGAACCCATGCAATGGAATGATGAATGATGAATGATGAATGATGAATGACGCCTTGTGTGGGTTGTATGAAGCCGAGAAGGAGTTGGGCTAAAGTTGATTTGCCTGCGCCTGTTTTGCCGACGAGGGCGATGTGTTGTCCGTGCTGGATGGTGAGGTTGATATTTTCGAGGGCGGGGGCGGGTTCGTTGGGGTAGGTGAATGAGATGCTATCAAGTTGCAGGTTGAAAGTTGAAGCTTTCAAATCTTTCAACTTGTAACTTTCAACTTTCAACTCTTGTATTGGCGTATCCAAAATTTCATAAATCCGTTTTGCCGCTGTGGTGCCATTCATGCCTGCGTGGAATCTTGTGCCGAGGGCGCGCAGGGGCATGTAAAATTCCGGCGCGAGGATCAATAGAAAGAGCGCGGGTTGAAATTCCATTTTGGCGTACAGCAAACGGAATCCGATCTCGACGGCGATGATGGCGGTGCTGAGGGTGGCGAGTAATTCCAATGCCAGCGCGGAGAGGAATGTGACGCGCAAGACGCTCAATGTGGTGTCGCGGAACTGGTCACTGATCTGCTCGATGTTGCGCGTTTGCGCTTTGGATTGACCGAACAATTTCAGCGTGGTCAGTCCTTGCAGGCTGTCGAGGAAGTGCGCGCTCAACAGCCGCAAGGTTTCATATTGACGTTTGGTGACGATCTCCGCGCCTTTGCCGATCATAATCATGAAGAACGGAATCAGTGGCGCGGTGATAAGAAAGATAATGCCAGAGAGTAAATCAATTGGAAAAACAAAAATTAGAATGGAAATTGGAACTAATGCGGCGATGACTAATTGAGGAAGATACTGGCTGAAGTATGCGTCCAGCGCTTCGATGCCTTCGACTGCGGCGGCAGACAACTCGCCGGTGCGTTGTCCACGGGCATAGGCGGGACCGAGTTTGAGGATGTGTGCAAAGAGACGATTGCGTAGGTCCGTTTTGATCTGCACTGCCACGGCGTTGGAAGAAACTTCGCTGAGCCAAGCCAGGAAGGCGCGTCCGCTGATTGCGATGAGGATGAGTTGCAAAAGTCCCATCACTTGCGCGAGTGACTGCTTTTGCATGAATACGTTGTTGATGACTCTGCTAAGGAGCCACGACTGCCAAATGGTTAGCAACCCGGCCAAAAGTCCGGCAAGGATCGTGAATATCAGAGCGGCGCGGGTGTTGCGGGTGAGGGATAAAAGTCTGCGGTGCATGGTCGGGTTGAAGGTTACAGGTTGAAAGTTGCAAGTTAAAAAATTTGGCAGGTCGAAGTCAGTATAACCTTCAACCTGCCAACATTCAACTTGCAATCAGATTAGTAGACGAGACTCTTTTTGTCAGATTTGATGCGCTCGCGGAACATGTAATATGTCCAGCCTTGGTAGACAAGTACGATGGGGACGAAGATGAGCGCAATGATGGACATGACCGTCAATGTGTATTGTGAAGAGGATGCGTTGGTGATGGTCAGGGAGTAGGCGGGGTTTGTGCTGGAGATCATTACGTTGGGGAAGGTCATGCTGAAGAAGGTAACCTGAGTCAGCACGATGTTGAGCGAGGTCATGATAAACGCCCAGCCTTCCATTTTATTGTTGAGGAAGTAGCCAGTGGCGAACAATACGGCAACGGCAGCAACGGGAACGAATCCAGGGTTGACTACGCCGCGTGCCCAAAAGCCTGCTACATAGGTGAAGATGCCGAGAATGACGTATAACACAGAGGCCGCGATCCAGAGTTTTTTGGCAAAGACATTCACGCGTTCGCGCAATTCACCTTCGAGCTTGAGACCGAGGAAGTTCGCGCCATGCAGCAGGAAGATGACCACAGTAGTTAACCCGCCGAGCAAGCCATAGGGGTTGAGCAGGGTGAAGAGATTCCCTGTGAACATCATATTCTCGTCAATCGGTACGCCGCGCGCAAGGTTGGCGAAGGCTGCGCCGAGCAACAAAGCGGATAGGAAGGAGCCGACAGCAATCATCCAATCAAAAGTGTTGCGCCATTTGGGGCTTGAGTCTTTCGAGCGATATTCGAACGCTATACCGCGAATGATGAGACCGATAAGAAGCAGGAACAGCGCAAGGTAGAAGCCGCTGAACATGGTGGCGTACCAGTGGGGGAAGGCGGCGAAGGTCGCTCCGCCCGCGGTGAGCAGCCATACTTCGTTGCCGTCCCAGACCGAGCCGATGGAGTTGATGATAGCGCGGCGTTCTTCATCTTTCTTGCCGAGGAAGGGCAGCAACATGCCCACGCCGAAGTCGAAACCTTCGAGGAAGTGGAAGCCGATCCACAGGACGGCGATTAGAATGAACCAGAGGATTTGTAAAAATTCGTAAGACATGGTGTTCTCCTAGTCACCTGCGCCGATACGGGCAGGGGCGACATCAACGGATTCGTGCATGGCGGCGTCGGGTCCGGCGATGGCATATTTACGCATCAAGTAAACCATTGCGCCTGCGAGCGCCCCATACACGGCTACATAGCCAATCAGGGAAATGAGCAGGTCAACGGTGGTGAGATTGGGAGAGACGGCGTCCTGCACGGTGAGCAAGCCTTGCACTATCCACGGCTGGCGTCCCATTTCAGAGAGGATCCATCCGCTCATGTTGGCGATGTAGGGCAGAATGATGACGTACGGCACCCACTTCATCCACTTGGCGTTTTCGTATTTGCCGCGCAGAGCGAATAAAAACAGGAAGGACAGCAGCATCATAATCATGCCGATTGTTACCATGATACGAAATACCCAGTAGGCGACCGCCATTAGGGGGATGTAATCGCCGGGACCGTATGTCGCTTCGTATTCTGCCTGAAGTTGATTTACACCCTTAACTTCGCAATCAAAATTATTGCAAGCTAAAAAGCTCAAAACTCTCGGAATGCGCAATGACCATACTTCGCTTTTGCCGTCAATTCCGCCAATGGTGAGGAGTGAGAAATCAGCAGGCTGTGAGGTTTCCCAATGGGCTTCGATGGAGGATAGTTTCATCGGTTGTGTCTCGAACATGTATTGACCGTTTGTATGTCCGCCGAAGAAGACCAATGCGCTGGCGACCAATCCAACGATTGTGCCTGCCTGGAAGGAACGCTTGAAGAAGTTCACGTTCTGCTTGCGGATGATGTGATAAGCGCTTATTCCGATGATGAGGAAACTGGCGGTTGTTAGACCCGAAGCAATGGTGTGCCAGAAGAACAGCCAGCCCTTGGGGTTTGTGATGAGCGCGAAGAAATCAACCAATTCAGCGCGTCCGTTAGCTTCGTTGATGATGTAACCGACGGGGTGCTGCATCCAGCCGTTCGCGAGCAAAATCCACAAGGCGGAGAGGTTCGAGCCGATGGCGGCAAGCCAAATGGCGGCATGGTGGACTTTTTCAGGAACCTTGCCTTCGCCGAAGACCCATATGCCAAGGAATGTGGATTCCATGAAGAAGGCCAATAATGCTTCCACCGCGAGAGGAGCGCCGAAAATATCGCCGACGTAGCGGGAATATTCAGACCAGTTCATACCGAACTGGAATTCCTGCACAATGCCGGTGACTACGCCGATGGCAAAGTTGATGAGAAAAAGCTTTCCCCAGAACTTGGTCATTTTGCGGTATTCCTCATCACGGGTCTGGTAGTAGCGGGTTTGGAAATATGCCACGAACCAGGAAAGCCCCAAGGTGAGGGGGACGAAGAGGAAATGGTAAATAGTGGTCAGACCAAATTGCCATTGTGATAGTGTGACTGTATCCATAAATTTATTCTCCAAATACGATTTTTAATTTATTGCTTGTGTAACGAAGAAAAGCGTTATTTCTTTGTGGGCGGCTCCTTTCAGGCTTACTCCTGTACTTCTTTATTTATTTTTTTTAAACAATGCCTTGGTGATACGCCAATCACTTTACGCACAGAAAACTCAGATTTTTGTCTTTTTACATCTTGTGCCTGGCGCAAGTATCCGTGAAAATCAAAGAAATAATTTTATAGCTATGAAACGCTCACTGGAATTAGATTATTAATGGACAACGAGTCTTTCGCCAGGTCTTCAAAACTAATTTGTTCCAGTTCCCGAATTATTTGTGACTGCAAACGTGTCCAACGGAAACGCACAGGACAGTTGTTGTCAAACGGGCAGTCTCCTCCGTCAACCAGACAATCAGAAATAAAAAACTTTCCTTCAAAGTGCTCAACAATTTGGCGCAAATTGATCTCACGCGCCGGACGGGAAAGCACCAACCCGCCGTCTCTACCAGGAAATGTGAGAATGAAATTGGCGCGCGCTAAATCTGCGACAATACGCCGAGCTAAAGCAGGCGGAATTAACATTTCTTTCTGAATTTCTGCTGTGGAAACTCGCTTGCCTTCTTTCCGCCGGGCAAGCGACAGAATAAGACGGATTGCATAATCGGTTAGGTTATTGATACGAAGCATGATGTTATATTATGTTATATTTCGTTATATATAACTATTTATAACATAGCTGCGAACATAGTAACAATGGAAAAATGTAATGAGTATTCATGACAAAAGATATGACATTTATAATCGTTTACAAAATAGGTAAACAACGTGAATACTGGATATGGATAAGGTTAATTTGCTCGAAACGGTCGGGACGCTACGCAGTCCCTCGCTCAGTACTTGGAAGCCCCTTCGGGACTAAAAACCAGTCCGAAGGACTTTTTTGAACTGAGGCAGGGCTTTCCCTGGCACCGCTCGCCCCAGGGCAGGTGTAGCCCGCACCAATTTGCTAACCATTATTCACGTTAAACAAAAACAGAGCCGGTGGTTTTCCGGCTCTGTTTTTGTTTAGGAAGGTATTTATTGGAAAATATGAAATACTTGCTATGATCGTTTGCTGTGGTCAACAGCCTTTAGGATTTTGAGGTTGAGGACGACGAATCGCCAAAGTTGGAAAAGTTTGAAGTTCATCCAGAATTTGTCTTTCTCTGTAATTTCCATTTTTATCTCCTTTGATATGATAGATGAAAAATTATTCGGGGATGATCTTCCAACCCGGCTTGGCTTTGAATTTCCAAATAAAGGTATGATGAAGCATGAACTTCATCCATGCGCCGGAAATACCCATTTCCATGTGGCTGACGAATGAGTCGCGGCCTGATTCGGTGGGGAAACGTTTTACATCGGGCACCACAGGATATAACACCATCACTGCGGCGCTGCCATCCCACAGGGAATCGCCCATCGAGGCGATACAGGCTGCCACCATTTCAGACATGCGCTCGTGGTGGGTCATGCGGCCTTTGGTAATCAAGTCCACAATGTTAAGAGCCGCCACGCGCCCAATAACGCCAGAGACCATGCCTGTGCGCGGGGGAGCGGCGGCGATGACCATTCCGTTTTTATTGGTGTGCGGTTTGGAGATGGGTCCGGGAGGCGCGAAGGCGATACCAGCGGCGAAAATATTCTGGTAAGTGGGGTTTTGATAAGCGGAGGGCCAGGCATCTGGGTTTCGTTCGAGAACATCATAGGTTAAGCCATAGATGCCATCCACGAGGACAAACCCCGGTTTGTTAACTACTTTTTCTGAAACATCCTCGCCATTTTTGCCGATGTATTTGACGGGCTGTCCTGTAAATTGGGGAATAAGCATGGCGAAATCATATTCGGTTTCGCCTTTTTCACCTTCGTAATTCTCCCAGTAGATTTTCTTTTCATCCACGCTGGTAACGCCGGTTTGTACCTGGGAGCGAATGCCGTGGTCTTTGAACACTGCTGAAATGAAATCTTCGCTGCTCATTGGCTTTCCGCCGTACTTGGCCTGAATGCCGCGAACGCCAAAATCACCCAATGCGCGTTCATTGGAAATCCAGAGCAAATCGGCTTTGTCGCGCAGTCCCTTTTTGACGAGGTCTTTGTGTACGTTCTCGATATATTCGAATGCCGCGCCCTGACAGGTTGCGCCGGGGTGTCCTGTGCCGAAGACCATGCGTACTTTTTCGCCTTTTTTCATTTTCTCGATGGCCGCAAAGTAAGCATCGCGGGTCTTGACAACATGCGGCAGGGAGCAGATCGAATGTGTGTAGCCGCCATCAGGTCCAAGCCCGGGTGTGCCCGCAAAATTCAGCTTGGGACCGGTGGCTACGACTAGATAGTCATAAGTCAGCCGGACTTCATTCTTTGTCTCGATCTCTTCGCCGATCACAAACTGGTCGCCGGCATCCGGATGGATTTCCTTAACTGCGGCATGGACGAACTTAATGCCCATGCGGTCATATACTGGCTTGAGTTTGAAAACAGTCTGTTCGGGCTTCATGTGTCCCACGCCCACCCAGATCCAAGAAGGAATGTAACTGAACATGTCGCGGTTTGACATGACGGTTACTTCATGTTGGTTGCCGAGTTTATCTCCCAAATAAAGCGCGGCGGTGTGACCTGCAAATCCTGCACCAATTACAAGAACCTTTGCCATAAAACTTCTCCTCAACTTGAAGAATGACCTGCGATTCATATTTTATCATTTATTTATGACATTTGTGACCCAAAATGGCATTTCTCTGTGTGTAATCAATATCTGAAGGACATTTCCACTTTTGGTCCAAAACCCATTTGAAAAACCCTAAATTTTCCCGAATAGGCTAATTTTCTTGTCAATTTCTGCAAATATGATACACATAGCCTTATTACATTTGGAATTGTTGAAAAAAGGCGGAGCGCGTTTGCTCCGCCTTTTTTCAACTTTAGTAGACCAGTGTTTTCTTATCCGTACTAATGCGCTTGCGGAATATGTAATATGTCCAGCCTTGATAGGCGAGAATGATGGGGATGAAGATAAGTGCAACGATGGACAAGACCGAGAGTGTATATTGCGATGCGGATGCGTTATAAATGGTCAATGACCATTCAGGGTTGGTGGTGGAAGGCATCACGTTGGGGAAGTTCATCAAGAAGAAAGTGATCTGGGTTAGCACAATATTCAACGCCACCATGATAAACGCCCATCCTTCCATTTTGTTGTTGATGAAATATCCCGCGGCCAATAATATTGCCAGAGCTGCAACTGGCACAACACCAGGGCTGATGATTTGCCGCGCCCAGAAATCTGCAACATAGGTGTAAATACTGAGAGCGATATAAAAGGCGGTGGCGCCAATCCACAATTTTTTTGCAAAGGTGTTGACATGTTCGCGCAGTTCGCCTTCGAGTTTTAGTCCGAGGAAGTTTGCGCCATGAAGCAGGAATATGGCAACAGTGGAGAATCCACCGAGCAGTCCGTATGGGTTGAGCAGGGTGAAAAAATTGCCTGTGAACATTTTGTCTGCATTGATCGGCACTCCGCGCGCGAGGTTGGCGAATAGGACGCCAAGCACAAAAGCAGGCAAAAAGGAGCCGACGGCGATCAGCCAGTCAAAGCGATTGCGCCAGATGGGGTTGGAATCTTTCGAACGGTATTCGAATGAAATGGCGCGGATAATGAGTCCGATCACCAAAAGGAACAGGGCAATGTAGAAGCCGCTGAACATGGTGGCGTACCACTCTGGAAAGGCGGCAAAGGTTGCACTGCCAACAGTGAACAGCCAGACTTCGTTACCGTCCCAGACCGAACCAATCGAATTGATGATAGCGCGTCGTTCCTCGTCTTTTTTGCCAAGAAAGGGCAGGAGCATTCCCACGCCGAAATCGAAGCCTTCGAGAAAATAAAAGCCGATCCACAGGACTGCGATCAAAATGAACCAAAGAGTTTGAAGAAATCCATAAGACATGTTATTGTTCCTCCACGATTAATCTTGCGAACCGATGTGCATGGGCGCTGCGTCCACAGATTCATGCATGGCGGCGTCGGGACCGGCAATGGCATATTTTTTCATCAGATACACCATTGTGACCGTTAGCGCGGTGTAGGCGGACATATAACCAATAAGAGAGATGACCACGTCAAACGTGGTTAGATTTGGGGAAACCGCATCTTCCACCTTGAGTAGCCCATACACCACCCAGGGCTGACGTCCCATCTCGGTCAAAATCCAGCCGCTGGCGTTGGCGAGATAGGGCAGGGCAAGCGCCCAGGGCGCCCACTTCATCCACTTTGCGTTGGCGATGTCGCCGCGGATATTCGCCCAAATAAAGAACGCGGAAACTCCCATCATCGCAACGCCAAACGCCATCATGCTGCGGAAGGTCCAGTAGGTGACAACCATCAGCGGGATGTAATCGCCGGGACCATATTTTTCAACAGCCTGCTCCTGTAAATCGTTAACGCCTTTTATTTCGCAGGTGAAATTATTGCAGGCCAGAAAACTCATCGCATACGGAATGCGGACTGACCAGATTTCTCTCTTGCCTGTCAAATCACCGATGGTCAACAGGGAGAATGAGGCGGGTTTTTCAGTTTCCCATAATGCTTCGAGCGCGGCCATTTTCATCGGCTGGGACGTATACATAAATTGTCCCATTGCATGACCGGCGAAGAAAATCAGGGAACTGGCGATCAGTCCAGTTATTGCGCTGATTTGAAAGGAACGCTTGAAGAAATCCAAATTTTGTTTGCGGGCAATATGGTATGCGCTGACTGCCAATATCAGAAAGGCGGCCATAGCCACCCCATCGGCGATTGTGTGCCAGAAGAATATCCAGCCTTTGGGATTTCCAAGCAGGGCAAAGAAATTCACCAGTTCGAGCCGTTTATTAACTTCATTGTAGATAAAGGAGTTTTCAGGCGGGGCCTGCATAAACCCATTCGCGAGCAGAATCCACAAGGCAGATAGATTGGAACCGATCACAGCCAGCCAGATCGAAGCTAGATGCACTTTTTCAGAAACACGGCCTTCGCCGAAAATCCAAATGCCGAGAAAGGCCGATTCCATAAAGAATGCCGATAGCGCTTCGATTGCAAGAGGCGCGCCAAAAACATCGCCCACAAAACGGGCGTGCTCAGACCAATTCATGCCAAACTGAAATTCCTGCACAATACCTGTGGCTACGCCGATTGCGAAATTGATCAGGAATAATTTACCCCAGAATTTGGTCATTTTGTGCCAGGTTTCATCCTGGGTTTGATAATAGCGGGTTTGGAAAAATGCCACAAACCAGCCCAGTCCGAGGGTGAGGGGAACAAACAACCAGTGATAAATGGTTGTGAGGGCAAACTGCAACCTTGATAGAATGACTATATCCATAACCTATTCTCCAAAAGTAATTTTGAATTGCCGCCACGCCATTGAAAGGGTTTGGGACAATTTGAAGATATTCCTGTGCTCGTTTTTTACTTATCACTGAGAGCCGATAAGGAATCATGGTTCTCGCTGACAGCGTATCCTGCTCAGGACTTCGGATGTAATTTTCTCCAACTCTTGTATTATCTGTGACTGTAAACATGTCCAGCAAGATTGCATGGGGCAATTGTTGTCAAATGGATACTCCCCTCTATCAATAAGGCAGTCAGAAATAAAGAATTTTCGCAGTACCGCATAACTTGCTATT